>NZ_JAQZAB010000133.1:0-37290 GCF_028640915.1 Pseudomonas sp. B3G-3 | reverse complement strand
GGATGAAAAATCGTGGCACGCAGGACCACCGCGAATTCGTTGTCCTGCGGGGTGCATTCGCGCGATAGCCATCTTCCAGGCACCACAAAATCAGGGGTTCAGCAGACGCACCGCCTTGTCCTTGAGCACCTGCAAATCCATCACCGGCACCCGCAGCTCCTTGGCTTGTTCGTCCCAATGGCGCAAGCGCAGGCTGACCGCGCACAGCGGGTCCTGTTCGAAGGCCCGGGCTTCCTCGGCGCTCATCACTCCACCCTGGTATTCCAGGGTGCGCCGGCTGGCTTGGCTGAGCCGCTCGTAATAGCCCGGCTCCTTGAAGGTCAGGTAACGCTTGGCCTGCACGTGGTACTCCACCAGCCGCGCCAGGCGCTCGCTGAAACCGGCGCGACGCAGGTAGTCGGCGCCCAGCCGTTCATGGCTGACCACGCCGAAACCGCCCATGTTCTCGGCATCCTGCACACAGATATGCCCGATATCGTGGAAGAACGCCGCCAACACCACTTCGTCGTCGAAGCCCTCGGCCATGGCCCGTTGCGCGGCCTGGGACATGTGTTCGAGCTGCGACACTGGCTCGCCAATGTAGTCGCTGTCGCCAAAACGCTCGTACAGGCCGAACACCTCGGCGATCCGCTGCTCAGGCCCCATCAGGCTTCCTCCAGCAAACGGGCGATATTGCCCTCGGCCATGGCCGGGCCGACGCTCATGCCCACGCCGCTGTGCATCAGCGCCACGCTGATCCCGGCGGCCGGGCGCAGGAACGAGAACGGCCCCGGGCCGCGGGCGCCATAGACCCCCTGCCAGCGCTCGATTACCTGCACCTTGCAGCCCAGGGTGTGTTCGGCCAGTTCGAGCATCCAGGTGTCCACCTGTTCGGCATTGAACGGCGACGGGTCGCTGCCGTAATGGTGGGAGTCGCCGATGATCAGCTCGCCATAGGGCGTCGGGCTGATCAGCAGGTGGATGCCGTTTTCGTGCAGGTGCGGCGCGTCCCGCAGGATCTGCGCCTGCACCGCCGCCGCTTCGGGCAGGTCGGCAAAGGCGCCGTAATGCACACAGCTCAGGCCGGTGAGCAGCGCGTGTTGCAGGTCCAGCTGCACCTCGGGCCGGGCGCGGAGCATTTGCAGGCGACAGACCTGCGGCGCCAGCGCGGCAATCGGCTCAGCCAGCAGGGTCTGGTAGTCATGCCCGGAACAGACCAGGATCTGCGCCGCGCGAAAGCTGCCGGCGGTGCTGTGCAACTGGCCGGGCTCGATGTCGCGCACCAGGGTGGAGAAATGAAACGCCACCCCCAGGTCGCGGCGCAGGTAGTCGATCAGCATCGGCAGGGCTTCGCGGGAATACAGCTGCTGGTCGTCCAGACCGTGCAGCGCCGCGCGATGATGGCGGAAGCGGCCGCCGTACAAATCGTTCAAGGCCGCGCCGCGCAGCAGTTCGACGCGGTAGCCGTGCTCCCGCGCGCGTCCGGCGCAGAAGGCCTGCAGCAATTGCTCTTCGGCCTCGGTGCGGGCGAACAGGTAAGAGCCGTTGCGCTTGAGCGGCAAGCCGGCCAGTTCGGCCCAGTCACCCCAGATGCCGCGGCTGGCCCTGGCCAGGTCGAGCATCACCCCAGGCGGCTGGCCGGTCACCAGGGCCTGACCGAAATTGCGCACCGACGCGCCCAGGGGCGTGGCGCTGCGCTCGAAAACCTTGACCCGCAAACCGCGCTTGGCCGCGGCATAGGCATGGGACAGCCCGAGGATGCCGGCGCCGACGATCAGCAGGTCGTTGTGGTTGCTCATGTGTATGTTGTCCTTGGGAGATGACCTGTAGGAGCGAGCTTGCTCGCGAAAAAAACCAAGGGCACCGCGTGCATTCAGGACGCCCTTGTCATCGTTGGCCTCCATCGCGAGCAATCGAGCGTCGACCGGCTGCTCCTACAGGGAGACCTTGCGGTTACTTCGTGGCGACCTTCTCGGACTTGCCGTCATACCGCTTGCGCCACTCGGCGAGGATCTGGTCGCGGTTCTTCGAGGCCCAGGCGAAGTCGTTCTTGATCAGGCGCTGCTCGTAGTCGGCCGGCAGTTCGGACTGTGGCTTGGCGATCCCCGGCTGGGCCAGGACGGCGAAGTTTTCCTTGTACAGCTCCATGGCCGCGGGGCTGGCGGAGAAGTCGGCGAGCTTCTTCGCGGCTTCTTCATGCGGGGTGCCCTTGATCACCGCGGTGGCTTCGATTTCCCAGCCCAGGCCTTCCTTCGGCAGCACGATGTCCAGCGGCGCGCCCTGGCGCTTGAGCTGCACGGCCGGGTATTCGAAGGAAATGCCGATCGGGAATTCGCCGGCCGCCGCCAGCTTGCACGGCTTGGAGCCGGAGTGAACGTACTGGCCGATGTTCTGGTGCAGCTCGTCCATGTACTGCCAGCCCTGCTTCTCGCCGAAGGTCTGCAACCAGGCGCTGACGTCGAGGAAGCCGGTGCCGGACGAGGCCGGGTTGGGCATGACGATCTTGCCCTTGTACTCAGGCTTGGTCAGGTCCTGCCAGCTCACCGGCTTGGTCAGGCCCTGCTTTTCGGCCTCGACGGTGTTGAAGCAGATGGTCGCGGCCCAGACGTCCATGCCGACCCAGGCCGGCGGGTTGGCGGCGTCGCGGTAGTTGCCGCCGATCTTGCCCAAATCCTTCGGCGCATAGCTTTGCAGCATGCCCTGCTGATCGAGGATCGCCAGGCTGGAGGCCGCCAGCCCCCACACCGCGTCCGCCTGCGGCCGGGCTTTTTCCGCCAGCAGCTTGGCGGTGATGATCCCGGTGGAGTCGCGCACCCATTTGATTTCCACGTCCGGGTTGGCGGCTTCGAAGGCCTGCTTGTAGCTCTTCAGTTGCTCGGCTTCGAGGGCGGTATAGACCGTCAGTTCGGTCTTCGCGGCGAAGGCGTTCATGCTGAAAGCAGTGAGGACAGCAGCGGCAACAGCCAGGGGCTTGAACATGGTGCGGTTCCTTTTCTGTGGTGGGGGGCTGTGGTGGTGGACAGGGGGTGAGGGTTGGACAGATTCAGTGGCCGGGCGCGGTCTGCCGCCAGGCCTGGGAGCGGCGCAGCAAGCCACGCGAAGCCCAGGCCAGGAGCAGGGACACGCCCGCCGAGGTCAAGAGGATCAGGGTCGACATGGCTGCCGCGCCGCCGACGTTGCCGGCGTCGTCCATGTTCAGCACCGCCACCGCCGCGAGGATGGTGTCGGGGCTGTAGAGGAAGATCGCCGCCGAGACGGTGGTCATGGCCGAGACGAACAGGTAGCGCAGGATATCCAGCAGCGCCGGCAGGCAGATCGGCACGGTGACCCGCAGGTAATGGCGGTACAGCGGCGCCTTGAGCGACAGCGCGGCGGCCTCGAACTCGGCGTCGAGCTGGCGCAGCGCGGTGGTGGCGGTCATCTGCGCGGTGGTCAGGTAGTGGGCGATGGTGCACACCACCAGCAGGGTCATGCTGCCGTAGAACACATGCAGCGGGTTGCCGCTGAGGTTGAAGAAGAAGACATAACCCAGGCCCAGCACCAGGCCCGGCACCGCCATCGGCACGAAGCTGAGCATGCGCAGCGCCAGGTTGAGGCCGCGCTGGGCGTGGGTCTTCTCCATCAGGTAGGCGCCGGTGAAGATCAGCACGCCGCCGATCAGCGCCGTGCACAGGGCCATGGTCAGGCTGTTGCGGTAGGCCAGCCAGCCGCCCCCGGCGGTGTTGTTGAACTGGTAGTGGTTGAGCGACAGCGACAGGTTGTAGGGCCAGAACTTCACCAGCGACGAGAACACCGCCATGCCGAATACCAGCAGCAGCGCCGCGCAGATCAACAGGACGATCGCCAGGTAGCAGCCGTCTCTCACGCGAGAAGGCGCCGGCTGGAACACCTGGGCCCGGCCGCTCATGGAATCGCCATGACGGCAGCGCAGCCAGGCATCGACACCGAAGCTGAACAGCGCCGGCAGCAACAGCACCATGCCGATCAAGGCGCCACGGCCGAACTGCTGCTGGCCGACCACCGCCTTGTAGGCCTCCAGCGCCAGCACCTGATAGTCGCCGCCGACCACCACCGGCACCCCGAAATCGGTGATGGTCAGGGTGAACACCAGGCAGAACGCGGCGAACACCGCCTGCCGGGTGGCCGGCCAGGTAATGCTGCGAAAGGCCTTGGCCGGGCTGGCGCCCATGCTCGACGCGGCATCGAACAGCCGCGCATCGGCCAGGGACAGGGCCGACAGCAGGATCATCAACGCGTGGGGAAAGGTGTAGATCACTTCGCCGAGGACGATGCCCCAGAAGCCATAGATATTGTCCGAGAGCAGCCCGCGCAGCAGGCCCTGGTTGCCGAACAGATAGACCAGGGCGATCCCCGGCAGCATCGATGGCGCCATCAGCGGCAGCAGCGACAGGCCGCGCCAGATCGCCTTGCCGGGAATCAGCGTGCGTTGCAGGGCATAGGCGAACAGGTAGGCCAGCGGTACCACGATGGCAGCGACGCTGAGGGAGACTTTCAGGCTGTTGCCCAGCAGCCAGTGGAAGTTGGCGCTGGTCACCAGTTCACGGGCGGCGACCAGGCCACCGCCCTGCCCGGCTTCACCGCTGAAGCCGCGCCAGAAGATCGCCAGCAACGGCAGCAGTACCGCCAGGCCCAGCAGCACGAGCAGCACCAGCTTGCCGCCGAGCACGAAGATGCGGTCGCCGATTTCCGCACGGGAAGCCTGGCGCGCCCGTTTTGCGGGTAGCGGCAGGCTCAGATCAACGGCCATCTCAGGCAAACACCTGCAGGCTGCGCGGTGGCAAGGCGACCCAGATGTCCTGGGCGCCGAGGCGCGGCATGGCTTCCGGGGCCAGCTCGGCCAGCAGCGGATGGCCGGGCAATTCGTTGAGTTCGAAGCTCATGCGGCAGCGGTTGCCGAGGAAGGTGATCTCCCGGACCTTGGCCGGGAACAGGTTTTCCTCGTGCACCGGCGGATTGACGCTGATCGCCTCCGGGCGACAGAACAACCGGCCCGAAGCAGCCTTGCCAGAGTCCGCCGCCAGCCGCAGGTTCATCCCGCCGACCTGGGCGTGGCTGTCGCTGCTGCGGCGGAACGGCAGCCAGTTGCCCTGGCCGACGAATTCGGCGACGAACGGGGTGGCCGGGCGATCGTAGATTTCCTGCGGCGTGGCGTACTGCTCGACCCTGCCGTTGTTCATCACCGCGATGCGGTCGGCCATCAACATGGCCTCGTCCTGGTTGTGGGTGACCATCAGGGTGGTGATACCCAGGCGCCGCTGCAGCTGGCGCAGTTCGGTACAGAGGTGCTCGCGCACCCGGGCATCCAGCGCCGACATCGGCTCATCCAGCAGCAGCAACGAAGGCGCCGGGGCCAGGGCGCGCGCCAGGGCCACCCGCTGTTGCTGGCCGCCGGACAGCTGGCCGGGGTATTTCTTTTCGCTGCCGGTCAGGCCCACCAGTTCCAGCATCTGCGCCACGCGCTGGCGCACTTCGTCGCGGCCGCTACCGGCCAGGCCGTAGGCGATGTTGGCTTCGACGCTGAGGTTGGGGAACAGCGCATAGGACTGGAACAGAATGCCGTAGTCCCGGGCCTGGGGCGCCAGGTGCGAGACGTCGCGAGTGCCCAGGTACAACTCGCCCCGGTCCTGGCGCTCGAGGCCGGCGATGCAGCGCAGCAAGGTGGTCTTGCCGCAGCCCGACGGGCCGAGCAGGCACACCAGCTCGCCGGCCGCCACGTCCAGGGAGACGTTATCCAGCGCGGTGAAAGCGCCAAAGCGCTTCTGCATGCCGCGCACCTTCATCGGTGCGCCGGGGTTGCTCAGGGCAGTTGCGATCGGGTTGTTCATGGACGGACCTCATCAAGCTGATGCAGGCCATCCTAGGGAGCGAATGCGTAGTTACTGTGGCAGTGAGGCAAAAGCTGCCGATAGTGGTATTGGCGGATTTGGGTTGGGGATCGCGTTAGCCGTTGCGACGCTATCGCGGGCAAGCCTCGCTCCTACAGAAGCCGAGCGGTGTTTCTGTAGGAGCGAGGCTTGCCCGCGATCACCTGCGCAGCAGGTGGCTGTTCAGGCCGGCGCCATTTCCTGCGCCAGCCCGAGGAAGGCCGCCGGCAGGCGCGCGCCCTTGCGCTCCTTGAGGCAGTACAGGTATTCGGCGATCTGCGGCGCGTTCTCGATGGTCAGCACCCGCAACTGCGGATCGTGGGGCACTTCCTGGCGGGCAATGATGCTGATGCCGATATTGCGCAGCACCGCCTCGCGGATCGACTCACGGCTGCCAATCTCCAGCAGCGGCCCGAAGCTGACCCGGGCGCTGTCGAGCAGCTCTTCGGTCAGGCGCCGGGTGGTGGAGCCCGGCTCGCGCATCAGCAAAGTATGCCCGGCCAGGGCGTTCAAGGGCACGTGATCGAGGGCCGCCAACGGATGATTGCGATGCACCGCCAGCACCAGCGGATCGCTGCCGAGCACCCGGCGGATCAAGCGCGAATCTTCCAGCAACTGCGAGGACGCGGCGATGTCGACCCGATACTCCTCCAGCGACTCCAGGACCTGCTGCGAGTTGCCGATTTCCACCGACACCTCCACCTGGGGCAGGCGCTCCCGGAAGGTCTTCACCAGATCGAGGATGTAATACGGCGCCGTGGCGGCGATCCGCAGGGTGCCTTGCAGCTGGCCGCTGTTGCGCAGGAAAAACTCGATATCGGCTTCCTGCTGCAACAGCGCCTTGACCATCGGCAGCAGCCGGGCGCCTTCTTCGCTGACGCTGAGGCGGCGCCCGCCGCGGTAGAACAGCTCGACCGCATACTGGCTTTCCAGATGGCGGATCTGGGTGGTCACCGTGGGCTGGCTCAGGCCGAGCTTTTTCGCCGCCAGGGTGATGCTGCCCAGGCGGGCCACCATGTAAAACGCCTTCAGCTCGGCACTCAGCACTGCACGCTCTCGTTATCCCTTTATTTGCGCAACAGGCGCAAACCGTTGAAGACCACCAACAGGCTGACGCCCATGTCGGCGAACACGGCCATCCACATGGTGGCCAACCCGAAGAAGGTTACCCCAAGAAAGATCGCCTTGATGACCAGGGCCAGGGCGATATTTTGTACGAGGATGTTCGAGGTCTGGCGGGACAGTCGGACAAAGGCCGGAATCTTGCGCAGATCGTCGTCCATCAGGGCGACATCGGCGGTCTCGATGGCAGTGTCGGTCCCCGCCGCGGCCATGGCGAAACCGATCTCTGCGCGGGCCAGGGCCGGGGCGTCGTTGATGCCGTCGCCGACCATACCGACCCGATGCCCTTGGGCATACAGATCTTCGATGGCTTGCAGCTTGTCGGTGGGCAGCAGGTCGCCGCGGGCCCGGTCGATGCCCACCTGGGCGGCGATGGCCTCGGCAGTGTGCGGGTTGTCGCCGGTCAGCATCAGGGTCTTGATGCCCAGCTCGTGCAACTGCTGGATCGCTTCGCGACTGGACTCCTTGACCGTGTCCGCCACGGCGAACAGGGCCAGGGGGCCGGCGCTGTCGAGCAACAGCACCACGGTCTTGCCCTGTTTCTCCAGGGCGAACAGCTGCTCTTCCAGCTCTGGCGAGCACAGCCCCAGTTCCTCCACCAGGCGATGGTTGCCCAGGTGGTAGAGCTGGCCGTTGATTTCCCCGCGCACACCGCGGCCGGCCAGGGCTTCGAAGTTATCCACAAGGTGCAGGCTCAGTTGCTTATCCACAGCCGCATTGGTGATGGCCAGGGACACCGGGTGATCGGAACGGGACGCCAGGCTGGCGGCGATGGCCGGGGCGCTGCTGTCCGCCAGCGGGTCGAGGGACAGGAAATCGGTCTGCACCGGCTTGCCGTGGGTGATGGTGCCGGTCTTGTCCAGCGCCAGGTAGTCGAGCTTGTAGCCACCCTCCAGGTAGACCCCGCCCTTGATCAGGATGCCTTTGCGCGCCGCCGCGGCCAGGCCGCTGACGATGGTCACCGGAGTGGAAATCACCAGGGCGCACGGACATGCCACCACCAGCAGCACCAGCGCGCGGTAGATCCAGTCGAACCAGGCGGCGCCCATGAACAGCGGTGGAATCACCGCCACGGCCAGGGCGAAGGCGAACACCGCGGGGGTATAGATTTTCGAGAAGCTGTCGACGAAGCGCTGGGTCGGCGCCCGCGCGCCCTGGGCCTGTTCCACCGCGTGGATGATCCGCGCCAGGGTCGAGTTGTTGGCCGCCGCGGTCACCCGGTACTCCAGGGAACCGGCCTGGTTGATGGTGCCGGCGAAGACCTTGTCGCCCAGGGTCTTCTCCACCGGCAGGCTTTCGCCGGTGATCGGCGCCTGGTCGATGGTCGAACTGCCGGCCACCACCTCGCCGTCCAGGCCGATGCGCTCACCCGGACGCACCCGTACCCGCGCGCCGAGTTCGATGCTTTTCGCTTCCAGCTCGAGCCAGCTGCCGTCCGCCTGCTGCACCGTGACCCGCTCCGGGGTCATCTGCATCAGGCCGCTGATGGCATTGCGCGCGCGGTCCAGGGACCGGGCCTCGATCAGCTCGGCCACGGTGAACAGGAACATCACCATCGCCGCTTCCGGCCACTGGCCGATCAGCACGGCGCCGGTCACGGCGATGCTCATCAGAGCGTTGATATTCAGGTTGCGGTTCTTCAGGGCGATCCAGCCCTTCTTGTAGGTGCCGAGGCCGCCGCTGAGGATCGAGACCAGGGCAATCACCGCCACCACCCAGGTCGGCGCGGCGCTGGTGAAGTGGATCACTTCCGCGGCCAGCGCGCCGATTCCGGACAGCGCCAGCGGCCACCAGTGCTTTTTCACCGGTGCTGCGGCCGGGGCATCGGACTCGCCGCCCAGGCCGATGGGCTCGGCTTCCATGCCCAGGGACTTGATGGCGGCGATGATCGGGGCAACGTCCGGCAGGTCGTGGGTCACGCCCAGCACCCGGTTGATCAGGTTGAACTCCAGTTGCTGCACACCCGCCAGCTTGCCCAGCTTGTTCTGGATCAGCGTCTGCTCGGTCGGGCAGTCCATGGCGTCGATGCGAAAGCTGCTCAGGCGCGCATTGGCGCTCGGCGCCGCGCTGAGCTTGACCAGCGATGGCGCGGCGGCCGACGAACAACAGGCATCACCATGGCTGTCAGCCTGGGGCTCGCTCAACTGGACCAACGACGGCGCTGAACAGCAGGAACCGCCGTGACCGGCATGATCGTGTTTTTTCACCGGATGCAGTTTTGCGCCATGGCCGTGATCGTGATCGTGATCGTGATCGTGATCGTGATCGTGGCCAGCATGCTTGGAACCAGCGCCGGGTTTGCCAGGGGTGTGCAACGAATCGCTCATAAGGTCGCGTCCGAAAAGGTGCCTGTTGCCAAGTGAACACCCTGTAGCCACTATAGGGTCAAGCACCCTTTCGGAGATTGTCGCGATGAAAATTGGCGAGCTGGCGAAGCTGACCGACTGTCAGGTCGAAACCATCCGTTACTACGAGCGCGAAGGCCTGCTGCCGGAACCGGCCCGCAGCGAAGGCAATTACCGTCTGTATACCCAGGCCCACACCGAACGCCTGACCTTCATCCGCAACTGCCGCAGCCTGGACATGACCCTCGAGGAAATCCGCAGCCTGCTGAACCTGCGCGACAGCCCGCAGGACCAGTGCCAGAGCGTGAATGCGTTGATCGACGAGCATATCCACCACGTCAAGGCGCGGATCGACGGGCTGCTGGCCTTGCAGACACAGCTGCTCGACCTGCGCCAACGCTGCAGCGAAGGGCCGGATCTGGATCAGTGCGGGATTTTGCAGAGCCTGGAAGTCAGCGGCTCGGTGGCCCCCAGCGAGGCCGAGGACTCTCACGTGGGCCGTAGCCACGGCCACTAGACAAACCCTGTAGGAGCGAGCTTGCTCGCGATAGCGGTGAGGTGAGCACCGCAAATCTCAGCCTGGCGGCTGATCGCGAGCAAGCTCGCTCCTACAGAGGGTGGATCAGACCGCCATCGGCGCGGTCATCGGCGCGTGGTGCTCGTAGCCTTCCAGCGAGAAGTCGCTCGGCTCGACCTTTTCCAGCCACTCCGGCTCGTACACGCCGGTCTTGGCAAACTCCGGTACACGCTCGGAAATCACTAGCTTCGGCATCGGGAACGGCTCGCGCTTGAGCTGTTCGTTGAGCATGTCCAGGTGGTTTTCGTAGACGTGGGCGTCACCAATGAAATAGGTGAACCAGCGCGGGGTGTAGCCGGTCAGGCGACCGATCAGGCTCAGCAGTGCCGCGCCTTCGGTGAGGTTGAACGGCGTGCCCAGGCCCAGGTCGTTGGAGCGGATGTAGAGGGTCAGGGAAATCTCCCGGGTCTCGACATTCGGGTGGAACTGGTACAGCAGGTGGCACGGCGGCAGGGCCATTTCATCCAGCTGGGCGCAGTTCCAGCCGTGGAACAGGATACGGCGGCTGCCCGGGTCCTTGATGATGGTGTCCACGCACTGGCGCACCTGATCGATGGCCTTGTACAGCACCACGTAGGCCTGGCCGTTTTCCTCGCCTTCGGCGATCTGCCGGTAGCCCTGGCCCAGGGTCTGCTCGATGGCGGCCGGGTTGCTCAGGGGGATCTGCTTGTACGCCGGCCACTTGCGCCATTGCACGCCGTAGATCTCACCCAGGTCGTCCTCGCCCTGGCGGAAGGGGTTGGCCAGCCACTGGGCGTTTTCGTTGGCATTCTGGTCCCAGACCTTGCAGCCCAGGGCACGGAATTCGGCGGCGTTGTTCACCCCACGAAGGAAACCGCACATCTCGCCGATGGCCGATTTGAAGGCCATCTTGCGGGTGGTGATCGCCGGGAAACCGTCTTTCAGGTCATAACGCAGCATCGCGCCGGGAAAGCTGATGGTGTTCACGCCCGTGCGGTTGGCCTGCTTGGTGCCGTTCTTGATGACGTGGGCGACCAGATCGAGATATTGCTTCATGTATTACCTGTGTCCTTGAAGGCAGGGCTCGCGCCCTGCGATCCGAATTAGAGCGCGGCGTCTTTCGCCGCCGGTGCCGCTGGAGCGCGGTGGTAGGCCAGCCAGATCAGGAACAGGCCGCCAACGATCATCGGCAGGCACAGCACCTGGCCCATGGTCAGCCAGTTCCACGCCAGGTAACCCAGCTGCGCATCCGGGACCCGGACGAACTCGACGATAAAACGGAAAATACCGTAAAACAGGGCGAACATCCCGGAAACCGCCATGGTTGGGCGAGGTTTGCGCGAGAACAGCCAGAGGATGAGGAACAGCGCCACGCCTTCCAGGGCGAACTGATACAGCTGCGAAGGATGGCGCGGCAGCTGGGCCGGATCGCTGAACGGCGGGAAGATCATCGCCCACGGCAGGTCGGTCGGCTTGCCCCACAGCTCGGCGTTGATGAAGTTGCCGATGCGCCCGGCGCCCAGGCCGATCGGCACCATCGGCGCGACGAAGTCCATCAGCTGGAAGAACGACTTGCCGTTCTTCTTGCCGAACCACAAGGCCGCCAGCATCACCCCGATGAAACCGCCGTGGAACGACATGCCGCCTTTCCAGACCTCGAAGATCAGCGTCGGGTTGGCCAGGTAGGCGCTCAGGTCGTAGAACAGCACATACCCCAGGCGCCCGCCGACAATGACCCCCATCGACATCCAGAACACCATGTCGGAGAGCTTCTCCTTGGTCCAGGTCGGGTCGAAGCGGTTCAACCGGCGCGACGCCAGCAGCCAGGCGCCACCGATGCCGATCAGGTACATCAGGCCGTACCAGTGAATTTTCAGCGGGCCGATGGCCAGGGCCACCGGGTCGATCTGCGGGTAAGGCAGCATTGCGACTCCTCGTTAGAGTGAAACTCGATTTGCGCCGCGACCATGTCACGCGCGGATTAAGCCAGGATTGCGAAACCTGTCAGAGCAGGAACGTCAGGCCGACCACGAACAGCAGGCCGGCGAACAGCCGCTTCAACAGGCGCGGAGACAGTCGATGGGCCAGTCGCGCGCCGAACCGGGCAAAGACCATGCTGGTCAGGGCAATGCCCAGCAGCGCCGGCAAATACACAAAACCCAGACTATGAGCCGGCAGCGACGGATCATGCCAGCCCAGAATCATGAAACTTATTGCACTGGCCACGGCAATCGGCAAACCACAGGCCGAGGACGTGGCCACCGCCTGCTGCATCGGCACGCTGCGCCAGGTCAGGAACGGCACGGTCAGCGAGCCGCCGCCGATGCCGAAAATCGCCGAAGCCCAGCCGATCACACTGCCGGCCAGGGTCAGCCCGAGCTTGCCGGGAACGTCGCGGCTGGCCTTGGGCCGCAGGTCCAGGGTCATCTGCAGGGCGATCACCAGGGCGAAGACACCGATGATTTTCTGCAGGTTCGGCCCGGAGATCGCTTCGGCCGTCAGCGCCCCGACCCCGGCGCCGAGCAGGATGCCCAGGGTCATCCAGGCAAAGATCGGCCAGCGCACCGCGCCCCTGCGCTGGTGTTCGCGAACCGCGTTGACCGAGGTGAAGATGATGGTCGCCAGCGACGTGCCGACCGCCAGGTGGGTCAGGATCGACGGATCGAAACCTTGCAGGGTGAAGCTGAACACCAGCACGGGCACGATGATGATGCCGCCACCCACGCCAAACAGACCAGCCAATACGCCGGCGCAGGCCCCCAGCAGCAGATAGAGCAGAAATTCCATGGAGGCATCCCGAAAAGAGAGCGGCATGGTAACGGATGCATGGCCCTTGGCTCCACTGGATGGC
The DNA here is from genome assembly GCF_028640915.1 of Pseudomonas sp. B3G-3. NCBI lineage: Bacteria > Pseudomonadati > Pseudomonadota > Gammaproteobacteria > Pseudomonadales > Pseudomonadaceae > Pseudomonas > Pseudomonas sp. B3G-3. Next base: position 24,570 of record NZ_JAQZAB010000133.1, on the reverse strand, counting down.
GATGGATACCCAGTCGATCTGTGCGTAGAGTGGGCAAAAAACACAAAAGGGACGACCTGATGTGCTTGATCGTATTCGCCTGGCGGCCGGGCCACGCCCTGCCCCTGATCGTCGCGGCCAACCGTGACGAGTTCTACGCCCGCCCCAGCCTGCCGCTGGCGCAATGGCCCGAAGCGCCCGACATCTACGCCGGCCGCGATCTGGAGGCAGGCGGTACCTGGCTCGGCCTCGGCGCCGACGGACGCTTCGCCGCCCTGACCAATATCCGCAATCCCCACCAGCCCCCTGCACGCCGTTCCCGAGGCGAGCTGGTAGCGCGTTTTCTCAGCAACAAGATGTCGATAGACGACTATTTCAGCGACGTTGTCGGCCGATCCCTGGAATATGCCGGCTTCAACCTGCTGATAGGCACCCCTGACCAGCTCTGGCACTACAACGCCCAGGCCCGTGAGCCGCAGCAACTGGACAGTGGCGTGTACGGCCTGTCGAATGCCGGGCTCGACACACCCTGGCCCAAGCTGCTCAAGGCCAAGGCGGCGCTGCAGGAAGTACTGCACGACCCGCACCCCCAGGCTCTGCTCGCCCTGCTCAGCGATGCGCAGACCGCGCCGTTTGCCGACCTTCCCGACACCGGGGTCGGCCTGGCCACCGAGAGCCTGCTGTCGAGCGTGTTTATCGCCAGCCCCAGTTATGGCACGCGGGCCAGCACGGCGCTGATCGTCCGGGCCGATGGTTCCAGGCACATAGTCGAGCGCAGCTTCGGGCCCTATGGCGGGCATCTGGGGGAAGTGGAGCTGAAGGTTTAGCGGTGTCTGAAAGTACGCTATCGCGAGCAAGCTCGCTCCTACAGGGTTTGGCGACGTCTGTAGGAGTGAGCTTGCTCGCGATCGTTTTTAAAGAGTCTTGGCCGATGCCGGATTGATCATCCGCGCCAGGCCCAGGTTCTTCAGCGCCAGTTGCAGCGAGCTGTGGATAACTTGCGGGTTGTCGATGGTCATCAACTCGGCCAGCAGTTCCTTGGCCTTGCTGAGATTGATCTGACGCAGCATCCACTTCACTTTCGGCAGGTTGGTGGCGTTCATCGACAGGCTGTCGAAGCCCATTGCCATCAGCAACACCGCCGCCGCCGGATCGCCGGCCATCTCGCCGCAGATGCTCACCGGCTTGCCTTCGGCATGGGCGTCGCGCACCACGGTCTGCAAGGCTTGCAGCACCGCCGGATGCAGGTAGTCGTAGAGATCCGCCACCCGCGGGTTGTTGCGGTCCACGGCCAGCAGGTACTGGGTCAGGTCGTTGGAGCCGACCGACAGGAAGTCCACCTGGCGCGCCAGTTCCTTGGTCTGGTACACCGCGGCCGGGATCTCGATCATCACCCCGATCGGCGGCATCGGCACGTCGGTGCCTTCGTCGCGCACTTCGCCCCAGGCGCGGTGGATCAGGTGCAGAGCTTCTTCCAGCTCGTGGGTGCCGGAGATCATCGGCAGGAGAATGCGCAGGTTGTTCAGGCCTTCGCTGGCCTTGAGCATGGCGCGGGTCTGGACGAGGAAAATCTCGGGATGGTCGAGGGTGACGCGAATGCCGCGCCAGCCGAGGAAGGGGTTGTCTTCCTTGATCGGGAAATACGACAGTGACTTATCGCCGCCGATGTCCAGGCTGCGCATCGTCACCGGTTGCGGGTGGAAGGCCGCAAGTTGCTCGCGATAGATCGCCAGCTGCTCCTTTTCGCTCGGGAAGCGTTGGTTGATCATGAACGGCACTTCGGTGCGGTACAGACCCACGCCTTCGGCGCCGCGCTTCTGCGCCCGCGCCACGTCCGCCAGCAGGCCGGTGTTGACCCACAGCGGCATGCGGTGGCCGTCCAGCGTCACGCACGGCTGGTCGCGCAGCGCATCCAGGCCCTGGGCCAGCTGCCGTTCTTCCTCGACCACATCGGCGAACTGCTTGCGCAGCACATCGCTGGGGTTGGTGTAGACCTCGCCGTGGTAGCCATCGACGATCATCTGGATGCCGTCGACTTTCGAGTACGGCAGGTCGACCAGGCCCATCACCGTCGGGATGCCCATGGCCCGGGCCAGGATCGCCACGTGGGAGTTGCCCGAACCCAATACCGAGACCAGGCCGACCAGCTTGCCTTCCGGCACCTCGCCGAGCATGGCCGGCGTCAGTTCTTCGCTGACCAGGATAGTGTTGTCGGGGTAGACCAGGGTTTGCTGGCGTTCTTCCTGCAGGTAGGCCAGCAGGCGGCGGCCCAGGTCCTTGACGTCCGACGCCCGCTCGCGCAGGTAGGCATCGTCCATCAGTTCGAAACGGTTGACGTGATCGGTGACCACCTGGCGCAACGCGCCCTGGGCCCACTGGCCGGTCTTGATCACGGTGGTCACTTCGCTGCCCAGGGAGGCATCGTCGAGCATCATCAGGTAGACGTCGAACAGCGCCCGCTCTTCGGGACGCAGCTGGGTGGCGAGTTTTTCCGAGAGGGTGCGCATGTCGGCGCGCACGCCTTCGATGGCGGTCTTGAACAACGCCAGCTCGGCGTCGATGTCGGTAATGCTCTTGTCAGGCACCACGTCCAGGTCGGCCGGCGGCAGCATGACCACCGCGGTACCGACCGCCGCGCCGGGCGAGCCGGGCACCCCGATGAACTTGGCTTCCTGGATACCCTTGCCCTGACGACCCAGGCCACGGATCGAACCGGTGGCTTCGGCATGAGCGATAACCCCCGCCAGTTGGGCGCTCATGGTCACCAGGAAGGCTTCTTCGCCCTCGTCGAACTGACGACGCTCCTTTTGCTGGATGACCAGAACGCCGACGACCCGGCGGTGGTGAATGATCGGCGCGCCGAGGAAGGAAGCATAGCGCTCCTCGCCGGTCTCGGCGAAGTAGCGATAACGCGGGTGATCGGCGGCGTTTTCGAGGTTCAGCGGTTCTTCGCGCGTACCGACCAGGCCGACCAGACCTTCGTTGGGTGCCATGCTGACCTTGCCGATCGAGCGCTTGTTCAAGCCCTCGGTGGCCATCAGGACAAAACGGTTGGTCTCCGGATCCAGCAGATAGACCGAGCAGACCTGGCTGCCCATGGCCTCTTTGACGCGCAACACAATAATCCCCAACGCCGCCTTGAGATCCTTGGCGGAGTTAACTTCCTGGACGATCTTGCGCAGCGTATTGAGCATGGCTCGGGGTCGAACTCCGTCGTCAGTCGCGCGCTAGAAGGCGCGGGGCAAGCTCTTTGAGAGCGCGGCGATAAACCTCGCGCTTGAATGTCACCACCTGGCCCAACGGATACCAATAACTGACCCAGCGCCAGCCATCGAACTCCGGTTTACCGGTCAAATCCATCCGCACCCGCTGCTCGTTGGAGATCAGGCGCAGGAGAAACCATTTCTGTTTCTGGCCGATGCACAGCGGTTGGCTGTGGGTACGGACCAGGCGTTGCGGCAAACGATAGCGCAACCAGCCCCGGGTGCAGGCGAGAATTTGCACATCTTCGCGTTCCAGGCCTACTTCTTCGTTCAACTCGCGGTACAGAGCGTCTTCCGGCGTCTCTTCGGGGTTGATTCCCCCTTGCGGAAACTGCCAGGCATCTTGATTGATACGGCGAGCCCATAGCACCTGGCCGGCATCATTCGTCAGAATGATCCCGACATTGGGGCGGAAACCATCGGGGTCGATCACGGCAACAACCTCGCAAACGCATGTCGCCGCATTGTTCCACAAAGGTTGTGAAAGCAGCAACGAGGCTTCCTAGCTTATGTGCACTCTTGTGAAAAGACCGTATTCTGGACGCCTTTTTTCAGACTTATCAGCGAGTAACCGTGATGCGCCTGGCTTTATTCGACTTGGACAACACCCTTCTGGGCGGCGACAGTGACCACGCCTGGGGCGATTACCTGTGCGAACGAGGCTTCCTCGACGCCGTCGCCTACAAAGCCCGCAACGACGAGTTCTACCAGGACTACCTGGCCGGCAAGCTCGACCAGGCCGCGTACCTGAACTTCTGCCTGGAGGTTCTCGGCCGCACCGAGATGGACGTGCTCGACCAGTGGCACCGCGACTACATGCGCGACTGCATCGAGCCGCTGATGCTGCCCAAGGCAGCGCAATTGCTGGCCAAGCACAAGGCCGCCGGCGACAAGCTGGTGATCATCACCGCCACCAACCGCTTCGTCACCGCGCCGATCGCCGAACGCCTGGGCGTGGAAACCCTGATCGCCACCGAGTGCGAGATGCAAGACGGCCGCTACACCGGGCGCAGCATCGACGTCCCGTGCTTTCGCGAAGGCAAGGTCACCCGCCTGACGCGCTGGCTCGAGGAAACCGGCCACAGCCTGGAAGACAGCTACTTCTATAGCGATTCGATGAATGACTTGCCGCTGCTGGATCTGGTGGCGAACCCGATCGCCGTGGATCCGGACCCGAACCTGCGGGCCCTGGCCCAGCAGCGTGGCTGGCCGGTGATCAGCCTGCGCACCTGAGGACGCCATCGCGAGCAAGCTCGCTCCTACGCCAATCTCTGTAGGAGCGAGCTTGCTCGCGATAACAATGCTAAAAGCCGATCAGACAGGCTTGGCGCCCATCAACCCGGCAATGGCGAAGAAACACACGAAGCTGAACACCGCCAGCGCCAGGGTGAACTTCGGACTCCCTACACCCGAAGCGATCCGGACCCGATTGAGCCGCGCCAGCAGCCAGAAACAGCTCAGGGCACCCAGGGTATAGATCAGGCTGGAGGCCAGGATCCAGGTCTGCCCCAGCGACCAGCCCAGCAGATGCACCAGCCACCAGCCGCTGAACGGCAGGCTGGCCAGGCAGATCACCAGCAACAGCCAGACGAACACCAGTGGCCGGCGCAACAGCCGGCTGTAGATGCTTGCGTCACCCTTGCTACGAGCGCGCCAGACCCAGATCGCCAGCCCTAGCGCACTGCCCAGCAGCAACACGGTGGCCAGGATATGGACGGTTTTGAGGACGGTCAGCGTTTCCATGTAATCGACTCCTTGAGGCCTAGCCCACCAGCGTAGCCGTTCAGCCGAGGAACAGCTGATACGCCGGGTTATCACTCTCGTCCCAATACGGGTAACCGATCTGCTCCAGCGCCGCCGGCACCAGATGGCGTTCGCTCGCCGGCACTTGCAGGCCGGCGACCACCCGGCCATCGGCCGCGCCATGGTTGCGGTAGTGGAACATCGAGATGTTCCAGCGCCCGCCGAGCTTGTTGAGGAAGTTGAACAGCGCGCCCGGGCGCTCCGGGAACTCGAAGCGGAACACCACTTCGTCGCTGACCCGCGCGGCATGCCCGCCGACCATATGACGGATATGCAGCTTGGCCAGTTCGTTGTCGGTCAGGTCGGTCACCGGGAAGCCCTGTTCGGACAGGCTGGCGATCAGCGCGCTGCGCGGATCGTTTTCCGGGTGGGTCTGCACGCCAACGAAGATGTGCGCTTCGCTGCCGGTGTTGTAGCGGTAGTTGAATTCGGTGATCTGGCGCTTGCCGATGGCTTCGCAGAACGCCTTGAAGCTCCCCGGCTGTTCGGGAATGGTCACGGCGATGATGGCTTCGCGGCCCTCGCCCAGCTCGGCGCGCTCAGCGACATGGCGCAGGCGGTCGAAGTTGACGTTGGCGCCAGAGTCGATGGCCACCAGGGTCTGCCCGCTGACGCCACGCTGCTCGACGTACTTCTTGATCCCGGCCACGCCCAGGGCGCCAGCCGGTTCGGTGATGGAGCGGGTGTCGTCGTAGATGTCCTTGATCGCCGCGCAGATCTCGTCGGTGCTGACGGTGATCACTTCATCCACGTAGTCCTTGCAGATGTCGAAGGTGTGCTGGCCGATCTGCGCCACCGCGACGCCGTCGGCGAAGATGCCCACGGTCGGCAGCACCACGCGCTCGCCGGCGGCCATCGCCGCTTGCAGGCAGTTGGAGTCGTCCGGCTCGACGCCGATGATCTTGATTTCCGGCCGCAGGTATTTGACGTAGGCCGCGATCCCGGCGATCAGGCCGCCACCGCCGACCGGCACGAAGATCGCATCCAGGCGCCCCGGATGCTGGCGCAGGATTTCCATCGCCACGGTGCCCTGCCCGGCGATGGTGTGCGGATCGTCGTACGGGTGGATATAGACGTAGCCTTTTTCGTCCACCAGCTTCAGCGAGTAGGCCAGGGCTTCGGGAAAGGAATCGCCGTGCAGCACCACTTTGCCGCCGCGCGAGCGCACGCCTTCGACCTTGATCTCCGGGGTGGTCTTGGGCATCACGATGGTCGCCTTCACCCCCAGCACCTTGGCCGCCAGGGCCAGGCCCTGGGCATGGTTGCCGGCCGAGGCGGTGACCACGCCACGGGCGCGCTCCGCGTCGCTGAGCTGGGTCAGCTTGTTGTAGGCGCCACGAATCTTGAACGAGAACACCGGCTGCAAGTCTTCGCGCTTGAGCCAGATCTGATTGCCCAGCCGCTCGGAGAGCTGGCGGGCAGTCTGCAACGGGGTTTCTACGGCAACGTCGTAAACGCGCGAGGTGAGGATCTTTTTGACGTACTGTTCGAGCATCGGAAAGCATCACTGAGCGGGTTGGGCAGGGCCAGCGAGTCTAACCCAGCGTTTGCCCGGGCGACCACACGAATCCAGAGGTTTAACCCTCTGTAGCCGCCGCCGAAGGCTGCGATAGGTCCGTAGGACCTCCAGCGCACTCTCGTCCGTCACGACCTGACGGTCGATCGCAGCCTTCGGCAGCGGCTACCAAAAGCGGTTCGCCAAACGGGCAATGACCTGCTCAGGACACCGGCCTATAATGCCGGCCTTTCCGTTCCCCCTTGCCCGCTTCCGGAGCCCGCATGACCCAGGATCAACTCAAACAGGCCGTGGCCCAGGCTGCCGTCGACCTCATCCTCCCGAAACTCGATGACAAGAGCATCGTCGGGGTCGGCACCGGCTCCACCGCCAACTGCTTCATCGACGCCCTGGCCCAGCACAAGGCCGCCTTCGATGGCGCGGTCGCCAGCTCCGAAGCCACCGCGGCGCGCCTCAAGGGCCACGGCATCCCGGTGTACGAACTGAACACCGTCAGCGACCTGGAGTTCTACATCGACGGCGCCGACGAAAGCGACGAGCACCTGAACCTGATCAAGGGCGGCGGCGCGGCCCTGACCCGCGAAAAGATCGTCGCGGCCGTGGCCAAGACCTTTATCTGCATCGCCGACGCCAGCAAGCTGGTACCGGTGCTGGGCGCCTTCCCGCTGCCGGTGGAAGTGATCCCGATGGCCCGCAGCCACGTGGCCCGCGAGCTGGTGAAGCTGGGCGGCGACCCGGTCTACCGGGAAGGCGTGATCACCGACAACGGCAACATCATCCTCGACGTGCACAACATGCAGATCACCAATCCGGTGGAACTGGAAGCACAGATCAATGCGATTGTCGGCGTGGTCACCAACGGCCTGTTCGCCGCCCGCCCGGCCGACGTACTGCTGCTGGGCACCAGTGAAGGCGTGAAGACCCTCACCGCCTGATGCCGCCGATTTCGCCCCTGCCGCAATGGCGGGGGCGAATGCTTCGATCCATACCTTCCCCCGCCTCTCCCCGCACCAACTCCGCCCGCACCGCTACTTTTCGCCGCATTTAGCCGCAGAAATATCCAGATTCGCGCACCAGGTCTCAGCACGGCCCACGACTTCCCGTATCAAATCCGTTACAAATTACCGCCAGGCGACGTTCGGTTTAAGCAATGCGCCAATCCAGGGTCGCCCAGGGAAAGAGGCGCGCATTGTGCAACGGCCCCCGTTTTTCACCCTCAAGGAAGATCACCGTGCTCAAACCCCTCACGCTTGCTGTCAGTCTTGCCAGCGTCCTGCTGTCCACCCAGGCCCTCGCCTATGAATATGGCGAACACGCAGCCACCACCCTCGACAAACTGATCAACGACTACCCGGGCCGCTACCGTGGCACCGCCAACTTCGCCGGTGCCGCCGACTGGATGCAGAGCCAGATGGGCAGCGCCTACGACATCAGCCGCCAGGACTTTTCCTGGACCGCCGGTGGCAGCAGCCGCAGCTCGCAAAACGTGGTGGCCTACGCCGCCGGGACCAAGCCGCAGTACGTGGTGGTCGGCGCGCACTTCGATACCTATTTCGGCCGCCCGACCCTGCAAGGCCTGGACGACAACGGCTCCGGCGCCAGCGTCCTGACCGAGATCGCCCGTAACCTCGGCGGGCTGCAGCTGGAAAACGGCTTGCAGGTGGTCGGCTTCGGTGCCGAGGAGGAAGGCCTGCGCGGCTCCAGGGCGTTCGTCGACTCCCTCAGCGCCAGCCAGCGCGCCAACATGCTGGCCATGATCAACCTCGACAGCCTGATCACCGGCGACATGATGTACGCCCATGCCGGCCAGAACAGCACCGCCAACCCGGCCCTGGCCTCGTTGCGCGAACACACCCTGCAGATCGCCAGGGAACTGCAGATCAATCTGTTCACCAACCCCGGCCTCGACCCGGCATACCCCGCGGGCACCGGCTGCTGCAGCGACGGCGAGGCCTTCGAAGGGCTGAACATCCCGATTCTCTACATCGAGGCCACCAACTGGGAAATCGGTGACCTGGATGGCTACACCCAGACCACCAACCCGGCCATCCCCGGCGGCTCCACCTGGCACGATCCCACTGAGGACAATAAGGCGGTGCTGACCAACGCCTTCGGCCAGGAACGCATCGACCAGCGCCTGCGCGATTACTCGCGCCTGCTCAGCCGCCTGGTCCTGGAGCTGACCAATGCCGACCTGCTGGCCTCCACCGCTTCCGGCGGCGCCGTGGCGCGCAACCAGCAGGATCATCTGCAACGCCAGCATCAGGCCATGGTCCGGCTGCACGACCGGCGCTGGCTGACCTTGCAGGCGATGGGTCGCGAAGTCGGCAGTTTCGATGGCGAGATCGGCATCGACGGTGAATACAGCCCCGACAGCGGTTTCGACAGCGCGCCGAATCCCGAGGCGCGCCGGCTGGGGGTACATGCCCTGGGTGACTACCAGCTCAATTCGAGCCTGAACGTTGGCGCCAGCCTCAGCTACCAGAACGGTCGCGACAAGCTCGAGCATCGCGGCAAGCTCGACAGCGATACCTGGCAGGCGGCGGTCTACGCCTTGCTCAATGACAGCGGCCCGCAATGGCTGGCCGGCGACCTGAGCGTCGGCCGCACCCGCTTCGAATCCAAGCGCAATCTGGTGATTCAGGCCAACGGCGGCCCGGTGCTGCTGAACCAGAAACTGACGGGCGATACCGACGCCCTGACCCTGGGCGCCCGTGTGCTCGGTGGTTACGACCTGGATTTCGGGGCGATCAAGAGCGGCCCCTTCGCTGGCCTCGATTACACCCACTACCGCATCGACCGCTTCCACGAGAAGCAGGACCTGCGCACGGCGCTGGGTTATGAGGAGCAGTCATTCGATTCGCTGGAAGCCAGCCTCGGCTGGCGCGTTCGCGGCGCCGTCACCCTGCCCTACGGCATGAGCCTGCTGCCTTATGGCGACCTGGCCTGGGTCAAGGAGCTGGGAGATGGCCGCCTGGACGACCTGGACCTGACCAGCCGCGCCGATGGTCAAGTGCGCGTGGCTCGCCTGGGCGGTGTAGACAAGAGCTTCGGCCGCGCCCAGCTCGGCAGCCAGCTGGCGATCACGCCACAGCTAGGGCTGTACGCCGAGGTCAATGGCCGGATCGGTCACGCCGAAGGCAGCCAGACCGGCTACTCCCTCGGCGTGCAGTGGCAGTTTTAAGCGGTAGCCTGTAGCCGATCCTTGTAGCCGCTGCCGAGCTTGCGAGGCTGCGTACGAGGTGGGCGGCATTCCGACGCAGTCCTCGCTGATCCGGTGCATGCGGACTGTCTGGGAGGATGGGGTTGCCTGGTTTGCGGCCGCTGCGCGCCCGGGCGCAGCCTCGCAGGCTCGGCAGCGGCTACAGGGTTACGGGGTCGGCTTCTTGAAGACGTAGAACAGGTTCGGCTCGCTGACCAGGTACAGGGTGCCGTCGTCATCCATGGCAATGCCTTCGGCCTGCGGCACCGTGGCCTGCAAACCTTGCCGCCCCTTGCGCAGCGACATGGTGCTCAGGGGCCGGCCATCCACATCCAGTTCCAGCACCAGCCACGACTCATCCGACAGCGCCAGCAGATGCCCGGTGCGCTCGTCGTATTGCAGGCTGGACAGGTCACGCACGAACAACCCGGCATCGCGCTTGGGGTTGTTGACCACATGCACCGCGTAGGACTTCTCCGGGTCGTAATGCGGGAAGCCCTTGACCTCGTAGATCAGCATCGGGTCGCGTTCCTTGGCGACGAACAGGCGCTTGCCCACCGAATCGTAGGCCAGGCCCTCGAAACCCTTGTTGCCACTCATGTGCACACCCAGGGTCATCTGCTCGGCATCCGCCGCGTCGAGGAACACCGTGTCCTCCTCCAGATGAATCTTGATCAGCCGCTGCTGGCGCTCGTCGGTAATCACGTAGGTGTCGGCGCTGATGAACTCGACCGCTTCCGGATCGCCAAAACCGGTCAGGGCGATGCGCCGCAGGATGCGCCCGTCGAGCGACAGCTCGATCAGCTCGGCATTCTTGTTGGTCACGGTGAACAGGCTTTTGCGCACCGGGTCGTAGGTCAGCGCCGAGACATCATCCAGACCTTCGATCTTTTGTGCTTCGAGACTCACCCGATAGCCATCCAGGCCAATGGCATCGGTGTTGACCGGCTGCGACATGACCCGCCAGTTGAACCACAGGCGCTCGAAGTAACGGTGGTGCTGTCCGGCAATGCCCAGCAGCACCAGCACGATAAAACACAGGAGGAGGAACAGCGGTTTGGGATAGGCGAGTCGACGCATGCTGGCAAGCTCAAATACAAATCAGGCGGATGAAATATCACAGCCGGATGAATTTAAACTTAATCGCAACGGGCGTATGCCAGATTATGGCCTTTTGCCGCTAGAAACTGCTGAATCAGTGCTTCTCAAAGCGATAGAACAGGTTGGGTTCGCTGACCATGTACAGGTTGCCCAGCTCATCCATGGCCACGCCCTCGGCCCGCGGAATGGTGTCTTTCAGGCCGTTGAAACCGCCCAGCAAGGTCATGAAGCTGACCTGCTCGCCGGTTTCGTCCAGCTCCAGCAGCATGTGCGAGTCGGCGGACAGCACCAGGGTATGACCGGTGCGTGGGTCGATGCTCAGGGCGGACAGGTTGCGCAGGTCCAGCTCATCGCTTTCCAGCTTCTGCTTGTCGCCCTTGAGGGTCTGGCTGCCATCGCTGTTCCAGGTGAACAGCGCCGGCGGACGCTCCTCGCCCAGCAGCAACTGCTGCTTGCGCGGGTCCCAGGCCACGGCTTCGAACGCCTTGTTCTGGTCCTGAGAGGGCCCCAGGTCGTATTTCGGGAAGTCGGAAATGTTCAGCTCGCGGGTATTGGCATCCACCTTGACGATGGTCAGCAGGTGATCGCGCTCGTCGACGATCCCCAGCAGGCCGTTCTCCATGACCGTCACCCCCTCCGGGTTGCTCCAGCCCACCAGCGGCATCTTGCGCAGCACATCGCCCTGCAGGTTCAGCTCGACCAGGAACGGGTTCTTGCCCATCACCGAAAACAGGGTCTTGGTCTGCGGGTTGTAGGCCAGGTCGGAGGCCTCGTCCTTCTCCATGCCCGGCAGCACCTTGGCGTCGATCACCGCGCGGTAATCCGGCAGCCAGACACTTTCCTGGCGCTCGGCCGGAGTTTCGAAACGCTCCAGCACCCAGAGCAGGCCACGGTCGTCCCAGTGCATGGCGATCGCGACGCCATAGCTCACGATGCCCGCCAGCAACAGCCAGGAATACCAGCGCATGTGGAACAAACCGCGACGACGAACCGTTTGAAGCTCGGGGGTGTGAGGCATGGACATGGGGAGCGCGTTCCAGAAAACCAGCTATGGGTAATAGCACATCGGGGCAGACTCAGACGTCTGTAATCGGAAAATTATCCAGAACGGATGTGAAAAAAACGGCAAAGGGTCTGAAACGCCCCAGATGCCGGTACTTTCGCTGAAGAGGCCCGCCCATTGCAGGCGAGCCTCGCGTCGAAAACCGGCTGGATCAGCTGACGCGACTTTCGAAGCGGCTGACGCCCGGCAGCTCCAGCACCAGCTCATCGCCTACGTTCAACGGCCCCACACCCACCGGCGTGCCAGTCAGGATCACGTCGCCCGCCTGCAGGGAGAAGCAGCCGGCCATGTACTGGATCATCGGTACGATCGGGTTGAGCATGATGCTGCTGTTGCCGTCCTGGCGGACTTCGCCGTTGATGGTCAGGCGAATATTGATGTCGGTCAGGTCCGGGAAGGTGCTGCCGACCACGAATGGCGCCAGCACGCAGGCGCCGTCGAAGCACTTGGAGATTTCCCAGGGCAGCCCCTTGGCCTTGAGCTCGGCCTGCTTGTCGCGCAGGGTCAAGTCCAGGGCCGGGGCGAAACCGGAGATGGCATCCAGCACTTCCTCACGGCTGGGCTTGGTCGACAGCGGCTTGCCGATCAGTACCGCGATTTCCGCCTCGTAATGCACGGAGCCACGTTCGGTGGGGATGGCAAAGCCGCCTTCCAGCGGCACCACGCAACTGCCCGGCTTGATAAACAGCAGCGGCTCGGTCGGCACCGGATTGTCCAGTTCCTTGGCGTGCTCGGCATAGTTGCGCCCGATGCACACGATCTTGCCGACCGGGAAATGAATACGGGTACCGTCGACATACTGGTGCTGATAGCTCATTACCGACTCCTGCTCGTTTGGTTCATCAGGTACCGCTGCTTGAGTGACCCTGGGGTCAAACAGCGAAAATCTTGCCCGGGTTCATGATGCCGTTCGGGTCGAACACCGCCTTGACCGCCTTCATGTAATCGATTTCCACCGGCGAACGGCTGTAGGTCAGGTAATCGCGCTTGGTCATGCCCACGCCGTGCTCGGCGGAAATCGAGCCGTTGTACTTCTCGACGGTTTCGAACACCCACTTGTTGACGGTGGCGCACTTGGCGAAGAACTCGTCCTTGCTCAGGTCATCCGGCTTGAGGATGTTCAGGTGCAGGTTGCCGTCACCGATGTGGCCATACCAGACTACTTCGAAGTCCGGATAGTTTTGCGCGACGATCGCGTCAATATCCTTCAGGAAAGCCGGCACCTTCGACACGGTGACCGAAATGTCGTTCTTGTACGGTGTCCAGTGCGAGATGGTTTCGGAGATGTACTCGCGCAATTTCCACAGGTTCTGCAGTTGCTGCTCGCTCTGGCTCATCACGCCGTCCAGCACCCAGCCCTGCTCCACGCAGTGCTCGAAGGTGGCCAGGGCGTCGTTGGCCACGTCCTCGTTGCTGGCTTCGAACTCCAGCAGCACATAGAACGGGCAATCGGTCTCGAACGGCGCCGGCACATCACCGCGGCCGAGGATCTTGGCCAGGGCCTTGTCGGAGAAGAATTCGAAGGCGGTCAGGTCGAGCTTGCCCTGGAAGGCATGCAGCACCGGCATGATCGAGTCGAAATCCGGAGTCCCGAGCACCATCGCCGTGAGGTTGTTCGGCGCGCGCTCCAGGCGCATGGTCGCCTCGACCACGAAACCCAGGGTGCCCTCGGCACCGATGAACAGCTGGCGCAGGTCGTAGCCGGTGGCGTTCTTGACCAGGTCCTTGTTCAGTTCCAGCAGGTCGCCCTTGCCGGTGACCACCTTCATCCCGGCCACCCAGTTGCGGGTCATGCCGTAGCGAATCACCTTGATCCCGCCGGCATTGGTGGCGATATTGCCGCCAATCTGGCTGGAACCGGCGGAAGCGAAGTCCACCGGGTAATACAGGCCGTTTTCTTCGGCGCGGTTCTGCAACTGCGCGGTCACCACGCCCGGCTGGCAGACCGCGGTGCGGTCGGTCAGGTTCAGGTCGAGGATCTGGTTCATGTAGTCGAAAGACACCACCACTTCGCCATTAGCTGCCACCGCCGCGGCCGACAAGCCGGTACGGCCGCCGGACGGCACCAGCGCGACCTTGTGCCGGTTGGCCCAGCGCACGATGGCCTGGACCTGCTCGATGGTCTTGGGAAAGACGATGGCGCTCGGCGCCGGCGCGAAGTGCTTGGTCCAATCCTTGCCGTAAGCGTTCAGGGAGTCGGCGTCGGTCAGGACCTTGCCAGCCTCGACCAGGGTCTTCAGCTCATCAATCAGCGCAGGATTGGTCATCGACAGAACTCTCGAACAATTCATGGTCATCCTGAGAACGCTTCACGTCGCAGGAACGAGTGTTTCGCGGGGTCCGTATGCTAGCATACGACCCCCCGCAGAATAGTGCCGAAGGGCGTTCTGCGGCGACGGCTTTCCTGCCGTCCGGGTCAGCATCTGTTGACCATTTCCTGCCATTTTTCTCCGGGACACAGGTTTACGCAGATGAGCAAGACTTCTCTCGATAAGAGCAAGATCAAGTTCCTTCTTCTCGAAGGCGTCCACCAATCGGCTGTCGACGTCCTCAAGGCCGCGGGCTACACCAGTATCGAGTACCTCACCGGTTCTCTGCCGGAAGCCCAGCTGAAGGAAAAGATCGCTGATGCGCACTTCATCGGCATTCGCTCCCGCACCCAACTGACTGAAGAAATCTTCGATCACGCGAAGAAGCTCGTTGCTGTTGGCTGCTTCTGCATCGGCACCAACCAGGTCGACCTCGACGCGGCTCGCGAGCGCGGCATCGCGGTGTTCAACGCACCGTACTCCAACACCCGTTCCGTAGCCGAACTGGTGCTGGCCGAAGCGATCCTGCTGCTGCGCGGTATCCCAGAGAAGAACGCCTCCTGCCACCGTGGCGGCTGGATCAAGAGCGCGGCCAACTCCTTCGAGATCCGTGGCAAGAAGCTGGGCATCGTCGGCTACGGCTCGATCGGCACCCAACTGTCGGTCCTGGCCGAAGGCCTGGGGATGCAGGTGTTCTTCTACGACACCGTGACCAAGCTGCCACTGGGTAACGCCACCCAGGTCGGCAACCTGCACGAGCTGCTGGGCATGTCCGACATCGTCACCCTGCACGTTCCGGAAACCGCTGCCACCCAGTGGATGATCGGCGAGAAGGAAATTCGCGCCATCAAGAAAGGCGGCATCCTGATCAACGCCGCGCGCGGCACCGTGGTCGAGCTGGACCACCTGGCCGCGGCGATCAAGGACAAGCACCTGATCGGCGCCGCCATCGACGTGTTCCCGGTGGAGCCACGCTCCAACGACGAAGAGTTCGAAAGCCCGCTGCGTGGCCTGGATAACGTGATCCTGACCCCGCACATCGGTGGCTCGACCGCCGAAGCCCAGGCCAACATCGGCCTGGAAGTGGCGGAGAAGCTGGTCAAGTACAGCGACAACGGTACTTCGGTATCGTCTGTGAACTTCCCGGAAGTGGCCCTGCCGGCTCACCCTGGCAAGCACCGCCTGCTGCACATCCACGAGAACATCCCGGGTGTGATGAGCGAGATCAACAAGGTCTTCGCGGAAAACGGCATCAACATCTCCGGTCAGTTCCTGCAGACCAACGAGAAGGTTGGCTATGTGGTGATCGACGTCGACGCCGAATACTCGGAGCTGGCGCAAGAGAAGCTGCAACACGTCAACGGCACCATCCGCAGTCGCGTGCTGTTCTAAGCACTCGCTGGCAATAAAAAGGGAGGCCCTGGGGCCTCCCTTTTTATTTACAGGCAGTTATTTACAGGCAGTTTTCGCCGGCACGCTTACTTGACGGTGATGGTGATCTTTTCCGAAACGATTGGCGGGTCGAACGGCACGTGGTTCTTGTCGCCCAGCTCCAGCTGCAGGGTGTGCTTGCCCGGGGCCAGGGTCAGTTCGGTTTCGGTCTGAGCCTTGCCGAAGTGGATGTGCTGGGCGTCGGCCGGGATCGGCATGTTTTCGGCCGGCAGCTTGTCGACGTCGACCAGCAGGTGGTGGTGCCCGGTGTGCGGAGTCTGGTCGCCGGCGGGCGCCAGGGAGATGTCGCTGACGCCGAACTTGACCTTGAAGGTCTTGGCCACGGTATCGCCATTGACCGGGGTGACGATAAAGACAGAAGCGCCTTCCGGCGCCTTGGTGCGAGGAATATCCGCCGCAGAAGCCAGCATCGAAGCCCCCAGCATCAGGCCGGCCAATGCAGCACGAGATATAAAGGTTTTCATTCTATTCTCCAGTTTTTCCGCAAAATCGGTACGGTTATGACAACTTCGTGGCATATCGTTGTCGAAGGGCAATCAACACCATAGCAAAGCGAGCCTGAACAGCGCATCGCACATATAAATTCAAGGAGTGACCATGCGTTTCCTGCCTGGCCTGATACTTTTGCTACCTCTTGTGAGCACTTACGCTCAAGCCGAACTGATCGACGATGTGAATGACCGCGGGGAACTGCGTATCGCCCTGGAAGCCAATACCCCACCCTTCAACTTCAAGGACGACGGCAAGCTCACCGGCTTCGAAGTCGAGCTGGGCCAACTGCTTGCCCGCGAGCTGGATGTGCGGGCGGACTTCGTGGTCACCGACGCCGCCGACCTGCTGCCAGGCGTCGAAAGCGGCCGCTACGACGTCGCCATCAATCACATAGCAATGACTGCGGAACTCAAGGATCGTTTCGACTTCAGCGAGCCTTACAGTTATTCCAGCGCACAATTGATCGTACGCAAGGAAGAAGAGCGCACGCTGGGCAGCCTGCAGGCGCTCCAGGGCCAGGCACTGGGCGTAGCCCAGGGCAGCCAGTTCGTCGAGCAGGCGCGCACCGTGGAAGGCATCGACCTGCGCAGCTACCCGAACGCCCAGCAGCCGATCAAGGATGTGGCGGACAAGCAGCTCGACGCCGCCATCAGCGACCGCCTGCTGATCCCCTACGCCATTCGCGACAGCCGCCTGCCGGTGAAGGAAGGCGCCAAGGTCGGGCCGACCCTGAGCCTGGCGATCCCGTTCCAGAAAGGTAATCCGGCGTTCCAGGCGAGCCTCGACGGCGCGCTGCAGCGCATCAAGGCCGATGGCCGGCTGATGGCGTTGTCGGAAAAATGGTTCGGCATGGATGCGAGCAAGCCACCCAAGCCTTGATGCTGTAATCGCTGCAGAAGGCTGCGGCTGCGCAGAAGGTGATATCGCTGAAGTCCTGCGGACCTTTCGCAGCCTGCGGCAGCGGCTACAGGGGCGTTAGAGCGAGGCCAGGGCCGCGGCGGCCTCGGCCAGTTCCAGCTCGCTGAAGACTTGCACCCCGGCGCGCTTGAGCAAGGCGGCGGTGACGCCCTCGCCGCTGACCTTGACCCCACTGAAGCTGCCGTCGTAGGTCAGCAGGTTGCCGCACGACGGGCTGTTGGCCTTGAGCACGGCGATGCGAATCCCGTGTTCGCGCACCAGTTCCAGCGCCTGCCGGGCACCGCTGAGGAACTCGGCGCTGACATCTTCGCCCTCGGTGGTGATGACCTGCGCCAGGCCATCGAGCACTTCGCCGCCCTGCCCTCCGGGTATTTCCGCCGCCGCCCGTGGCGTTGGCAGGCCGCCGGCGACTTCCGGACACAACGCGACCACCCGCCCTTCGGCCTGCCAGCTCGCCAGTTGATCGAACGGCCCGCTGGCGCCACCGTCGTAACGCACGCGGTGGCCCAACAGGCAGCGACTGACCAGGATCTTGTGCATGATCAGAACGGCTCGTTGCCGCGCCGGCGGAACCAGCCCGTCAGGGACAGGCGCTCGCGGGTCGCGGGCAGGACTTCATGGGGCACCTCGCCGGAGAGGAACACCACCAGCCGGCCTCCAGCGGGATCCACGTCGTATTCGCTTTCGCCATCGAAGTACATGCGCAGTTGCCCGCCCTGCTCCGGCAGCCAGTCCTGGTTGAGGTAGATCACCGCCGACACCATGCGCCGGTCATCGTCGCGGAAACGGTCGACGTGCTTGAGGTAGAACGCACCTGGCGGGTACAGCGCGAAATGGCTTTCGAAGTCTTCCAGGCCGAGGAACAACCCACGGTTCAGCGCCTCGCGCAGGCTGTCCATCAAGCCCAGGTAGGTATCGCAGCAGTCGGCCTGGCCGGGCTCGAGCCACTGGATGTGATCGCCACGGATCCCCTCGCGAATCTCCTGCGCCGGGCCACGGCCAACCGCCGCCGGCGCCAGCTCACCTTCGGCCGCGCGCTTGCGGCACTCGGCCGCCAGCTCCAGGGTCAGGGCTTCTGGCAGGAAGATGTTCTGCTGCGACCAGCCACGGGTGGCCAGGTCATCGACAATGCGTAACAGCAGTGGGTGATCAGAGGGTATTTGCATGGCGCGCATAGTATCCACACCCAGATGAATCCGACAGATCATCTCGATAATTCTGACCAAGCAGCCTGGCGCTGTCTCTGTTCGTCGTTCGATCGGACAGTTTGCGTACTGAACCTGATACGAATTCTCGACAACCATCGCCTTGCCCCGGAGAATAGTGGGCTGCCGACAGGAGTCCTTATGCGCCGTTTGCTTTTTTCACTGTTGATGTTCTGTGTATTGCCCGCCTGGGCAGACGGCCACGACCAGTTGTACAAGGTCGCTGGCTGGCCGGAACAACGTGCGCATTTCAACGATGCCCTCACCGCTGCCCAGCAGCGTTACCAGAATAGCCTGCCGCCAGCGGTCTATCAGGCGCTGGTCAATAACAGCAACCAGCGCTTCGCCCCGCAGGCCATGGACCGCCGTGCCCAGGCGCAGCTGCGGCAGAACCTCGCCGATCCGAAACCGGCCCTGGCGTTTTTCCAGTCGCCGCTGGGGCGCAAGATCGTCGCCGCCGAACTGCTGGCGACCCGCCGCGACCAGTTGGCGAAAAATGCCCAGGGCCTGCCGAAGATGCAGGCCAGCGACACCCGTCAATTGATCATCGGCCACCTGGCCCAGGCGCTGCCGGCCCGTGAAGCCGGCGCGGAAGTCAGCCTGGCGATCGCCGGCGTGGCCGCCGACAGCCTGAGCCAGATGATCCCCGGCCTATTGGGGGCCGGCCAGGCGCAGAACATGCTCAATGGCCAGCGCCAGCGGCTGATGGCGCAGATCGGCAACGACCTGAACAACACCCTGCTGTACGTCTATCGCGACCTGTCCGACCCCGAGCTGGAAGAGTTCGCCAACTTCGCCGAGTCCGCCGAAGGCAAGGCCTACTATCAAGCCGCCCTGGCCGCGATCCGCGCCGGGCTGGCTGTCGGCCAGAGCACTTCCAGCCTCGCACCCTGACCTGTAGCCGCTGCCGCAGGCTGCGATAGGTCCGAAGGACCTCAGCGGTCGCGAGATCGCCGCGTCCGTACCAGTCAGCCCGAGCCTTCGGCAGCGGCTACAGACGCATGAATCCGTTCAAAGATGCTGGTTGAGGAAAGCGAAGTACTCCTGGCGAATGCGCGCCGCCTCGTTCGCCAGGTGATGCCGCGCCTCGGGCAGCATCAGCACCTGGGGCTGCTGGAACTTCTGCCGGATCACCTGCAGGTTGTGCTGCCAATCCACCGTCATGTCCGCCTGCCCCTGAACGATCAAGAGCTGCCGACTGCTGCGCGGGGCCAGCTCGATGCGCTTGATCCATTGCGCCAACGCCCCGACCCAGGCGGTCGGCAGGCGCAACGGCTGCAACGGGTCGCGCTGCAGGAACGGCAGGAAATCGGGATCGGTGGAGTTCTCGCTGAAGCGCCGGGCGATGCCTTTGACGAAAGGCCGGAGCATGTAATAGCTGAGCTTCGACCAGCCCCAGGCACGCGGGCGTACCAGCGGCGACAGCAGGATCACCTGGCCCTGGGCCGGGCTCTGGGCACCCTGGTTGAGCAGGTGATCGATCACGATCGCACCGCCCGTGCTTTGCCCGCACAGGTGCCAGGGCTGCGGCAGATCGAGAGACCGGGCCTCGCCGAACAAGCCTTGCAGCACCGCCTGGTACACCGCGAAATCATCGATGCTGGCGCGCTCGCCGCTGGACAGGCCGTGGCCCGGCAAGTCGCAGGCAATCACCGCCCACTGCCGCTCCAGCGCCCATTCGATCACATGCCGGTACAAGCCCATGTGATCGTAGAAACCGTGCAGCAGAAACAAGGTCGCCACCGGCTGTTCGGGCCACCAGACCTGGCCGACCACCTCAAAACCGCCGACCGCGAAACGCCCCAGCCCACGCTTGACCGGCAGATCCAGCCCATAGAAACGCTGATAGGCCTGCGCCTGGGCCGAGAGCGGCTGCGCCTCGGCCAGGGGCCGCAGGCTGGCGCGCAGAAGGTCGGGGTCGAAGGTCGCAGGCATAAGGGTTTTCCCAGGGTGGCGCGGAACGCGAAACAGGCTTTATCGGCCTGCGATATTCATCTGTCGGGGCAAGCATGGCAAGCTACGCGACCTTCGAGGAATGATCCGTATGCGTCTGCCCTACCGCACGACCCTGCTTGCCAGCCTGCTCGCCCTCCTGTGCGCCGGGGTGCTGTGGGTCGCCTACGACTGGTTCCAGGGACGTTTCCTGCGGACCTTCAGCGAACACACCGCGGTATTTTCCGGCGACCCGCTGCAACTGCCTCCTGGCCTCGCCGGCGAAGGCGTCATCCGCCTGGTGCACTTCTGGGACCCGGCCTGCCCGTGCAATGTCGGCAACCAGCAGCACCTAGCCGAGCTGATCGAGCACTACGGCCCGCAGGGCGTGGAGTTCTACTCGGTACAGAAGGCCGGCAGCCACGGCCAGTTGCCCGCCACCCTGAGCCGCCTGAAAGTCCTCGACGGCCTGCCCGGCTCGGAGCAGATCCCCGCCAGCCCGGCCGTGGCGATCTGGGACCGCAACGGCACCCTGGCCTATTTCGGCCCCTACAGCGAAGGCCTGACCTGCAACTCCAGCAACAGCTTTATCGAACCTATCCTCCAGGCCCTGCACGAAGGCCGTACGGTGAGCGCCACCCACACCTTGGCGGTGGGCTGTTATTGTCCATGGCCGAAACAGACGGATTAAGGCATTCCTGACTTTTCCCAGACAACGGATGCCCGGCACAGAAGGCCTGTGCTAAATGTTTGCCCTCCCCCACGGCAGGCAAATCGCAGAAAGAACAAGGAGTCACCATGAAACGCAGCCTGACCGTACTCGTCGTCCTGATCCTCGCTCTTGCCGCGGGTGGGGGCTGGTACCTGTACAGCAAGCAGCCGTCGCGCCAGGGCCAGGTCGAGCTGGAGCGCCTGCAGGGCTCGGTCACGGTGCGTTACGACGAACGCGGCGTGCCGCATATCCGCGCGGAAAACGAAACCGACCTGTACCGCGCGCTGGGCTATGTCCACGCCCAGGACCGGCTGTTCCAGATGGAAGTCATGCGGCGCCTGGCTCGCGGTGAGCTGGCCGAGATACTCGGCCCCAAACTGCTCGACACCGACAAACTGTTCCGCAGCCTGCGTATCCGCGAGCGCGCCGACAGCTACGTCGCCGGGCTGGATCGCCAGTCCCCTGCCTGGAAGGGCCTGCAAGCCTACCTGGACGGAGTCAACCAGTATCAGAACAGCCACCCGCAACCGATCGAGTTCGACGTCCTCGGCATTCCCAAGCGTTCCTTCACCGCCGAGGACAGCATCAGCGTCGCCGGCTACATGGCCTACAGCTTCGCCGCGGCCTTCCGCACCGAGCCGCTGCTGACCTACGTGCGCGACCAGCTCGGCAGCGACTACCTGAAAGTCTTCGACCTCGACTGGCAGCCCAAGGGTGCCCTGGCCAAGGGCCGCGGCCCGCTGGCGCCAAGCCTGGCCGCCAGCGACTGGCAGGACCTGGGCACCATCGCCCGGCTGAGCGAACAGGCCCTGGCCGACGCCGGCCTGCCGCAATTCGAGGGCAGCAACGCCTGGGCGGTGTCCGGCAGCCGCACCAAGAGCGGCAAGCCATTGCTGGCCGGCGACCCGCACATCCGCTTCGCGGTGCCGTCGGTGTGGTACGAAGCCCAGCTGTCGGCGCCGGGCTTCGAGCTCTACGGTCATCACCAGGCGCTGGTGCCCTTCGCCTTTCTCGGCCACAACCTGGACTTCGGCTGGAGCCTGACCATGTTCCAGAACGACGACCTGGACCTGATCGCCGAGAAGGTCAACCCGAACAACGCCAACCAGGTCTGGTACCGCGGCAAGTGGGTCGACCTGGTCAACAGCGAGCAGCAGATCGCGGTGAAGGGCCAGCCGCAGGTCACCCAGATCCTGCGCCAGTCGCCCCACGGGCCGATCATCAACGACGTGCTCGGGGCCAATGCCGGCAAGACGCCGATCGCCATGTGGTGGGCCTTCCTCGAGACGCCGAACCCGATCCTCGACGGCTTCTACCAGCTCAACCGCGCCGACACCCTGGCCAAGGCCCGCAGCGCCGCGTCCAAGGTCCAGGCGCCGGGCTTGAACATCGTCTGGGCCAACGCCAAGGGCGATATCGGCTGGTGGGCCGCGGCGCTATTGCCCAAGCGCCCGATTGGCGCCAAGGGCGCGTTCATCCTCGATGGCAGCACCTCGCTGGCGGACAAAGAAGGCTTCTACCCGTTCAGCGCCAACCCGCAGGAAGAAAACCCGGCGCGCGGCTATATCGTTTCGGCCAACTTCCAGCCGGTCTCGCCCACCGGCATGGAAATTCCCGGTTACTACAACCTCGCCGACCGCGGCCAGCAACTGGACCGCCAGCTCAGTGACAAGAGCGTGAAGTGGGATATCGAAGCCAGCCAGAAACTCCAGCTGGGCACCACCACCGCCTACGGCCCGCGCCTGCTGGCGCCGCTGCTGCCAGTGTTGCGCGAAGTGGTGAGCGACCCGCAGGAACTCAAGCTGGTGGAGCAGCTGGCGCAGTGGAAAGGCGACTACCCGCTGGACTCCACCAGCGCCACCCTGTTCAACCAGTTCCTGTTCAACCTCACCGACGCGGCCTTTCACGACGAGTTGGGCGACGCCTTCTTCGACACCCTGCTGTCCACCCGGGTGATAGACGCCACGCTGCCACGCCTGGCCGCCTCCGCCGACTCGCCCTGGTGGGACAACCGCAACACGCTCGGCCGGGAAAGCCGCGCCGACACGGTCAGGGTTGCCTGGCGCACTAGCCTCGCTCATCTCAAGGCGACCTTTGGCGACGACTCGAGCAAATGGCTGTGGGGCCAGGCGCATACCCTGACCCACGGCCACCCGCTGGGCCTGCAGAAACCCCTGGACCGGGTTTTCAACGTCGGCCCGTTCGCCGCGCCGGGCACCCACGAGGTGCCCAACAATCAATCGGCCAAGATCGGCCCGGCGCCCTGGCCGGTGACCTACGGCCCTTCAACCCGGCGCCTGATCGACTTCGCCGACCCGGCCCACAGCCTGACCGTCAACCCGGTCGGGCAAAGCGGTGTGCTGTTCGACAAGCACTATCAGGACCAGGCCGAGGCCTATATCGAAGGGGTGTACCAGCAGGCGCACTTCAACGAAGAAGAAGTCATGGCCAATACCCACAGCACCCTGAAACTGTTGCCGGCGCGGGCGGCACAGTAAGCCTCACGGTGAACGATGCATAACCTGCAGGAGCCAGCTTGCTGGCGAAGCGGCGGCGGCGGAAAACGATGTGCTGGATGCCAAGACCCGCGAGCTGAAGCGCTTTCGAAGCTATCACTGTAGCCGCTGCCGCAGGCTGCGATCGACCGGAACGGTCGCAGCGGTCTCAAGGTCGCCGAGGTCCTTCGGACCTATCGCAGCCTGTGGCAGCGGCTACCCCCGAAAACGACATCGCCCCTGAACAGGGGCGATGTCTTGTCACGGTCAAAGCCTTCCGGCTGTTGCCTATCAGGCCGCTTCCGGGGCCTGTGCGCGGCGCACGTCCGGCTGTTTCCAGGAATCGGCCGCGGCCTCTTCGATGGCTTGCTGGATGGCGCGCTTGCGGCGCTCTTCGGCCTGACGGCTGAAGTACCAGACCAGGAAGGTCACCAGCGACACCGCCAGCAGGATCAGGCTGGCCACGGCGTTGATCTCCGGCTTCACGCCGAGGCGCACCGCCGAGAACACTTCCATCGGCAAGGTGGTGGAACCCGGGCCAGAAACGAAGCTCGCCAGCACCAGGTCGTCCAGGGACAGGGCGAAGGACATCATGCCGCCCGCCGCCAGCGATGGCGCGATCATCGGGATGGTGATCAGGAAAAACACCTTCCACGGCCGCGCCCCCAGGTCCATGGCCGCCTCTTCGATGGACAGGTCCAGCTCACGCAGGCGCGCCGACACCACCACCGCCACATAGGCCGCGCAGAACGTGGTGTGGGCGATCCAGATGGTGACGATGCCACGCTCCTGCGGCCAGCCGATCATCTGCGCCATGGCCACGAACAGCAGCAACAGCGACAGACCGGTAATCACTTCCGGCATCACCAGCGGCGCGGTGACCAGGCCGCCGAACAGTGTGCGGCCCTTGAAGTGGGTGATACGGGTCAGCACGAAGGCCGCCAGGGTGCCCAGGGCCACCGCGGCGATCGCGGTGTAGCAGGCGATCTCCAGGGAGCGCACCACCGAGCCCATCAGTTGCGAGTTGTCCAGCAGGCCGACGTACCACTTCACCGACCAGCCGCCCCAGACCGTCACCAGCTTGGAGGCGTTGAACGAGTAGATCACCAGGATCAGCATCGGCAGGTA
>NZ_JAQZAB010000132.1:10974-37935 GCF_028640915.1 Pseudomonas sp. B3G-3 | reverse complement strand
CCCGCTTCAGTTCCCACCAGCTTGATCGCCCCGGCATACATCCCGCCCAGGGCCGAAGAGTCGATCGCCAGTTCCGGCTTGGCGCTGCCGTCGTCGGCGCGGGCGGTGGCGTTCAGTGTCTGGGCGTTGACGTCGTTGCGCCCGGTGACGATGCTCAGGTTTTTCGCCTGGATCTCGGCGTTGATCTTGGCGCTGCGGGTGATGATTTCGAAGCGGTCGACGTTGTTGGCGTTGAGCGTCGCGCCCTCGATGGTCACCTGCCCCTGATCGACCTGATAACGGCTGAGCTGGCCGTTTTCGATCACCGGCTTGCCAGTGGTCAGGGTGGCTTTCGGGGTGTTGATGAAGCCGCAGCCATTGCAGCTGATGCCATAGGGGTTGGCGACGATCACATGGGCCGACTGCCCCGCCACTTCGGTGTAACCGCGCAGTTGGCTGGGGCTGCCACCGTTGACTTCGTTGAGGATGGTTTGCGCGGCGACGCCCTTGAGGTTCGGGTTGCCGACGATGATCCCGCCCAGCTGGGTGCTTTGCGTGCGGTCGGTGGCGTTGTTGAGGATCAGCCCCTGCTGGCCGACGTTGTAGTCGTGGAACTGGTTGTGCGACAGGCCGCTGCCATTGGGCGTGGCGATATTGACGATGGGCACGCCGTTGCCCGCTTGCCCCAGGCTGGTGCCCGGCGCGCTGACCACGATGCCTTCCGCCTGGGCCCACAGCGGTTGCCAGAACATGGCGTTGGCCAGGATGAACGCCAGGCCGCGCTTGGGCATGCCCCAGAAGTGCTCGCGGGTTTTCAGGGCAGCAGAAGGCTGGCGGGCCAGGAAAGCGAATTGGCGAACATCCATGTCGAAGGTCTCGAAAAAACGCGAATCAGAGGAGGAAATCCAGGCGGAAGTAGATCGGCGCTTCGCGCTCGCTCAGGACATCCGGGCGTTCAAGGGAATGGGCGAAGGTCACGCTGGTCGCCAGGTGCTGGCCGCGGGCGAACAGCTCCAGGGAGTTGCTCGACAGACGCCCGTGCTGCTCACCGTTGTAACGGTCGCCACGGATCACGCCCTGGTCGTAGCCCAGGCTGCTGCCGTACTCGGCGAACACCGGGCGCAGCCAGCCGAGGGTCACCGGACGGCTCCAGCGCAGGTCGTTGCGCCAGTAACCGCCGCTGTCGCCGGACAGCGACTGATCCTTGTACCCGCGAATCGACGACTGCCCGCCCAGGCTGGTGCGCTGCGGGCTGAACAGCACGTCTTCGCTGCGCTGGCCGGTCATCAGGCTGCTGAAGCTGAACGACTCGCCCCACAGCTTGAACGGCTGCAGGTAACTGAGGGTGGCGGTGTATTTGCGGTAGCGCGCATTCGGCTCGCCCGGCCCTGGGTGGCCATTGTCCTGGGCGTCGAAGGCACCGATGCCGTGCTGCATGCCCAGGTCGAGGTTGACGAAGGCACCGCCGATGCGCCGGCCGTGGTTGATGCCGAACTGGGCTTCGCTGAGGCGATTGCTGCTCAGGGCCAGCTTGCTGTCTTCGATGAAGTTGTTGGTGCGCAGGTAGGCCAGGCCGGCATTCAGCGAGGTCTTGCTCACCGCGTCACGCAGGATCACCCGCTCGGCGCGCAGCTGGTGGTTCTGGCTGTCGCCGGTCTGCTTGAAGCTGAAACCATTGGCCTGGGCCTGGGAGCGGTACTCGCTCTGGCTGTAGGTGTAACTGAAGTTCCACCAGCCCCAGGGCAGGTTGTAAGAGAGCATGGCGTTGTTGGAGGTGTGCTGGTGGTCGCTCATGGCATCGTGGCCACCGCGCAACATCAGCTGGTCGGCCAGCCCCAGCGGGCTGTCCCAGTCGAAGGTGGTGCCCCACTGCTGCTCGCCGGTGCTGCGCTGGCCGTCGTTGCTGCGCGACAGCCCGGCCCGCCAGGGCTTTTGCGCAGTGTTCTTGACCAGCACTTGGCTGCCACCGACCTCCTTGCCGGGGGCCAGCTCCATTTGTGCCTGGTTCGACGGCAGGCGGTTGAGCTGGTCCACCAGTTGTTCGATTTCCCGCAGGTTGACCAGCGCGCCGACCTGGCCGGGAAAGGCCATGGCCAGCTCCCGCTCGGACAGCTGGCTGTCGGCGGCGCCCTTCAAGCCTTCGAGCCGGCCCTCGACCACCAGCACCTTCAAGTGGCCGCCGGACAGGTCCTGCTGCGGCAGGTAGGCGCGGCTGGTCACCAGGCCCTTCTCCAGGTAGTAGTCGGTGATGACTTTGAGCAGCTCGTTGAGCTGGCTGACGCCCAGGCACTGACCGATATAGGGCTTGAGCAGGCGCGCCTGCTCGGCGGCGGACAGGCTGTCGGCGCCCTTGAGTTCGATGTCCTGGATCGGGAAACAGCGGGTGTCGGCAGGCGCGGTCGGCGCTGTGGGAGCGGCCTCTTTTCCGGGCAGGTCCTTGAGTTCCTCCAGGCGCCGGCGCTGCTCTTCGAGCAGGCGGTCCTGGCGTTCGCGGATCAGGTCGGTGTCACCGGGGGTGGGAGCAGCATGAACGAGGTGTAGCGGAGTCAAGCACAGCAAAGCCAGGCACAACCTCCCCGCGAGGGCGGGTGAGTACATGTTCGATCCCTCGAGACGCATTAGTATCAAAATGATATCAATATGTTAATTGGCCATCATTTTGGCGTCAATCATTCATCCTGCCGGCTGGTGCAGGAGAGAGGCTCTGCAACGAGGGTTCCAGCGAAGAACTCAAGTCGTCGAGGGGCCAGAGCCAGTGAAGGCGCGGCCAAGAAGAAGGCCGACAGCTGATCGCCGGCCAATAAAAAGCCCGGACGGGGTCCGGGCTTTTTGTATGGCGCTACGGCTTATTCGGCAGCCGGTGCTGGCTTGCGGCGCTTGAGCGGCGCCATGCCGTCCTGGCTGACCAGGGCATCGCTTTTCGGCCGGTTGGCGGTCTTGCGTTTGGTCGGGGCCTTGGCCACGGTTTTTTTCTTGTCGCCCTTGGCGTCGGTCTTTTTCTTCTTCACACCCGCGGCCTTGCCGGAGGCCTTGACCTTCTTCGGCCCGCTGTAGGTGCCTTTGACTTCCTTGATGGTGCGGCGCTCGAAGTGCTGCTTGAGGTAGCGCTCGATGCTCGACATCAGGTTCCAGTCGCCATGGCAGATCAGCGAGATGGCCAGGCCGTCATTGCCGGCACGCCCGGTACGGCCGATGCGATGCACGTATTCGTCGCCGCTGCGCGGCATGTCGAAGTTGATCACCAGGTCCAGGCCGTCGACATCCAGGCCGCGGGCGGCGACGTCGGTGGCGACGAGGATTTTCACCCCGCCCTGCTTCAGGCGGTCGATGGCCAGCTTGCGGTCCTTCTGGTCTTTCTCACCGTGCAGGACGAACGCCTTGTACTCCTGGGCCACCAGGCGGCCGTAGATACGGTCGGCCATGGCGCGGGTGTTGGTGAAGACGATGGCCTTCTGGTAGGTCTCGTTGGCCAGCAGCCAGTTGACGATCTGCTCTTTGTGCTGGTTGTGGTCGGCGGTGATGATCTGCTGGCGGGTGGTGTCGTTCAGCTGGCTGACCGCGTTGAGCTGCAGGTGCTCAGGGTTGTTCAGGACCTTGGCGACCATCTCGCGCAGGCCCGAGCCACCGGTGGTGGCGGAGAACAGCATGGTCTGCTGACGGTTCGGGCACTCGTCCACCAGGCGCTGCACGTCGTCGGCAAAGCCCATGTCGAGCATGCGGTCGGCTTCGTCGAGGACCAGCACTTCCACTTCTTTCAAATCGAGGTTGCCGGCGTTCAGTTGCTCGATCAGGCGACCCGGGGTGCCGATCAGGATGTCCGGCACCTTGCGCAGCATCGCGGCCTGGACCTTGAAGTCTTCGCCGCCGGTGATCAGGCCGGCCTTGATGAAGGTGAACTGCGAGAAGCGTTCGACTTCCTTCAGGGTCTGCTGCGCCAGCTCACGGGTCGGCAGCAGGATCAGGGTCTTGATGCTGACGCGGATCTTCGCCGGGCCGATCAGGCGATTGAGGATCGGCAGGACGAACGCGGCGGTCTTGCCGCTGCCGGTCTGCGCCGTCACCCGCAGGTCACGCCCTTGGAGCGCGAGCGGAATGGCCGCTGCCTGCACAGGCGTTGGCTCGACAAATTTAAGCTCGGCCACGGCTTTGAGCAGGCGTTCGTGCAGGGCGAATTGGGAAAACACGGGTGCTACCTCGAAGATATGCAAAAAAACAGCTGCATAGGGTAACGGTTTCGGGCGCGAAGGCCGAGTTTCTTTCACGCAAACCACGGTAAACAATTGGTTTTTGTCAGCGATTCGTCCTTAACGGTAACTTTCGACGGCTTAAATGTTCTAATCGATCCGTCTCGTCTCATAGAGGAAGCTTCTGACCCCATGGATTTCAAACAGCTCTGGCTCAACGTTCAAGACCTCTGGGGGGCGCTCGATGAGCACCCGCTCCTGCATTCCAGCCTGGCCCTGGTCATCCTGCTGGTGGTGGCGCTGCTCGTCGGACGAGTGGCGCGCTACCTCATCCTGCACGCGGTCAAGCTGCTCGGCCGCCAACCGTCCCTGCACTGGCTCAACGACCTGCGCCAGAACAAGGTGTTCCATCGCCTGGCACAGATGACCCCGTCGCTGGTGGTCCAGTTCGGCCTGCACCTGGTGCCGGAGCTGAGCAAGACCAGCCTGGTGTTCCTCGGCAACCTGGCCCTGGCCTTCACCATCCTGTTCCAGGTACTGGCCATCAGCGCCCTGCTCAACGCCCTGCTGGACATCTACGCCCGCACCGAACATGCGCGCACCCGTTCGATCAAGGGTTACGTGCAACTGGCGAAGATGGTGCTGTTCGTGTTCGGCGCGATCATCATCGTCGCCACCCTGATCGACCGCTCGCCGCTGCTGCTGTTGTCCGGCCTGGGCGCCATGTCGGCGGTGATCCTGTTGGTCTACAAGGACACCCTGCTGTCGTTCGTCGCCAGCGTGCAACTGACCAGCAACGACATGCTGCGGGTCGGCGACTGGATCGAAATGCCCCAGGTCGGCGCCGACGGCGATGTAGTGGATATCACCCTGCACACGGTCAAGGTGCAGAACTTCGACAAGACCATCGTCTCGATCCCCACCTGGCGCCTGATGTCCGAGTCGTTCAAGAACTGGCGCGGCATGCAGCAGTCCGGCGGCCGGCGGATCAAGCGCAGCCTGTACATCGACGCCAGCGGCGTGCGCTTCATCAACGATGAGGAAGAGGTGCGCCTGGGCAAGGTCCACCTGCTCACCGACTACATCAGTCGCAAGCAGGCCGAGCTCAAGAGCTGGAACGAAGCCCAGGGCAATGTCGCCGCCATGTCGGCCAACCGCCGCCGCATGACCAACCTGGGGACCTTCCGCGCCTATGCCCTGGCGTACCTCAAGAGTCATCCGGACATCCAGCCGAACATGACCTGCATGGTCCGCCAGATGCAGACCACCGCCCAGGGCATTCCGCTGGAAATCTACTGCTTCACCCGCACCACGGCGTGGACCGACTACGAGCGCATCCAGGGCGATATCTTCGATTACCTGCTGGCGGTGATGCCGGAGTTCGGCCTGAGCCTGTATCAGCAGCCGAGCGGCAACGACCTGCGCGCCGGCCTGCTGCCGGCGGTGCTGGGCGCCAGCCATATCCCCGAGGTGGAAAAGCGCGCGTTGTAACCCCCGCCTGATCGCCCTGTCCCCGGGGCGATCAACCCCTCTATCTGCTCAATCTGTAGGAGCGAAGCTTGCTCGCGATCCGCGCAGCGGCCTGACCTCGCGGTGCCTGTCAGATCACTATCGTGGGCAATCGAGCGTCGACCGGCCGCTCCTACAGGGCAGTGGCAGTAGTCGCGGCTTTTACGCCGCGACGGCTGATCCACACCGCCGCCAGGATCACCAGCGCGCCGAGGAACAGGCGCCCCAGTTCCTCATGCTGATTCCAGATCAACAGATTGATCAGCAGCCCCACCGGCACATGCAGGTTGTTCATCACCGCCAGGGTCGCGCCAGTGACCAGGCAGGCGCCCTTGTTCCACCAGTACAGCCCCAGCGCGGTGGACACCAGCCCGAGAAACAGCAGCACGGCCCATTGCAACGGGGCTTCGGGCAGGAAGTCCGGCTTGCCGAACAGCAGGAAGGCCGGCAATACCACCGCCAGCGCCCCCAGGTAGAAGTAGCCGAAACGCCGGTAATGCGGCAGGTCGCTCGGATGGCGCGCCACCAGGTGCTTGTACAACACCTGCCCGGCGGCGTAGGTGAAGTTGGCCAGTTGCAGCAGCAAGAAGCCCATGAAGAAGTCCGGACTGATGCGGTCGAAGCGGATCACCGCCGCCCCGGCCACCGCTACCAGCGCCGCCAGCAGGCCCCAGGGGTTGAAGCGCCGGTTCAGCGCGTCCTCGATCAGGGTCACATGCAGCGGCGTGAGGATGGTGAACAGCAGCACCTCCGGCACCGTCAGCACGCGAAAACTCAGGTACAGGCAGACGTAGGTCACGCCGAACTGCAAGGCGCCGATCAGCAGCATGCTGCGCATGAACGCCGGCTCTACCTGGCGCCAGCGGGTCAGCGGGATGAACACCAGCCCGGCCAGCAACACCCGGACCAGCACCGCGAAATAACTGTCGACATGCCCGGCCAGGTATTCGCCGATCAGGCTGAAGGAAAACGCCTGGATCAGCGTGACAAAAAGTAGATAGCCCATTGCTCGCCTCGTCTTGAAGGGAGGCGACGATAGCGGTTTTGTCCCACCCGACGCAAAGCGGTGTATCAGAAATACCACGGTGCCTGATTTGGCGACGGCTGCGCCGTCGAGCGCAGCCTCGCTGACGCTCGACAGCGGCTACGGGGCAACGGTTGCAGCCGATGGCCCAGTCACTCGCCTCCCCGCTTTTGTAGCCGCTGCCGAGCCCGAGCGAGGCTGCGATCGGCTGCGTAGCAGCCGCGAACCCGGCAACCGCGGTGTATCAGAAATACCGCGGTGCCTGATTTGGCGACGGCTGCGCCGTCGATCGCAGCCTCGCTGATGCTCGACAGCGGCTACGGGGCAACGATTGCAGCCGATGGCCCGGTCACTCGCCTCCCCGCTTTTGTAGCCGCTGCCGAGCCCTGGCGAGGCTGCGATCGGCTGCATAGCAGCCGCGAACCCGGCAACCGCGGTATATCAGAAATATCGCGGGGCCTGGTTTGGCGACGGCTGCGCCGTCGATCGCAGCCTCGCCAAGGCTCGGCAGCGGCTACAACGGACGTGACAAATCGCGGGCAAAAAAAAGCCCGATCTCGCAAAGCGTTCAATCGGGCAGGAGCACTCAGGAGCAACAAGTGCAAAGGGAGGTTCGATGCGCACACAAACTTGAAGGGGAGCGCAGGGCCTACTAGACCACTGCGCGATTATCTGGCGATTAACGGATTAAGCGACCTGGGCCAGTTTGGCGTTGGCCTGGTTCAGGCCCTTCTCCTGGAAGTCGCCGCCCAGGTTCATGCCTTCGGCGTGAATGAACTCGACGTCGTGGATGCCGATGAAGCCCATCACCTGGCGCAGGTAGGGTTCCTGGTGATCCGCGGTGCTGCCGGCGTAGATGCCGCCACGGGCGGTCAGCACATAGGCGCGCTTGCCGTTGAGCAGGCCCTGGGGACCGGTTGCGGTGTACTTGAAGGTCACGCCGGCACGCAGCACGTGGTCCAGCCAGGCTTTGAGGGTGCTCGGGATGGCGAAGTTGTACATCGGCGCGGCCATCACCAGCACGTCGGCGGCCAGCAGTTCGTCGGTCAGTTCGTTGGAACGCTGCAGCGAGGCCTCTTCGCTCTCGTTGCGCTGCTCGGCGGGTTTCATCCAGCCGCCCAGCAGGTTGCTGTCCAGGTGCGGCACCGGGGTTACCGCCAGGTCACGCACGGTGATCTGGTCGCCCGGGTGGGCCGCCTGCCATTGCTTGATGAAGGTCTGGGTCAGCTGGCGGGAAACGGAATCCTGCTGACGGGCACTGCTTTCGATGATCAGAACGCGGGACATGGGATGTAGCCTCCATCGGGAATGCTGTAGGTCGATGGAGCGCAGATTAAACAGAGTCATATCGATGAAAAAGCGCAAATAACTGCTATAACCAATCAATAAATTCGTTTATAAGCGGAGCAGGTCGCGCACCCTGCTCCGCTTTGCGCTTACTTGGCGGTACAGGTCAGGTCGATGCGCAGCTTGATGATGCTGCGGTTGAACTTGGCCGTGGCGTTCTTGAACTTGCCGGCCGCCACTTCCACCTTGCGCGTGCGCGGGGCTTCGGGGCCGTTGCGGAAGACCACCGTGCAGGCGGCGTCGGTGGTGCCGTAGTTGTTCACCTGGATCGAACCGATGTCAGCATCGGTGTCGTAGGCGGTGTAGTCGATGCTCACGCCTTCGAGGTGTTTCTTCACGTCGATGGGATAGGCGAACGCACTGAGCGGCAGCAGGGCCAGCAACACACAACAGAATTTTCTCATTCGGCAGTCTCCAATAAGGAGCGCCAGCTTAGGACAAGAGGAGCTCCTCATGAAAGCGCCCCGCGTTACCCTCGATCAATGGCGAACACTGCAGGCCGTGGTCGATCACGGCGGCTTCGCCCAGGCCGCCGAGGCGCTGCACCGTTCGCAATCGTCTGTCAGCTACACCGTGGCGCGCATGCAGGACCAACTGGGCGTGCCGCTGCTGCGTATCGACGGGCGCAAGGCCGTGCTCACCGAGGCCGGCGGTGTGTTGCTGCGCCGCTCGCGGCAACTGGTGAAACAGGCCAGCCAGCTGGAAGACCTGGCCCACCACATGGAACAGGGCTGGGAAGCCGAAGTGCGCCTGGTGGTGGACGCCGCCTACCCCAGCGCGCGCCTGGTCCGCGCCCTGACCGCCTTCATGCCGCAAAGCCGCGGCTGCCGGGTGCGCCTGCGCGAGGAAGTGCTGTCCGGGGTCGAAGAGGTGCTGCTCGAAGGCGTGGCCGACCTGGCCATCAGCGGCTTCAATATCTCCGGCTACCTGGGCACCGAGATGAGCTCGGTGGAATTCGTCGCCGTGGCCCACCCGGAACACGCCCTGCACCGCCTGAACCGCGAGCTGAATTTCCAGGACCTGGAAAGCCAACTGCAGGTGGTGATCCGCGACTCCGGCCGCCAGCAGCCGCGGGACGTCGGCTGGCTCGGCGCCGAACAACGCTGGACCGTCGGCAGCCTGGCCACCGCCGCCACCTTCGTCGGCAGCGGCCTGGGCTTTGCCTGGCTGCCGCGCCACATGATCGAACGCGAACTCCGGGAGGGCCTGCTCAAGGTGCTACCGTTGGACCAGGGCGGCAGCCGGCACCCGACCTTCTACCTGTATTCGAACAAGGACAAGCCCCTGGGCCCGGCCACGCAGATCCTCGTCGAGCTGCTGCGCACCTTCGACACCGCGCCGCTGGACGCGCCGTTCGCCGCCCCGGAACAAGCCTGAACCGACACTTGAACCCTCCACGCGCCTGAACAGGAATTCAGCCATGGCCTATTTCGAACACGAAGGATGCACCCTGCACTACGAGGAATACGGCCATGGCGAACCGCTGGTGCTGGTTCACGGGCTCGGCTCCAGCACCCGGGACTGGGAAAAGCAGATCGCCGAGCTGTCCGCCCATTACCGCCTGATCCTCCCCGACGTGCGTGGCCATGGCCGTTCCGACAAGCCCCGCGGGCCTTACAGCATCGCCGGTTTCAGCGCCGACCTGGTCGCCCTGCTGGAGCACCTGAACCTGTCGCGGGTGCATCTGGCGGGGCTGTCCATGGGCGGCATGATCGCCTTCCAGCTCGCGGTGGATCAGCCCGGGCTGCTGAAAAGCCTGTGCATCGTCAACAGCGCGCCCGAGGTGAAGATCCGCAGCGCCAACGACGCCTGGCAGTGGTTCAAGCGCTGGAGCCTGATGCGCCTGCTCAGCCTCGAAGCTATCGGCACCGCCCTGGCCGGCAAACTGTTCCCCAAGCCGGAGCAGGCCGAGCTGCGGCAAAAGATGGCCGAGCGCTGGGCAAAAAACGACAAACGTGCTTATCTCGCAAGCTTCGATGCCATCGTTGGCTGGGGGGTCCAGGAACGACTTTCGCAAGTCGCCTGTCCAACCCTGGTCATCAGCGCCGACCGTGACTACACCCCGGTCGCACTGAAAGAAAGCTATGTGAAACTGCTGCCCGACGGGCGCCTGGTGGTGATCGCCGATTCGCGTCACGCCACGCCGCTGGACCAGCCGCAACGCTTCAACCAAACCCTGCTCGAGTTTTTAACCGCAGTCGACACCACCACCCAGGATCACTGACCCATGCTGAAAAAAATCGCCCTCGTCGCCGGCTCCGTTCTGTTCGCTGCCAACCTGATGGCCGCCCAGCCGGCCAAGGCGCCTCACGTATTGCTGGACACCAGCTTCGGCAAGATCGAAGTCGAACTGGACCCGGTCAAGGCCCCGATCTCCAGCAAGAACTTCCTCGACTACGTCGACAGCGGCTTTTACACCAACACCATCTTTCACCGGGTGATCCCGGGCTTCATGGTCCAGGGCGGCGGCTTCACCCCGCAGATGGTGCAGAAGGAAACCCGCGACCCGATCAAGAACGAAGCCAGCAACGGCCTGCATAACGTACGTGGCACCCTGTCCATGGCCCGCACCTCGAACCCGAACTCGGCCACCAGCCAGTTCTTCATCAACGTCGCCGACAACGCCTTCCTCGATCCGGGCCGCGATGCCGGTTACGCGGTGTTCGCCAAGGTGGTGAGCGGCATGGACGTGGTCGACCAGATCGTCAACTCGCAGACCACCACCAAACAAGGCATGCAGAACGTGCCGATCGACCCCGTGCTGATCAAGTCGGCCAAGCGCATCGACTAAGGCCCTGTACGGAAAGTGGCTACATCCGCCGACTTTTCGTACAGAGCCCAAGGCTTCGCCGGGAGTCCCGGCGCAGCGCCGACACGGCGCTGCGCCTGCTTACTGATAAGGAGAGCCCGCCACGCGGGCGTCAGATCCCATGCTCTATCGTCGTTTTGAACAGCTGATCGATATTTTCCGCGACGCTCCCACTGCCGCTCCCCCCAACCGCGTACTGCCCTTCTACCTCTATTACATCAAGCAAGTCTGGCCGAGCTTCGTCGCCCTGCTGGTGGTCGGCCTGTTCGTCGCGCTGATCGAAGTGTCGCTGTTCAGCTACCTGAGCACGATCATCGACCTGGCCCAGGGCACGCCCAATGTCGAGATCTTCAAGACCCACGGCCTCGAGCTGGCCTGGATGGCGGTGGTCGCGCTGATCTTCCGACCGCTGTTCGTCGCCCTGCACGACCTGCTGGTGCACCAGACCATCAGCCCGGGCATGACCAGCCTGATTCGCTGGCAGAACCACAGCTATGTGCTCAAGCAGAGCCTGAACTTCTTCCAGAACGACTTCGCCGGGCGCATCGCCCAGCGCATCATGCAGACCGGCAACTCGCTGCGCGACTCGGCGGTGCAGGCGGTGGACGCGCTGTGGCACGTGCTGATCTATGCGGTCAGCTCCCTGGTGCTATTCGCCGAGGCCGACTGGCACCTGATGATCCCGCTGCTGATCTGGATCGCCAGCTACATCGGCGCGCTCTGGTACTTCGTGCCGCGGGTCAAGGAACGTTCGGTGATTTCCTCGGACGCCAACTCCAAGCTGGTCGGCAGGATCGTCGACGGCTACACCAACATCACCACCCTCAAGCTGTTCGCCCACACCCACTTCGAGCAGAACTACGCGCGCGAAGCCATCGGCGAGCAGACCGAGAAAAGCCAGCTGGCCGGGCGGGTCATCACCAGCATGGACGTGGTGATCACCGCCATGAACGGCCTGCTGATCGTCTCCACCACGGGCCTGGCCCTGTGGCTGTGGACCCAGTCGCTGATCTCGGTCGGCGCCATCGCCCTGGCCACCGGCCTGGTGATCCGCATCGTCAACATGTCCGGCTGGATCATGTGGGTGGTCAACGGCATCTTCGAGAACATCGGCATGGTCCAGGACGGCCTGCAGACCATCGCCCAGCCCATCAGCGTCAGCGACCGCGAACAGGCGCCGCGCCTGGCGGTGGCCAGCGGCGAAGTGCGTTTCGAGCATGTGGATTTCCACTACGGGAAAAAGACCGGGGTCATCAGCGACCTCAACCTGATCATCAAGCCGGGGGAGAAGATCGGCCTGATCGGCCCGTCCGGCGCCGGCAAGTCGACCCTGGTCAACCTGTTGCTGCGGCTCTATGACCTGGAGAGCGGGCGCATCCTGATCGACAACCAGAACATCGCCGAGGTGACCCAGGAAAGCCTGCGCGAACGGATCGGCATGATCACCCAGGACACCTCGCTGCTGCACCGTTCGATCCGCGACAACCTGTTGTACGGCAAGCCCGACGCCACCGACGAGGAGCTCTGGGAAGCGGTGCGCAAGGCCCGCGCCGATGAGTTCATCCCATTGCTCTCCGACGCCCAGGGCCGTACTGGCTTCGATGCCCATGTCGGCGAGCGCGGGGTGAAACTCTCCGGCGGCCAGCGCCAGCGCATCGCCATTGCCCGGGTGCTGCTCAAGGATGCGCCGATCCTGATCATGGACGAGGCCACCTCGGCCCTGGACTCGGAAGTCGAGGCGGCGATCCAGGAAAGCCTGGAAACCCTGATGCAGGGCAAGACCGTGATCGCCATCGCCCACCGGCTCTCGACTATCGCCCGCATGGACCGCCTGGTGGTCCTGGAAAAAGGCCGCATCGCCGAGACCGGCAGCCATGCCGAGTTGCTGGCCCACGGTGGCCTGTATGCGCGCCTGTGGCAGCACCAGACCGGAGGCTTTGTCGGTATCGACTGACCGTAGCCCTGTAGCCGCTGCCGAGCCTGCGAGGCTGCGATCGGCTTGGGCGGCATTCCGACGAAGCAGTCGCAAACCGGCGAATGCGCTCCTTCAGGCAGATCACGGTTGCAAGATTTACGACCGCTGCGCGGCCGATCGCAGCCTTCGGCAGCGGCTACAAGGGGGCGGACTACCCGCCCATCGCAGGCTGCGCCAGCGGCTACAGAAAAACGCCAGGGCCCTTTACATCGGGCCCTGGCGTTTTTTTTCGCACTGGATTTGTAAAAAAAGCCTGCTGTACTGAGCCTAGGTTCTGGACCAGGGCCTGCGGCCAGCCTGCACGGCCGCATCACGGCTTTATCGCATCGATAGTCGACCTAAAAGGATAACTTCATGTCTCTGTTCAAACGTTCAGTCACTGAGTTGTTAGGTACCTTCTGGCTGGTATTGGGTGGTTGTGGCAGCGCCGTACTGGCGGCCGCGTTCCCGGAGGTCGGCATCGGCCTGCTCGGCGTGGCGCTGGCCTTCGGTCTTACCGTCCTGACCATGGCCTTCGCCATCGGCCATATCTCCGGCTGTCATCTCAACCCCGCGGTGTCCGTCGGCCTGGTGGTGGGCGGGCGTTTTCCACTCAAGGAACTGCCCGCCTATGTCATCGCGCAAGTGCTCGGCGGGGTGATCGCCGCGGCGCTGCTGTACTTCATCGCCAGCGGCAAACCGGGCTTCGAGCTGGCCAGCGGGCTGGCTTCCAACGGTTATGGCGAACATTCGCCGGGAGGCTATTCACTGGCCGCGGGTTTTGTCAGCGAGCTGGTGATGACCGGGATGTTCGTGGTGATCATCCTCGGCGCCACCGATAAACGTGCGCCGGTGGGCTTCGCGCCAATCGCCATCGGCCTGGCGCTGACGCTGATCCACCTGATCTCGATCCCGGTGACCAACACCTCGGTCAACCCGGCGCGCAGCACCGGGCCGGCCTTGATCGTCGGAGGCTGGGCGATCCAGCAACTGTGGCTGTTCTGGCTGGCGCCGATTCTCGGCGCGGTGGTCGGCGGTGGCATCTATCGCTGGCTGGGCAAGGAAGACAGCTGAAAACCACCTCGAGGGTCACGCCTGCCGATACGGCAGCGCGGCCCTCGCCTCTTCGGCGTAAGCCAGCACGCCCGCCCGCTCCTGCCGGAGAAAATCCTCCACCGCCGCTTTCAGGCCCGGGTGGCGCAGGTAGTGCCAGGACCGGGTAATCACCGGCTCGAACCCCCGAATCAACTTGTGCTCGCCCTGGGCCCCGGCGTCGAAACGCTGCATGCCCTGGGCGATCGCATAGTCCATGCCCTGGTAGAAACAGGTTTCGAAATGCAGGCGATCGAACTCCGCCAGGCAGCCCCAGTAACGCCCGTAGAAACTGTCGCCACCGATCAGGCTGAAGGCCATGGCCACCGGCCTGGCGTTCTGCTTGGCCAGCACCACCCGGATGGCCTCGGGCATGCGTTCGGCCAGCAGGCTGAAAAAGGCCCGGGTCAGGTAGGGTGACTGGCGCCGCACCGCATAGGTGTTGGCGTAACAGGCGTAGACAAAATCCCACTGTGCTTCGCTGAGCTGCCGGCCTTCGAGCCACTCGAACTCGATGCCTTGCCCCGCCACCTGTTCTCGCTCCTTGCGCATCTGTTTGCGCTTGCGCGAGCTGAGGCTATCGAGAAAGTCCTGGAAGTCCCGATAGC
Source organism: Pseudomonas sp. B3G-3 (assembly GCF_028640915.1). Classification (NCBI taxonomy): domain Bacteria; kingdom Pseudomonadati; phylum Pseudomonadota; class Gammaproteobacteria; order Pseudomonadales; family Pseudomonadaceae; genus Pseudomonas; species Pseudomonas sp. B3G-3. The sequence continues at coordinate 23,429 of NZ_JAQZAB010000132.1, read as the reverse complement.
CACGGTTCTGCCAATGGAACTGGCAACCCAGGCGCTGCAGCCAGCCGTCTTGCCCGGCCAGGGCGGCATCGGTAAAGGCATCGGTGAAGTTGATGTGGGCGCTGGACAGCCCTTCGATCTCCAGGTAACCGGGCAGGCTTTGCAGCAGTTCGAGGCCGTCTTCCAGGCTCGCCGCCAGCAGCCGCGCGCCGCTGACCGGGCTGAAAGGCACGGCGCTCAGCAGCTTGGGGTAATACTCGATGCCGGCCCGGGCGCAGGCGTCGGCCCAGCCATGGTCGAACACGTACTCGCCGTAGGAATGCCACTTGCGGTAGCTGGGCAACGCCGCGATCAGGCGCCCGTCTTGCACATGCAGCAGGTGCTCGGCCTGCCAGCCGGAACGCGGGCCGAGGCTGCCGCTGTCTTCCAGCGTGCTGAGAAAGGCGTGGCGCAGAAACGGCTGGCCGTCACTGAGCAGGCCGTCCCATTGCTGCGGATCGACGGCGGCCAGGCTGGTCAAGGATTGCAACGGCATTGGGTTCCCCACAAGTGATGCCACGAACGCGCCGAGTATCGCCGATCACTGCCCCAGGTGCAGCAACAGGAAATCGATGAACGCCCGCGACTTGTGCGGCAGGTGCGAACTGTTGGGAAACACCACGTTCACCGACTGCGAAGGCAAGGCGTAGTCGGGCAGCAGGCGCACCAGCCGGCCGCTCGCCAGGTCGTCCTCGACCACCCAGCCGGGCAGTACCGACACCCCCAGGGACGACAGGGTCATGGCGCGAATGGCGGTGGAAGAATTGGACTCGAAATGATTGGGCCCGCTGACCTCGACCTGGCCCAGTTGCGGGTGGTTCAGGGTCCAGTTGGTCGGCCCTTGCAGGTTGCTGTTGGCGATCCACGGCACGCTGTTCAGGTCCAGGGGCTCGACCACCGGATGGCGCGCCAGAAAGTCCGGGCTGGCCACCAGGACGATGTCGTAGTCGGCCAGCTTGCGGCTCTTGAAAGCCGAGTCGGCGAGGTTGCCCAGGCGGATCACCAGGTCGAGTTTTTCCGCCACCAGATCATTCAACGAAGAGTTGAAGTTATAACAAAGACGGATCTCCGGATAACGTTCGGTGAACTTGGAAATGATCGGCAGTATATAGCGCTCGCCATACTCGCTAGTTGAACTGAAACGCAACTTACCGGAAATACGATTATGCCCGTGCAGGACATTTTCGAAGGCATTGTCGATATCCGCGACAATGCCCTTGAACTCGTTATAAAAGTCCTGGCCTATTTCCGTCAGGGATATATTGCGGGTATTGCGGATCAACAGGGTCGCCGACAAAACTTCCTCGAGCGCCTTGACATGCAGGCTGGCCATGGCTTTGCTGATGCACAGGTAATTGGCCGCCTTGGTATAGGAACCGAAATCGACAACCGCCAGGAATGTCTGGACGCGATTTAGATGCGTGTGCATGTTATAGCTCACTGTTTTTGTAAATCATTGTTAAATCCCATCAAACAATGTTTCAAGTATAGGCGTATCGACACCCTCGGTCTATCGCTCCTATGATCCCACCGCAAAAGGGAGATCATATGACTTATCGCTACAAAGTGGCTCTTATATTCCTCATCGGATTCTTTATCGACTGTATAAACATATTCATGTCGGCCGTGGCTTTACCGAGTATTGCCCATGACATGCAAGTCTCGACTTCATCCGTGGCCTGGGTGGCCAATGCCTATATTCTCGGCCTGACCCTGATCATTCCGGTAAGCACCTGGCTGGCCGGACGATTCGGCAGCCGCGAAACCCTCACCGCCTCGATGCTGGTGTTCAGCACCGCCGTATGGATGTGCGGGATGGCCGGCAGCTTCCATGAGCTGGTGATCTGGCGCTTCGTCCAGGGCATCGGCGGCGGCTTGCTGATCCCGGTGGGCCAGGCCCTGACCTTCAACCTGTTCCAGGGCCCGCAGCGGGCCAAGATCTCCACCCTGGTGATGGCCGTCGCCCTGATCGCCCCGGCCATCTCGCCGACCATCGGCGGCGTGATCGTCGACAGCAGCTCCTGGCGCTGGGTGTTCCACAGCAACATTCCGTTCTCGCTGATCGCCGCCGCCCTGTCCTGGTTGTGGATCAAGGAAGCCCGGCCCGCCAGCCTGGCGCGCCCGGACATCAAGGGCCTGCTGCTGGTCAGCGCGGCCCTGGGCAGCCTGCTGATGGGCATGTCGCTGTACGGCGGCGACTACCCGCCGCTGGCCGCCCTGAGCTGCCTGATGCTGGGGGTCACCTGCGTGGTGCTGTATGTCCTGCACTACCGCCGCTGCGACAACGCCATCGTCGAGTTGAGCCTGCTCAAGAGCAAGAAGCTCAGCACCTCGATCTTCATCTACTACGCGATTCCCGGGGTGTTCACCGGGGTCAACCTGCTGAGCATCTTCTTCCTGCAGAACAGCCTGCACTTCAGCGCCAAGCTGACCGGCATGTTCATGATCCTCTACGCCAGCGGCGCCTTCATCGCCATGCTGGTCTGCGGCCGGGTCTACAACCGCTTCGGCGCCCGGCGCCTGTTCACCCTCGGCATGCTCCTGCACAGCGCCGGCATCGCCACCCTGTACCTGGTCGACAGCGCCGCCGACCTGCCGATCATCGTCATCGCCTACTGCCTGATGGGCATCGGCGGCGGCATCGGCGCCAACACCGCGCAAACCACTTCGCTGATGGACTTCGAAGGTGCCGATACCCACAAGGGCAGCGTGATCTGGAACATCAACCGGCAGATGTCCTTCAGCATCGGCGCCGCGCTGTTCCTGATGATCTACAACCTGCTGCTCGCCAGCCTGGCGTCTACCCCGGCCTATCACCTGACCTTCGTCATCGCGGCGGTGATGGGTCTGTTACCCCTGTTGCAGATGAGCAACCTGACCACGCAAAAGGAATGTCATGCACAACACAATCGTTGAACAGGCCAAACACAGCATCCATGCGGTCCACGAGCTGATCCACGCGGTCTTCACCGACCAGGACGGCAACGGCGCCGCCGCCATCGACCGCCTGCTGCCGGCCTTCGCCGAACACTTCAGCATGGTCACCACCGCGGGCGCCATCGTCAGCCGCGAGCAGGTCGAACAGATGTTCCGCGGCGCCGTCGGTGCCCGCCCCGGCCTGGAGATCCTCGTCAGCGACATGCACACCGTCTGGCACGAAGGCCACAGCGCGGCGATCCGCTACAAGGAAACCCATCGCCTGGAGCAGAAGGAAACCTCACGCCTCTCGGTGGTGGTGATCCGGATCCATGAGCACTCGGCCCAGTGGCTGTACCTGCATGAAACACCGTTAAGCTGACAGCGAGTCACCCCATGAATTACCAGATCACCCAGTGCCTGATGCTCTCGCCAAGCATCAAGGAAATCACTCTCGCGCCTCTTGTGCCGGCCCCCTGCGAGGCCACCGCCGGGGCCCACTTCAAATGGTGGATTCCCCAACTCGAGCAATGGCGTCACTACTCCCGGGTCGAACTGGCCGAACATGAGCTGCCCCAGGGCAGCCTGGTGTTCGCCATTCGCCTGAACCCCGACTCGCCCAGCAGCGCTTATATCCACCAACTGAGCGTTGGCGACCAGGTACGGCTCGACGGCCCGTTCAATGCCTTCGACTACCAACTGGACGACAGCGACGGCGCCGACATCGCCCTCGCCGGCGGCATCGGCATCACGCCGTTGACCGGCATCCTCGGGCATCTGCGAGCCCGGCAGCGCCCGGCGCGGCTGCACTATTTCGCCAAGAGCGCGGACGACGCTGCCTACGCCGCGCAGATGCGCGAGCTGTTGCAGGACAGCCTGAGCCTGCACTGCTCCGACTCGGCCGAGGGGCGCCCGTCGGTGGCCGCGGTGCTGGGCCAGTTGCAGCCCCGGGATCGCCTGTATGTGTGCGGCCCGCAAGCCATGCTCAACGATGTATTCAGCCATGCCCAGAGCCTGGGCTTTCCTCGCGAACGCATCCACTTCGAAATCTTCAACACCACCCTGGCGGAAGACGAACCCGGCTTCGCCGTGCATGCCGCGGATTCCGGCATCGACCTGCGGGTGCAGCCCGGCCAGTCCCTGCTCGACGCCCTCGAAGAGGCCGGCCTGGAGCCGCTCTACGACTGCCGTCGCGGCGAATGCGGGGTGTGCGAGCTGGACGTGCTGGAAGGTGAAGTCGATCACCGCGATTTCATCATGAGCCCGCAGCAGGCCGCCTGCAGCAACAAGATCTACCCCTGCGTATCCCGGGCCAAAGGCCCAAGCCTGAAACTGGTCATCTAAAGAGAGAACCTCGTTGGACAACTACTTCAACGGCAAGGAAGTGCATCGCACGCTGTTCCTTGATCCGTCGCTCTTCGAGCGAGAACAACAACAGGTGTTCGCCGCCAGCTGGTGCTACCTGGGCCATGAAAGCCTGGTCCCGGAAACCGGCGACTTCTTCACCGGCGACATCGCCGGCCAACCGCTGGCCATGGTCCGGCAGAAAAACGGCGAGATCGTCGTGCTGCACAACCGCTGCCCGCACAAGGGCGTGAAAGTGCTGGCCGAGCCGCAAGGCAATGTCGGGCGCTTTATCCGCTGCCCCTATCACGCCTGGACCTTCAAGACCGACGGCCAGCTGCTGAGCATCCCGGTGAAAAAGGAATACGACGACTGCGACCTCAGCAGCTGCGCCGCCCACAAGGGCATGCAGCCGGTGGCCGCGGTGGAGAACTACCGGGGCTTCGTGTTCGTGCGCCTCAAGGAACAGGGCGTCGGCTTTAGCGAGTTCTTCGGCGACTCGCTGTCGACCCTGGACAACATGGTCATGCGCTCGCCCCAGGGGCAATTGCGCGCCATCGGCCAGCCCTTGCTGCACCGCCACCGCTGCAACTGGAAGATGGTGGTCGACAACCAGACCGACACCTGCCACCCGATGGTCGCCCACGAATCCTCGGCCGGCGAAGCCATTCGCCTGTGGAAGGAAACCGGGCACGACGGCCAGCCGCCGATGGCCGTGGAACTGTTCTCGCCGTTCATGGCGTCCTACGAGTTCTTCAGCGCCATGGGCATCCGCACCTGGCCCAACGGCCATGGCCATACCGGCGTCAGCAACTCGATCCACAAGGCCTATTCCAGCATCCCCGGTTACTGGGAGCTGATGGTCGAGAGCTACGGCGAAACCCAGGCCGCGGCGATCCTCGACGATACCCGGCACAACACCGTGTATTTCCCCAACCTGATGGTCAAGGGGCCAATCCAGACCCTGCGGGTGATCCGCCCGGTCTCGGCCAGCGAGACCGTGGTCGAGTCATGGATCTTCGAGCTGGTGGGCGCGCCGGTGCAGCTGCTGGAAAGAACCGTGCAGTACAACAACCTGATCAACTCGCCGTGCTCGATGGTCGCCCACGACGACGTGGAAATGTACGAACGGGCCATGGACGGGCTGCGCAGCCAGGCCAACGACTGGGTGAACGTCGCCCGCCTGTTCGAACCGGGCGAATCCCATGAGCAGACCCAGGTGGTGTCCGGCACCAGCGAACGGGCCATGCGCAACTTCTACAACACCTGGCAGCAGCTGATGCAGGCCCCAGACGGATCGACCGCCCATGGATAACTCGCCCCTCGAACAGCTGATCTACCAAGAGATCGCGCTTCTCGACCAACAGGATTTCGACGCCTGGCAACAGCTGCTGTGCGACGACTTCCACTACTGGATTCCGCTGCGCCACGATCAACCCTGCCCGTTGCGCGAATCCTCCCTGCTGTATGAGGACCGTTTCCTCACCACCCTGCGCATCAACCGCCTGGCCAGCGCCCGCAATTTCTCGCAGCAGCCCAAGAGCCGCAGCCTGCACATTGCCCAGCGGCCGGCGATCAGCCTCGACCCGGACGGCCTCAGCGCCCGTTGCCTGACCCCCATGCTGTATTGCGAGGCCCGTGGCGACAGCGAATGGCATTACCCGGTGACCGTGGAGCACCAACTGCTGTGCCTCGCCGGCCAGTGGAAAATCCAGCGCAAGAAAGTCCTCCTGCTCAATCCGTCCCGCGCGTTTGAAAGCCTGCAGCTCATCATCTGATTTCCGAGACCCTTACCTGTGAACTCCTCCCACTCCGGTTTCGAAGAAACCCAAGGCACCCGCTCGTTCCCCAACATCGACCTGTTGTACGACTATGGGCAGTTCCTGCACCGTGCCACCCAGGCCATCGGTCACCTGCCGCCGGCGATCGCCGACAAGCACATCGGCATCGTCGGCGCCGGCCTCAGCGGCCTGATCGCGGCCTATGAACTGCTGCGCGCCGGCGCCACCCGCATCACCCTGTTCGAAGCCTCGAAAGACCACCTCGGCGGGCGTTTCCTGACCCAGTGCTTCGACGAAACCCAACCGCAGTTCATCGCCGAGATGGGCGCCATGCGTTTCCCGCCGAGCGAAGTCGGCCTGTTCCATTATCTGGACCGCTTCGGCATCGGCACCACCGAGGCCTTCCCCGACCCTGGCGTGGTCGACACTGAAATCCACTACCGCGGCGAAACCCACCACTGGCCGGCCGGGGAAAATCCACCGCCGATCTTCAACACCGTGCACCGCGGCTGGAACGCCTTTCTCAAGGAGGGCGTGCGCCTGGACGACGGCACCTTCCTGGCGCCGCCGCTGCTGCTCACCGATCTGCTGGAAAAGCAGCAATACGCCGAAGTGCAGCCGGAGTGGCAACGCTACCTGGACTGCTTTGGCGATCACTCTTTCTACTCGGCCATGGTGCAGATCTTCACCTCGAAAAACCCACCGGGCGGCAAGCGCTGGCGCAAGCCGGAAGACTTCCACCTGTTCGGTTCCCTGGGCATCGGCTCGGGTGGTTTCCAGTCGGTGTACCGGGCCTCGTTCACCGAGATCCTGCGCCTGGTGATCAACGCCTTCGAAGTCAACCAGCGGCTGGTGCCCAACGGCATTTCCACGCTCTGGGAGCGGATCGCCGACGAGGAATTCCATGGCATCGCCCTGCGCGACCGGATCTGCCGCACCCGCATCGAATCCATCAGCAAAGGCGCCGACGGGCAGATCCTGCTGCAAGGCTGCAACGGTGAAACCTATGGCTGCGACCGGGTGATCACCACCGCCACCACCCGCGCCCTGCAAGTCAACATGCGCCTGACCCAGGCCGAGCAGTTCGTCAATCGCGATGTCGCCCGGGCGATCAACGAAACCCACATGGTCGGCTCGTCCAAGCTGTTCATCCTGACCCGCGACAAGTTCTGGCTCAAACATGGCCTGGCGCAGAACATCCAGACCGACACCCTGGTCAAGGGCGTCTACTGCCTGGACTACGCCCCGCAGGACCCGGACTCCTGGGGCGTGGTGCTGATCAGTTACACCTGGGAAGACGACTCGCACAAAATGGTCTCGATGACCGACAAGGTCCAGCGCTGCAAGCGCCTGGTGGACGAACTGGCGATGAGCGCGCCGGAGTTCGCTAGCCACCTGGTACCGCTGAACGGCGACTACCAGCGTTATGTACTGGAGTACGACTGGCTCACCGACAAGCAGGCCCTGGGCGCGTTCAAGCTGAACTTCCCGGGCGACGACCTGTACTCCCAGCGCCTGTTCTACCAGTTCAAGACCGCCCTCGACCCGCAGCAGGACACCGGCCTGTACCTGGCCGGCTGCGGCAGCTCGTTTACCGGCGGCTGGGCCGAAGGCGCGGTGCAGACCGCCCTGAACGGCGCCTGCGCGGTGATCGCCAGCCTCGGTGGCGAACTGCTGGAAGGCAACCCGCTGTTCGATCTGCAATCGCACTTCCGCTATTGCTGAGCCCAGGCCCCCACCGACTTTCGTTGAGACTTTTTCATGTACAGCCAGCTTTCGATCGAAGCGCTCGTTGACGGGTTTCGCCAGGGCAAGCTCTGCCTGGACTCCTGGCACCGCACGCTGCTCGAGCAATACGCCGACGCCGGGCACCTGAACAGCTTCATCAGCTTCGCCCCGCAGGCGTTCAGCGGCGACACCGGCACGCCAGAGCAGCGCCAGTTGCCGCTCTACGGCATCCCGGTTTCGTTCAAGGACAACATCAATGCCAGCGGCCTGCCGACCACCGCCGGCACGCCCGGCCTGGCCGACTACCAGCCGGCCGCGGACGCCGGCATCGTCCAGCGCTTCAAGGCGCTGGGCGCGCGGGTCGCCGGCAAGAACAACATGCACGAGCTGTCGTTCGGCGTGACCTCGGCCAACCTGAGCTATGGCGCGGTGGTCAATCCGCGCCACCTGCAACACAGCGCCGGCGGCAGCAGCGGCGGTTGCGCCGCGGCCGTGGCCGCCGGCCTGGTGCCCTGCGCGGTGGGCACCGACACCGGCGGCTCGGTGCGAATTCCCGCGGCCTTCTGCGGCGTGGTGGGTTTCCGCCCGAGCACCGGGGGCTACCCTGGCGACGGCATTGTCCCGGTGTCCCAGACCAAGGACTCGCCGGGCCTGCTGACCCGCAGCCTGGAAGACGCGCTGTTCGTGCACCGGCAGCTGACCGGTGCTTCCTGCGCCGCGCCGATCGAGCCCAAGCGCCTGCGCATCGGCATTCCCCAGCAGTTCTTCTGGTCCGAGCTGGAGACCAAGGTCCACAGCGACTGCCGCGCGGCGATCGATTGCCTGGCCGATCAGGGCGTGGAGATGGTGCCGGTGGACGACCGCCTGATCGGCGAGATCAACGAAAGCATCCAGTTCCCGCTGCCGATCTTCGAGTTCTTCATCGACTTCCCGCGCTTCCTGCTGAAGGCCGGCTGCGGCGAGCGATTCCTCGAGATCCTGGCGCAGATCCGCGACCCACAGATCAAGAAGACCCTTATGGCGCAGTTGGAGAGCCCGGCCATTTCCTATGAGGACTACGTGCAGGCCTTGATGAGCAAGATCCGCCTGGATCGCGAATACGCCGGGCTGTTCCAGCAGCACCGGCTCGACCTGATCGCCTACCCGACCGTCAGCTGCACCGCGCCGCTGCTGGGCGACAGCGGCGCTCAGGAGCATTTCGAGCGTTTCGTACGCAACACCGATCCGGCCAGCAACCTGGCGGCGCCGAGTGTCAGCGTGCCGGTGGCCGCCGCGGGCAGCCTGCCGGTAGGCCTGTCGTTCGACGCCTTGCCCGGACAGGACCACCAGTTGCTGCAAATGGCGCAGCAACTGAGCCGCCTGCTGGCCCTGCGCTGAATCGCCGCCCGGGTGCGCGGGAGCCGGCCTGCCGGTTTCCCGCTACCCGAGGCGCACCCTCGCTACCTCCAATAACAATTTCATTGCAGGCCTTGCCATGCGCGGTACGTCCATCGCTTCATCCCCTTCAACCTCCCATCGCACGGTCGCCGAACGCCGGCCCTCGGTCATCGGCGGCGCCATGATCATCGGCGGCACCATTGTCGGAGCCGGCATGTTCTCGCTGCCGGTGATGATGTCGGGGCTGTGGTTCCAAGGCTCCCTCGCGGTGCTGGTGCTGTCGTGGTTCTGCACCCTGCACTCGGGGCTGATGATCCTCGAAGCCAACCTCAACTACCGGCCGGGGGCGAGTTTCTCGACCATCACCCGCGACCTGATCGGCCGGCGCTGGAGCCTGTTCAACGGCGCCACCCTGGTGTTCGTCCTGTACATCCTGACCTATGCCTATATCTCGGCCAGCGGCTCGGTGATCCGCCACACCGCCCACACCCTGGGCCTGGAGATTTCCTCGCGCAACGGCGGCCTGCTGTTCGCCCTGGCGGTGGCCCTGGTGGTCTGGCTCAGCACCGCGGCGGTCAGCCGCATCACCACCCTGGTGTTCGGCGCCAAGATCCTTGCCTTCTTCCTGACCTTCGGCGGCCTGCTCGGCCATGTGCAGCCACAGGTTTTGCTCGATCGCGGCAACCCGCAACCGGACTACCTGCCCTATCTGTTCATGACCCTGCCGTTCTGCCTGACCTCCTTCGGCTTTCACGGCAACGTGCCGAGCCTGATGAAGCACTACGGCAAGGACCCGCAGCGCATCCGCAACTGCCTGCTGATCGGCACCCTGATCGCCCTGGTCCTGTACACGGTGTGGATGCTCTGCACCATGGGCACCCTGCCCCGCGATCAGTTCAAGGACATCGCCCGCCAGGGCGGCACCATCGATGTGCTGATCAGCGCCCTGGGCGGCATGCTCAACAGCGCCCGGGTCGACCTGCTGCTGACCCTGTTCTCCAACTTTGCCGTGGCCTGTTCGTTCCTCGGCGTCACCCTCGGCTTGTTCGACTACATTGCCGATTCCCTGGGCTTCGACGACAGCCCCCGGGGCCGCCTGAAAAGCGCGCTGGTCACCTTCGCCCCGCCGATCGGCTGCGCGCTGATCTGGCCGGAAGGCTTCATCCTCGCCATCGGCTTCGCCGGCCTGGCGGCGACCGTCTGGGCGGTGATCACCCCGGCCCTGCTCGCCCATGCCTCGCGCAAACGCTTCGCCAGCCCGCTGTACCGGGTCTGGGGTGGCACGCCGATGATCGTCCTGGTGCTGCTGTTCGGCCTGGCCAATGCCCTGGCCCACCTGCTGTTCAGCTTCGACCTGCTGCCGGTCTGGCGTTAGCCGGGAGCCGGGCAAAAAAAACCCCGCCGGAGCGGGGCTGAAACGAAAGGAGCTTTAACGGATGAGAAAGAGCTCTTTACAGCAAGTGCATCGACATCAGAACACGTACTGCGCGCGAACGATGAAGCCGTCGCCGTCGTCGTCGCCGGTACGCTTGGCCGGTGTACCACCGCTGGCGGCCGTGGCGTTGGTGACCTTGTCGGTCTTGGCCTTGACGTAGGTGGCAGAGATTTTCACTGCTTCGTTGGCGTACCAGTTCACACCCAGGTTGTGCACCTTGACTTCGGCATCGCCGACGTCGCGGGTCAGGCTGGCGGTGGTGATGTTGTCGTCTTCGACGGTCATGCTGTCGTAACGATAGAACAGTTCCCAGGCGCCGAAGGCCTTGTTGGCCGGCTTGATGGCGTCGAACTTGCCAACCTTGTAGCCGCGGGATTCGCCGGTCAGGGTGTAGGCGCCCTGCACGTAGAAGCCATGGCCCTTGATGTCTTCGTAGGCGTTGGAATCAGCCTTGGTCTTGCGGGTGATGTATTCACCCTGGATCGAGGCCGGGCCCATGGCGAACGCGGCTTCCAGACCAAAAGCGGTGTCACGGTCGTAGGAGCCGGCTGGCGAACTGGAGCTGCCGCCCAGCACCGGACGGTTGCCGTTGGTGCCGGCATCGTTACCACCCAGGGTCTCGACGCCACGCATGCCCATGCGGGTGCGATAACGGGAGTCGAAAGCGGTGTCGGAGACATCGCGCGAAGCCACGTTCACACCGAAGTGCAGGACGTTGCCGGCATCGTGCATCGGGGCGAAGACGAAGCGACCGTTGACCTGCTTGACGCTGTCGCCGTCGGTGTCGTCGGTGTCCTTGCTGAACACGCCGGCCGAGGCATAGAAGGAATCGGCGAAGGTGCTGGAAGCTTGCAGGCCCATGCCGTTCTGGTGGGTGTTGGCCCAGTCGACCATGTCGTAGGCGATGTTACGTTCCGGCGCGGTGACCCACTTGGAGCTGGTGGCTTTTTCCAGGCCGAAGTCCGGGTCGAAGCGACCAACCTTGATCGACACCGGCTTGAAGCCGTTGTAAGCCAGCGAGGCTTCGTCGAAGTAGCCGTTATCGGAGTCGCCGGTGTTGTGGGAGAAGTCGTAGTTGATGGTGTAGGCCCAGTCGGTGTACAGCACGCCGGACAGTTCGAGGAACGCGCGACGGAAGTAAGCGGCGTCGGCGGTGTCACCATTCTTGGTGTAGACACCGTCGAAGCGGCTGTAGTCGGCTTGCAGGCGACCACCGAGCTTGAAGCTGAACTCTTTGTCTGTGGTGGCAACCTCAAGGCCGCCCTTGGTCTTGACTACGATATCGGCGCCATCGGTGGTGACGGTGCCAGCGAAAGCCTGGGCGGTAACTGCCAGGGCCAGGGCGCTGGCGGCAAAACCGGCGAAGTGCTTACGGATCATCGAAGATTTCCCCTAATTGGTGGTCTGTAGCGCTGGAAAAAACACGCGAGTCAGGCCCGCTTGTGTTGGGAGGGAATCTTGGCGGCGGGTTATTTCAGGGGAGTTGCTGATAGATAAAGATTTGATGACAGCGGAACTTTTTTACTTCCAAACGAAATAAGGCAAAAAGCCTGTACTAGAGCCTTGGGCGGGGATTTTGGAAAAAACGGGATCCAATGTAGCCGCTACCACAGGCTGCGATCGACCCGGGCCGCGTTCGGAGAACGGCCGCGGCAACTTCAAGATCGCTGAAGGCCTTCGGCCTTATCGCAGCCTGCGGCAGCGGCTACAGGAATTGGTATGCCTTGCAGGCGTTGGTGTAGCCGCTGGCGAAGCCTGCGGTCGACCCGGGTCGCGTTCGGAGAACGGCCGCGGCGACTTCAAGATCGCTGAAGGCCTTCGGCCTTATCGCAGCCTGCGGCAGCGGCTACAGGAAT
>NZ_JAQZAB010000132.1:0-10924 GCF_028640915.1 Pseudomonas sp. B3G-3 | reverse complement strand
AGCGGCTACAGGAATTGGTATGCCTTGCAGGCGTTGGTGTAGCCGCTGGCGAAGCCTGCGATCGAGCGCGAAGCGGTCGCGCTCTTGAGGCTTCAGCGGCTACGGGAGGATGGTCGGGTGAATCAGGCGTTGCGCTTGCGCTCGGCGGCCAGGCGTTCGGCCAGCGCATCAACATCGGCGACAGGCGCTTCGGGCATCTTGCGCAGGGTGGCCTGCATCAGGCGCATCTGCCGCAGGAAGCGCCGGCAATTGGGGCAGAACAACAGGTGATGGCGCTGGATCAGGCGCTGGCGAAAGCTCAGCTGACCATCGAGATAGTCGCTGGAGCGTGCCACTTGTTCCTTGCAGGTCAGCATTGGCCGGTCTCCTCGAAGTGCTCCACCGTGGCAAAAATCTTCAGCCGCGCCCGGTGCAGCAGCACCCGGACATTGGAGAGGGAAATGTCCAGAAGATTACAAATCTCCTCCAACTCCAGGCCCTGGCGCTCGCGCAGGGTCAACACGCTGCCCTGCAGTTCCGACAGGCTCAGCAAGGTGTGTTCCAGGCATTCGCGCAGCTCGGCCTCGGTGAGCAGGGCTTCCGGGGTGTCGGCGTGCCAGGCGAACGGCGCCACCAGCCAGTGACCGTCAGCGGAAGAAAAACGCTCGTCGCCAATGGTGCCATGGGGGGACGGCAAGTCATCCAGCAGGACTTCCCGACGATTTTGTTTGTAGCGGCTTTTCGCCGAGTTGGCGGTGATGGTCAACAGCCAGGTCTTGAGGCTGGAGCGCCCCTGGAAACCCGCCAGGTTGCGCACCACCGACAGCCAGGCATCCTGCACCACTTCGTCGGCGTGGCGCTGGCCGACAATGGCGTAGGCCACGGCGCGCATCGCGCTCTGGTAGGTGCCGACCAGTTCCTTGTAGGCCTTTTGCTCGCCGGCCAACAGGCGTTCAAGCAGTTGCGTGTCGTCAGCTGCGGACATTCATGCCTCGTAATCGGAATCAGGGATCGCAGCCGCCCAGCGCCGCCGGCCCCATGCAGGAGCCGACGGCCAGCGCTTCAGCGGCTGCGATCCATAAGACTGTCAACGCTTGCGCAGAAGCACACTGCCAATCGAATAACCGGCGCCGAACGAGCTGAGCACCGCCAGCGAGCCGCTGCTCAGGTCATCCTGGTTCTTGTGGAAAGCGATCACCGAACCGGCCGAACTGGTGTTGGCGTAGGTGTCGAGAATCACCGGCGCTTCCTCTTCGGTGGCTTCGCGGCCCAGCAGTTTCTTGACGATCAGGTGGTTCATGCTGAGGTTGGCCTGGTGCAGCCAGAAACGCTTCACGTCGCTGACGTTCAGCTGGTTTTCCTGCAGGTGCTCGGCGATCAGTTCCGCCACCATCGGGCAGACATCGCGGAACACCTTGCGGCCTTCCTGCACGAAGAGTTTGTCCGGCGCGCCGATGCCCTCTTCCGCGGCGCGGTTGAGGAAGCCGAAGTTGTTGCGGATGTTGTTGGAGAACTTGGTCAGCAGCTTGGTGCTGATGATGTCGAACTGGTACGGCGAGGTGGCCAGGTCAGCCCGTTCGATGATCACCGCGGTGGCTGCGTCGCCGAAGATGAAGTGGCTGTCGCGGTCACGGAAGTTCAGGTGGCCGGTGCAGACTTCCGGGTTGACCATCAGGATCGCCCGGGCCTGGCCCAGTTGCACGCTGTTGCAGGCGGCCTGGATGCCGAAGGTGGCCGAGGAGCAGGCCACGTTCATGTCGAAACCGAAACCGGCGATGCCCAGGGCTTCCTGGACTTCGATGGCGATGGCCGGGTAGGCGCGCTGCAGGTTGGAGCAGGCGACAATCACCCCGTCGATGTCCGCGGCGGTCCTGCCAGCGCGTTGCAGGGCCTGTTCGGCGGCGCCGATGGCCATCTGGCAGAGCACCGACCATTCGTCGTTGGAACGCTCGGGCAGACGCGGGGTCATGCGCTGCGGATCGAGGATGCCGTCCTTGTCCATGACAAAGCGGCTTTTGATGCCGGAGGCCTTCTCGATGAAGGCCGCGCTGGATTCGGTCAGGGCCTGAACGTCGCCGCGCTCGATCGCTTGCGCGTTGTCGGCGTTGAACTGATGCACGTAGGTGTTGAAAGACTCCACCAGCTCTTCGTTGGAGATGCTGTTGGCCGGGGTGTACAGGCCAGTGCCGCTGATGACGACGTTATGCACGGTCGTTCCTCTATTCTGTTCAGGCAGAAGGTATTGGCACCGTCGTACCAAACCGTAAATGGTCTATCCCGACTGGCGGAATAGGACCTGACATCGCTTTATTCCGCTTTGCCCGGGCGGCGAACGCTCAAAACCGCGGGGCCGGCATTTATAACGGCGAAGTTTGCCATAAACGCCGGCGTTTGGCCCTATCGGCAAGCGTAATCGCCGCCATCACAGATCGCTGTAGCCGCTGCCGCAGGCTGCGATCGACCTCGAAGAGGGCGTGCTCCCTGAGATCGCGGGAAGGTCCTTCGGACCTTATCGCAGCCTGCGGCAGCGGTTACAGGCGTCGTATCAGGCTTCCACCTGGCTCCACTGCTTGTTCAGGCGCTTGTCGGAAATCGGCGCCTTGGTGCCCAGTTGCTGGGCGAACAGCGACACTCGATATTCCTCCAGCCACCAGCGGTACAGCTCCAGCTGCGGGTCGCGCTTGCCTTCCTGGGCATGTTTGCCGGCGCGGGCCTGGTACTGGTTCCACAGGCCGGCCAGTTCGGTACTCCAGACCCGGTCCTTCTGCACCTGGCTGCCGAGTTTCTCGAAACGCAGCTCGACGGCCTTGAGGTAACGCGGCAGCTCCTTGAGCCATTGCGCCGGGGTCTCGCGGACAAACCCCGGATACACCAGGTGGCTTAGCTGCGACTTGATGTCGTTCAGCGCCACCGCCTGGGCCAGGTCGATCCTGCCCTTGAAGCGCTTTTGCAGGCTGTGCCAGAGCTTGAGGATATCCAGGGTCAGGCGCGCCAGGCGCTCGGCGTGCTCGGTCCAGCTGCCGCGCTTGCGTTCGGCCAGCGACGCCAGGCCGGCGCCATCCCGGGGCAGGCTGTCCTCGCCTTCCAGCACGCAGCTGTCGAGGCTGGCCAGCAGGATGTCTTCCACCAGGGCGTCGACGCGCCCCAGTTCGCGATACAGCAGGCCCAGCTCGGTCAGCCCCGGCAGCTTGTTGCGCAGGAACTTGGCCGGCTCGGCCAGCTGTTGCAGCAACAGGCGCTGCAAGGCGCGACGATGCTGGAACTCGGCTTCGGCCGGGGTGGAGAAACGCCCTTCCTTGACGGTCCCGCCTTCTTCTACCAGCGCCGGATACACCGTCATCGACAGCCCGGCGATCTTCTGCTGGGTTTTCTCCGCCACCGCAGCGAACACCTTGGCCTCCACCGGCTGCTGGCTTTTCGCGGTTTGCGGCACGGCCAGGGCGGCCTGGCTGGCTTCGGCGAAACGCGCGGTCAGCTCGGCCAGGTCGCGGCCTTCGCCGAGGAACTTGCCCTGGGCGTCGACGATTTCCAGGTTCATCCGCAGGTGGCTTTCCACCTGTTGCGCCGACTCGGCCCAGGCCTCGTCGCTGACCCGTGCCCCGGTCATGCGCAGCAGCTCGCGACCCAGCGCCTGGGGCAGCGAGCCCTGGGCGAAATCGATACGCGCCAGGGCCGCCTTGACGAAGTCCGGCACCGGCACGAAGTTCTTGCGCAACGCCTTGGGCAGGTTGCGCACCAGGGCGATGCACTTGGCTTCCACCAGCCCCGGCACCAGCCATTCCAGACGCTCGGCGGGCAAGGCCGGCAGCAACGGCGCCGGCACCCGCAGGGTCACGCCGTCCCGTGGATGGTTGGGCTCGAAGTGGTAACTCAGGGCCAGTTCCAGATCGCCGATCTGCAGGGTGTCCGGGTACTGCATGGCGGTGACTTCGCTGGCCTCGCGGGCCAACACGTCTTCCTCACGCATGATCAGCAACTGCGGGTCTTTCTGGCTGTGCACCCGGTACCAGCTGTCGAAGGTCGCGGTCTGGTGGATCTCCGCCGGCAGGCGCGCGTCGTAGAAGGCGAACAGGGTTTCCTCGTCGGCGAGGATGTCGCGGCGCCGGGCCTTGGCTTCCAGTTCGTCGAGCTGTTCCAGCAAGCGCGTGTTGGCGCTCAGGCACTTGGCTTTCGACTGGATCTCGCCACGCACCAGGCCTTCGCGGATAAACAGCTCGCGCGACACCACCGGGTCCACCGGGCCGTAATGCACCGGGCGGCGGCCGACCACGATCAGGCCGAACAGGGTGATCTGCTCGTAGGCCACCACCTGCCCGCGCTTCTTCTCCCAATGCGGTTCGAAGTGGTTCTTCTTGATCAGGTGCCCGGCCAGCGGCTCGATCCAGTCCGGTTCGATCTTCGCCACCATGCGCGCATAGAGCTTGGTGGTTTCCACCAGCTCGGCGGTCATCAGCCACTGCGGACGCTTCTTGCCCAACCCGGACGACGGGTGCACCCAGAAGCGCCGCTGGCGAGCACCGAGGTAGTCGCCCTCCTCGGTCTTCTGGCCGATCTGGCTCAACAGGCCGACCAGCACCGCCTTGTGCAGTTTCGGATAGTCGGCCGGCTCCTTGTTCAGGCTCAGCTGCAGGTCGCGGCAGATCAGGCTCAGCTGGCGATGAGAGTCGCGCCACTCGCGCAGGCGCAAGTAGTTGAGGAAATTCTTGCGGCACCAGTTACGCAGCGGGCTGGCGGTCAGCGCCTGGCGCTGCTCTTCGAAACCGCGCCACAGATTGACCAGCCCGGCGAAATCCGAATCTGCGTCCTTCCATTGCGCGTGGGCCTGGTCGGCCGCCTGCTGGCGCTCCGGCGGCCGCTCGCGCGGGTCCTGGATCGACATGGCGCTGGCGACGATCAGCACTTCCTGCAGGCTGCCCAGCTTCGCCGCTTCCAGCAGCATGCGGCCCATGCGCGGGTCCACCGGCAGCCGCGCCAATTGGCGACCCAGCGGCGTCAGCTGGCTGTTGCGGTCCACAGCCGAGAGTTCTTGCAGCAGGTTGAAACCGTCGCTGATGGCCTTGCCATCCGGCGGCTCGATAAAGGGGAACGCGGTGATTTCACCGAGGCGCAGATGGAGCATCTGCAGGATCACCGCCGCCAGGTTGGTACGCAGGATCTCCGGGTCGGTGAATTCCGGACGGCCGTTGAAATCTTCTTCGCTGTACAGGCGCACGCAGATGCCCGGCTCGACCCGGCCGCAGCGGCCTTTACGCTGGTTGGCGCTGGCCTGGGAAATCGCCTCGATGGGCAGGCGCTGGACCTTGGCCCGGTAGCTGTAGCGGCTGATGCGCGCGGTGCCGCTGTCGATCACGTAGCGGATGCCCGGCACGGTCAACGAGGTCTCGGCGACGTTGGTCGCCAGTACCACCCTGCGGCCCGGGTGCGACTGGAAAATCCGCTGCTGCTCGGCCGGCGACAGGCGCGCATACAACGGCAGGATTTCGGTGTGCTTGAGCTGGGCCTTGCGCAGCATCTCGGCGGCGTCGCGAATCTCCCGCTCGCCCGGCAGGAACACCAGCACGTCACCCGGGCTGCGACGCTCGCTGCGCTCATGGGCGGCGATTTCGTCGAGGGTGGCGAGGATCGCCTGGTCCACCGTCAGGTCGTCCTCGACCCGGTTGCCCTCTTCGTCCTGCTCCAGGGTCAGCGGGCGGTACCAGGTTTCCACCGGGAAGGTACGGCCGGAGACCTCGACGATCGGCGCGTCGTCGAAGTGCTTGGAGAAGCGTTCCAGGTCGATGGTCGCCGAGGTGATGATGACCTTGAGGTCCGGACGCCGCGGCAGCAGGGTCTTCAGGTAGCCCAGCAGGAAGTCGATGTTCAGGCTGCGCTCGTGGGCTTCGTCGACGATGATCGTGTCGTAGCGTTCCAGGTAGCGGTCGTTCTGGGTTTCCGCCAGCAGGATGCCGTCGGTCATCAGCTTGATCAGGGTGTTCGAGTCGCTCTGGTCCTCGAAGCGCACCTGGTAACCCACCAGGGCACCTAGCGGCGTCGCCAGCTCTTCGGCGACCCGGCTGGCCACGCTGCGCGCGGCGATCCGCCGAGGCTGGGTATGACCGATCAGGCCGTGCTGGCCGCGACCGATTTCCAGGCAGATCTTCGGCAGTTGGGTGGTTTTACCCGAGCCGGTTTCACCGGCGATGATCAGCACCTGGTGCTTTTGCAGCGCCGCCTTGATCTCGTCGCGCTTGGCGGCGATCGGCAGGCTGTCGTCGTAGCGAATCGACGGCACGCTGGCGCGCCGCGCCGCCACCTGGGCGCAGGACGCCTGCATGCGTTCGACCCACTGCCCAAGCTTGGCCTCGTCGGGTTTCTTGCGCAGCTCAAGCAACTGCCGGCGCAACCGGTGGCGGTCGGCGAGCATGGCTTGGTCGAGGTTTTTCAGCAGTTGGTCGGTCATAAAGGCAGCTACAAGCTTCAAGCGAAAAGCCGCAAGATTAACGCAGCTTTACGCTTTTAGCTTGCCGCTTGTAACTTGCCTCTTGCCGCTGCTCCCTCTATTCGTTGTCCCGGTCCTTGCGCCGGTACGGGAACACATCGATCACCTTGCCGGCGCGAATGGCGTCCTGCAGGCCTTTCCAGTAATCGGCGTTGTACAGCTCGCCGTGCAGCTGGTCGAACAGCTTGCGCTGTCCGGCGTCGGCGAACAGGAACGGCGGGAATTCCTCGGGGAACACGTCCAGCGGGCCGATGGAATACCAGGGCTCGGACGCCATCTCGTCCTCCGGGGTGCGCGGCGCCGGGATGTGGCGAAAGTTGGCTTCGGTGAGAAAGCAGATCTCGTCGTAGTCGTAGAACACCACCCGGCCATGGCGGGTGACGCCGAAGTTCTTCAGCAGCATGTCGCCGGGGAAGATATTCGCTGCGGCCAGCTGCTTGATCGCCAGGCCGTAGTCGTCCAGTGCCTCGCGCACCTGGGCCGGGTTGGCGTGGTCCAGGTAGAGGTTGAGCGGGGTCATGCGCCGCTCGGTCCAGCAGTGGCGGATCAGCACCGTATCGCCCTCCACCGACACCGTCGACGGCGCCACTTCCAGCAACTCCGCCAGGCACGCCGGATCGAACTTGCCCAGGGGAAAGCGGAAGTCGGCGAACTCCTGGGTATCGGCCATGCGCCCGACCCGGTCGACGCTTTTCACCAGGCGGTACTTCTCGATCACCGTGGCGCGGTCGACGTTTTTCGACGGCGAGAAGCGGTCCTTGATGATCTTGAACACGGTGTTGAAACCCGGCAAGGTGAACACGCTCATGACCATGCCGCGCACGCCCGGGGCCATGATGAACTGGTCGTCGGTGTTGGCCAGGTGGTTGATCAGCGCCCGGTAGAACTCGGACTTGCCGTGCTTGTAGAACCCGATGGAGGTGTACAGCTCGGCGATGTGCTTGCCCGGCAGGATGCGCTTGAGGAAACCGATGAACTCCGCCGGCACCGGCACGTCGACCATGAAATAGGAACGGGTGAAGGAAAAGATGATCGACACCTCGGCTTCGTCGGTGATCAGCGCGTCGATCTGGATGCCCCGCCCTTCACGATGCAGCAACGGAATCACCAGCGGCCACTGCTCGTCGTGGGTGTAGATGCGCCCCACCAGGTAAGCGCCCTTGTTGCGGTACAGCACCGAGGAAAACAGCTCCACCGCCAGTTCCGGGTCCTTGCACACCCAGTCCGGCAGGTTCTCCCGCAGCTGCGACTCCAGGCGCCGCAGGTCGCCGGACAGGTCGGCATAGGCCTCGCTGAAGCGGTAGTCGACGAAGATCTGTTCGAGCATCGTCGACAGATGTCCTTGCGGCCGGTAGGTGCGGGTCTGCGCGGCCCGGGCGCGGCGCAGGCTCGGCCGCGTGGTGTGGATGAACATGCAGCCGTCGCTGATCAGGTCGTGGCTGAACAGGCCGCAGAAGGCCGAGTTGTACCAGGTCTCGGACAGCTCATCGTCGAAGCGCAGGTCGATAAGGCTGATATAGGCGCTTTTCACCAGCGGCCACTGATTGACGTCGAGCAGGGTCTCCAGGTCGAACGTCGTGCGCAGGCGCTGCACGGTCTCGCCGACCTTTTCCTCGTACAGGTTGATCCGTGCCGCCGAGGCGGTCTGTGCCTCCTGCCACTGCGCTTGCTCGAAGCGGGCCCGGGCACCGTCGGTGATCTGGCGAAAGTGCTCGCGGTAATCGTCGAAGCCATCGAGGATCGTTCGAGCGATATCGGCGGCGGGCCATTTCTGCGGCATGGTGAGACCTCTGCGGGAATTCGGAAAGGCCTGAGCTTAGCCAGTGAACCGGGTGCAGGAGAAGTGCAATTTTTCCGTAGCGAGAAGGATCCCGCCCATTCGACCGCAAGATAGCGATTGCTCGCGTCCCGTCTCTCGGCAACACTCTCGCCCTGCCGAAAAAAGGGCCGTTGCAGGGGCCATCAAAGGAGTTGCGCCGTGAGACTTGTCGATACCCTGCGTTTGTTGTCCCTGGCCGCGATCTGGGGCGCGAGTTTTCTGTTCATGCGCATCATCGCTCCAGTGATCGGCAGCATTCCCACGGCCTTCTTTCGCGTCTCCATCGCCGCCACCGGCCTGTTGGTGATCCTCGCGCTGATGCGCATCAGCTGGGACTTCCAGGGCAAGTTCAAGACCGTGCTGCTGCTTGGCGTGATCAACTCCGGTATCCCCGCCACCATGTATTCGGTGGCGGCCCTGGTGTTGCCGGCCGGTTATTCGGCGATCTTCAATGCCACCACGCCCTTGATGGGCGTGCTGATCGGCGGGCTGTTCTTCCACGAGAAACTGACCCCGCCAAAAATCGCCGGGGTCAGCCTGGGCCTGTTCGGCGTGGGCATCCTGACCCGCGCCGGCCCCATGACATTCGACCTGGAACTGCTGCTGGGCGCGCTGGCCTGCCTGCTCGCCACCACCTGCTACGGTTTCGCCGGCTTCCTCGCGCGGCGCTGGCTGGACCAGGCCGGCGGTCTCGACAGTCGCCTCTCGGCCCTGGGCAGCATGCTCGGCGCCAGCCTGTTCCTGCTGCCGATCTTCGCCTACAGCACCATCAGCCAGCCGCCCGCCAGCTGGGGCGGCTGGAGCGTCTGGCTGTCGTTGCTGGGCCTGGGGCTGGCCTGCACCGCCTTTGCCTACATCCTGTATTTCCGCCTGCTGAGCTCGATCGGCCCGGTCAAGTCGATGACCGTGACCTTCATGATCCCGCCGTTCGGGGTGTTGTGGGGTGCGTTGCTGCTGGACGAGCCACTGTCCATGGCCCACTTGTATGGCGGCGTGCTGATCGCTGCGGCCTTGTGGCTGGTACTCAAACCGGGAGCCCGGGTCGCCTCGCCCCAGGAACTGGCGGATCGCTGATCGCGTCGATTCCCCAGCATTGCGAGCGGTCCTGAAACATGGGCGCGCTCGCCACTTGCACAACAGTCTCGATCAGGCTTGAGCAGAATCGAACTGCATATCGGACACCGTAACTTCCGCCCTTCGGCAAAAAAACTTAAAACAATAAAAAACCATCGTCTTCTAAAAAACAAATACTGCCCTCTCAATAAAAACATCCCCTCAAGCAAAAAATCATTACCCCGCCGTCTTTATGTTTTATCCCCTTCTTTTGCCCCTCGTCCAAACCCCATAAAACTTGAACACAATTCGCAAAAAAAGCCCGCACCAGACAGTTCCACTGATAACAACAACGAACTAACCACAACCAACAAAGATTATTCTCGACCACCATAAAGATATTTCTGAAAAGTTTAAAAAAAGCTCCCAACCTCTCTCCCCACGTATATTCCCGCCTCCTTCTTTATTAAGTTACCGGCCCGCTCACAACTTTCCGGACAACTTGATCAGTTATTCAACGCTTATGAACAGATCACTCAGGCCGCACTGTTACAGCACCGGTCCTATTGCACTTCATAGCCAGAAAACTCCTCTGCCGGCCGGGAAGCGCCTCGCGCCTCTGTGCAGCCATCGAACGCTTTCACCCCTCGGCGCGCGCCGCTGATCCCTAGCGCACCCGACGCCGTTTCCACTCCTCCGACCACACAGGCACAGCCTTGGAAAAGAAGACCATGACACCCCACAGTTTCAGACCCTCCAGCACCGCGCTCGCCGTCGCCCTGGCGTTGAGCACCTTCGCCCCGGCCGTACTCGCCACGACGAACTGGACCGGAGACGCCCATCACTTTGCCTATGACGAGGACGGCAACGCCTATCGCGTCAACGACAGCAACGCCTGGGAAAACAGCGGTAACTGGAGCAACGGCGCTCCCGCCAGCAATGAGGCGGTCAATATCGATCGACCGCTCCCCGGGCTGAGCAACCAGGTCGCGCAACTGGACAGCGCCCGAACGGTCGGCAGCCTGAACGTTGGCACCGCCAACAACGGCCTGGGCCAATTGAATGTCGGCGGCAGCGGCAAGCTGAATGTCGCTGACGGCTTCACCCTGGGCACCGTACAGGGCGCCACGGGCAAGGCCACCTTCAACAACGGCGCGACCTTGAACACCGGCGGCGACCTGATCGTCGGCAAAGGCGGCTCCGCCGACCTGAACCTCAAAAGCGGCTCCCGAGCCCACTCCCAGGGCGACACCCTGATCGGCTCCGAGCGTGGCGCAACCGGCACCCTCATCGCCGACGGCGGGTCAACCCTGACCAGCGACAAGCGCCTGGTGGTCGGCGGCGCCGGCAACGGCACCCTGCTGGTCAAGAACGGCAGCCAGGTCAACAGCCAGGACAGCATCATCGCTGCCGACCTGGGTTCCACTGGCACCGCCAGCGTCGATGGCGCGGGCAGCCTCTGGAAAACCCTCGGCGACATGACCGTGGGCCAGTCAGGCAACGGCTCGCTGTCGCTCACCAACGGCGCCAAGGTACAGACCGCTGGCAACACCGTGATCGCTGCGCAAAAAGGCTCAAGCGGTAAGGTCAGCGTC
>NZ_JAQZAB010000131.1:39960-79960 GCF_028640915.1 Pseudomonas sp. B3G-3 | reverse complement strand
GCTAATCCCATAAAACCGATCGTAGTCCGGATCGCAGTCTGCAACTCGACTGCGTGAAGTCGGAATCGCTAGTAATCGCGAATCAGAATGTCGCGGTGAATACGTTCCCGGGCCTTGTACACACCGCCCGTCACACCATGGGAGTGGGTTGCACCAGAAGTAGCTAGTCTAACCTTCGGGAGGACGGTTACCACGGTGTGATTCATGACTGGGGTGAAGTCGTAACAAGGTAGCCGTAGGGGAACCTGCGGCTGGATCACCTCCTTAATCGACGACATCAGCTGCTTCATAAGCTCCCACACGAATTGCTTGATTCATTGAAGAAGACGATTGGGTCTGTAGCTCAGTTGGTTAGAGCGCACCCCTGATAAGGGTGAGGTCGGCAGTTCGAATCTGCCCAGACCCACCAATTACTGGTGCACCCTGTAGCGATACGGGGCCATAGCTCAGCTGGGAGAGCGCCTGCCTTGCACGCAGGAGGTCAGCGGTTCGATCCCGCTTGGCTCCACCATTACAGATTGGTGTCCATCGTTTAAAGCTTAGAAATGAGCATTCCGCTGATAGGCGATGAATGTTGATTTCTGATCTTTATCAGAATCGTTCTTTAAAAATTTGGGTATGTGATAGAAAGATAGACTGGATAGCACTTTCACTGGTGTTTATTCAGGCTAAGGTAAAATTTGTGAGTTTAATCGCGAATTTTCGGCGAATGTCGTCTTCACAGTATAACCAGATTGCTTGGGGTTATATGGTCAAGTGAAGAAGCGCATACGGTGGATGCCTTGGCAGTCAGAGGCGATGAAAGACGTGGTAGCCTGCGAAAAGCTTCGGGGAGTCGGCAAACAGACTTTGATCCGGAGATGTCTGAATGGGGGAACCCAGCCATCATAAGATGGTTATCTTGTACTGAATACATAGGTGCAAGAGGCGAACCAGGGGAACTGAAACATCTAAGTACCCTGAGGAAAAGAAATCAACCGAGATTCCCTTAGTAGTGGCGAGCGAACGGGGACTAGCCCTTAAGTGGCTTTGAGATTAGCGGAACGCTCTGGAAAGTGCGGCCATAGTGGGTGATAGCCCTGTACGCGAAAGTCTCTTAGTCATGAAATCGAGTAGGACGGAGCACGAGAAACTTTGTCTGAATATGGGGGGACCATCCTCCAAGGCTAAATACTACTGACTGACCGATAGTGAACTAGTACCGTGAGGGAAAGGCGAAAAGAACCCCGGAGAGGGGAGTGAAATAGATCCTGAAACCGTATGCGTACAAGCAGTGGGAGCAGACTTTGTTCTGTGACTGCGTACCTTTTGTATAATGGGTCAGCGACTTATATTCAGTGGCGAGCTTAACCGAATAGGGGAGGCGTAGCGAAAGCGAGTCTTAATAGGGCGTTTAGTCGCTGGGTATAGACCCGAAACCGGGCGATCTATCCATGGGCAGGTTGAAGGTTAGGTAACACTGACTGGAGGACCGAACCGACTACCGTTGAAAAGTTAGCGGATGACCTGTGGATCGGAGTGAAAGGCTAATCAAGCTCGGAGATAGCTGGTTCTCCTCGAAAGCTATTTAGGTAGCGCCTCATGTATCACTGTAGGGGGTAGAGCACTGTTTCGGCTAGGGGGTCATCCCGACTTACCAAACCGATGCAAACTCCGAATACCTACAAGTGCCGAGCATGGGAGACACACGGCGGGTGCTAACGTCCGTCGTGAAAAGGGAAACAACCCAGACCGTCAGCTAAGGTCCCAAAGTTATGGTTAAGTGGGAAACGATGTGGGAAGGCTTAGACAGCTAGGAGGTTGGCTTAGAAGCAGCCACCCTTTAAAGAAAGCGTAATAGCTCACTAGTCGAGTCGGCCTGCGCGGAAGATGTAACGGGGCTCAAACCATACACCGAAGCTACGGGTATCACGTAAGTGATGCGGTAGAGGAGCGTTCTGTAAGCCTGTGAAGGTGAGTTGAGAAGCTTGCTGGAGGTATCAGAAGTGCGAATGCTGACATGAGTAACGACAATGGGTGTGAAAAACACCCACGCCGAAAGACCAAGGTTTCCTGCGCAACGTTAATCGACGCAGGGTTAGTCGGTCCCTAAGGCGAGGCTGAAAAGCGTAGTCGATGGAAAACAGGTTAATATTCCTGTACTTCTAGTTATTGCGATGGAGGGACGGAGAAGGCTAGGCCAGCTTGGCGTTGGTTGTCCAAGTTTAAGGTGGTAGGCTGGAATCTTAGGTAAATCCGGGGTTCTAAGGCCGAGAGCTGATGACGAGTTACCTTTTAGGTGACGAAGTGGTTGATGCCATGCTTCCAAGAAAAGCTTCTAAGCTTCAGATAACTAGGAACCGTACCCCAAACCGACACAGGTGGTTGGGTAGAGAATACCAAGGCGCTTGAGAGAACTCGGGTGAAGGAACTAGGCAAAATGGCACCGTAACTTCGGGAGAAGGTGCGCCGGTGAGGGTGAAGGACTTGCTCCGTAAGCCCATGCCGGTCGAAGATACCAGGCCGCTGCGACTGTTTATTAAAAACACAGCACTCTGCAAACACGAAAGTGGACGTATAGGGTGTGACGCCTGCCCGGTGCCGGAAGGTTAATTGATGGGGTTAGCTAACGCGAAGCTCTTGATCGAAGCCCCGGTAAACGGCGGCCGTAACTATAACGGTCCTAAGGTAGCGAAATTCCTTGTCGGGTAAGTTCCGACCTGCACGAATGGCGTAACGATGGCGGCGCTGTCTCCACCCGAGACTCAGTGAAATTGAAATCGCTGTGAAGATGCAGTGTATCCGCGGCTAGACGGAAAGACCCCGTGAACCTTTACTATAGCTTTGCACTGGACTTTGAATTTGCTTGTGTAGGATAGGTGGGAGGCTTTGAAGCGTGGACGCCAGTTCGCGTGGAGCCATCCTTGAAATACCACCCTGGCAACTTTGAGGTTCTAACTCAGGTCCGTTATCCGGATCGAGGACAGTGTATGGTGGGTAGTTTGACTGGGGCGGTCTCCTCCTAAAGAGTAACGGAGGAGTACGAAGGTGCGCTCAGACCGGTCGGAAATCGGTCGTAGAGTATAAAGGCAAAAGCGCGCTTGACTGCGAGACAGACACGTCGAGCAGGTACGAAAGTAGGTCTTAGTGATCCGGTGGTTCTGTATGGAAGGGCCATCGCTCAACGGATAAAAGGTACTCCGGGGATAACAGGCTGATACCGCCCAAGAGTTCATATCGACGGCGGTGTTTGGCACCTCGATGTCGGCTCATCACATCCTGGGGCTGAAGCCGGTCCCAAGGGTATGGCTGTTCGCCATTTAAAGTGGTACGCGAGCTGGGTTTAGAACGTCGTGAGACAGTTCGGTCCCTATCTGCCGTGGACGTTTGAGATTTGAGAGGGGCTGCTCCTAGTACGAGAGGACCGGAGTGGACGAACCTCTGGTGTTCCGGTTGTCACGCCAGTGGCATTGCCGGGTAGCTATGTTCGGAAAAGATAACCGCTGAAAGCATCTAAGCGGGAAACTTGCCTCAAGATGAGATCTCACTGGAACCTTGAGTTCCCTGAAGGGCCGTCGAAGACTACGACGTTGATAGGTTGGGTGTGTAAGCGCTGTGAGGCGTTGAGCTAACCAATACTAATTGCCCGTGAGGCTTGACCATATAACACCCAAGCAATTTGCTTAAGAGCGAGTTGCGGTGTGTGAAGACGAAACGAACCGAAAGTTCGAGAAAACACACAAAGCTATTACATACCCAATTTGCTGAAGCGTCGAAAGACGACTCGGCACACCGAATTTCTTGACGACCATAGAGCATTGGAACCACCTGATCCCATCCCGAACTCAGAAGTGAAACGATGCATCGCCGATGGTAGTGTGGGGTTTCCCCATGTGAGAGTAGGTCATCGTCAAGATTAAATTCCGAAACCCCAATTGCGAAAGCAATTGGGGTTTTGTTTTTGTGCGACAAAAAATGCCTCATCCCCCGCAACACTCATGTTGGTCCTCTCAGCTGTCACCGCTGCGTGACAGTGCTAAGGTTCGGCCCTAGCTTTTGCATTTTCCAAGGAAGCCCTTATGCCGGACGCCACGTCCCTCAGCGCTGGTTTTATGGTGGTTCACGGTAACCGCCTGGACGAGTTGCGCAGCCTGGTGGTCAGCTGGATGCGGCGTTACCCCTTGGCGCCTCTGGAGAATGAGATCGCCCTGGTCCAGAGCAACGGCATTGCCCAATGGCTGAAGCTGGCACTGGCTGAGGATCCCGAGGAAGACGACATGGGCGGCTGCGGCATCGCCGCCGCCATCGACGTGCAACTTCCCGGCAGTTTCATGTGGCAGCTCTATCGCATGGTGCTGGGACGCGATGAAATCCCGCCCAAATCCCTGCTGGATAAAGCACCGCTGACATGGCGCCTGATGCGACTCTTGCCCGAGCTGATCGATCAGCCGCACTTCGAACCGCTACGACGTTTCCTTACTCACGACACGGATCTGCGCAAGCGCTATCAATTGGCCGAGCGCCTGGCTGACCTGTTCGACCAATATCAGGTTTATCGCGCCGACTGGCTGGAAGACTGGGCAGCAGGACGTCACCAACTACGCAGTGCTCGAGGCGAGCCCAAGGCCCTGACCCCCGCCAATTGCTGGCAGGCCGAACTGTGGCGTGCGTTGTTGCTGGATGTGGGGGAAGAGGGTATGGCGCAGAGTCGCGCCGGCGTTCACCAACGTTTCATCGAACGTATTCTCAACCTGGAAAAGGCGCCACAAGGGTTGCCCTCGCGAGTGATCGTTTTCGGGATTTCCTCCCTGCCGGCACAAGCCCTTGAAGCCCTGGCTGGATTGGCCCGCTTCAGTCAGGTTTTGCTGTGTGTGCACAACCCCTGTCGTCACCATTGGGCAGATATCGTCGCCGACAAGGACCTGTTGCGCCATCAATACAAACGTCAGGCGCGCAAGGCGGGAATGCCCGCGGTGCTAGACCCACAGACCCTGCATCAGCATGCCCATCCGCTGCTCGCCGCCTGGGGTAAACAGGGTCGTGACTACATCAACCTGCTCGACAGCTACGACGATCCCAACAGCTATCGCTCAGCCTTTCGCGACGGTCGTATCGACCTGTTCAGCGAGAGCCAGCCGCAGACCCTGCTGAACCAGCTGCAGGACGATATTCTCGAATTACGCCCGTTGGAGGAGACCCGTCAGTTATGGCCGGCGGTCGATCTACAGCATGACAAGTCGATCCGTTTTCACATTGCCCACAGTGCCCAGCGCGAAGTGGAAATTCTCCACGACCAACTGCTCGCGCGCTTCAGTGAGGACCCCGAATTACGTCCGCGAGATGTGATCGTGATGGTCCCGGACATCGACAGTTACGCGCCGCATATTCGCGCGGTCTTCGGTCAGCTGGAGCGTGACGATCGGCGTTTCATTCCATTCACCCTGACAGACCAGGGCCAGCGTGGCCGCGACCCATTGCTGATTGCCGTGGAGCATCTGCTCAAGCTGCCGGACAGCCGTTTCCCCGTCAGCGAAATCCTCGACCTGCTGGATGTCCCGGCATTACGCGCCCGCTTTGGTGTAGACGAAGCCGATCTGCCGACCTTGCATCGCTGGATCGAAGGTGCCGGCATCCGCTGGGGCATGAACGCCGAACAACGGGCCGACCTGGGACTACCGGAAGAACTGGAGCAGAACAGCTGGCGTTTCGGCCTGCGCCGCATGTTGCTGGGCTACGCCGTGGGACGCTCCGATGCCTGTGAGGGAATCGAGCCTTACGATGAAATCGGTGGCCTGGACGCGGCACTTATCGGGCCGCTGGTGGCCTTGCTCGATGCACTGGAGACGGCGTATCAGAACCTCACCTTGCCGGCTTCGCCGCCGCAGTGGGGCGAGCGCCTGCAAGCCCTCACACAGCAGTTCTTCCTGGCCAGTACCGAGCATGACGACTACCTGCTGAGCCAACTCGAAGACTTGCGCGAAACCTGGCTGGAAACCTGCGAGTCGGTCGGCCTGTGCGATGAGCTGCCGCTGACTGTGGTCCGCGAGGCCTGGCTGGCCGGCCTGGACCAGGGGCGTTTGTCCCAGCGCTTCCTGGCCGGTGCGGTGAACTTCTGCACGCTGATGCCGATGCGCGCGATTCCATTCAAGCTGGTATGCCTGCTGGGGATGAACGACGGCGACTACCCGCGGGCACAACCGCCGCTGGACTTCGACCTGATGGGCAGCGACTACCGCCCCGGCGACCGTTCGCGGCGTGAAGACGACCGTTACCTGTTGCTGGAGGCGCTGCTTTCGGCGCGGGATCAGTTGTATGTCAGTTGGGTCGGTCGCAGCATTCGCGACAACAGCGAACGCCCGGCTTCGGTGCTGATCGGCCAGTTGCGCGATCACCTGGCCAGTGGCTGGAAGCTGGCGAATGACCAGGACGACCTGCTCCACACCATGACCCAGGAGCATCCGTTGCAACCTTTCAGTGCCCGCTATTTCCATGAGGGCGATGGACTGTTCAGTTATGCCCGTGAGTGGCAGCTGTTGCACCAGACCCAAGCGTCTCCTCAAGCGCTCGAGCCTCTGGCGCCCTATGTCCAGGAAGAGCCTTTAAGCCTGGGGCAATTGCAGGACTTCCTGCGCAACCCGGTGCGGCACTTCTTCAGCCAGCGCCTCAAGGTGTTCTTCGAGGCGGCCGACGCGCCCTTGGCCGACGAAGAGCCTTTTGTGCTCGACGCGTTGCAACGCTACAGCCTGAGCGACAGCCTGCTGGAGGCGGCGTTGAACAGTGCCGATGATCCGGACCAGGCCTTGCAGGCCCAGGCGCAGCGGCTACAGGCCAGTGGCTTGCTGCCCATGGCCGGTTTTGGCGAGAGCCTGCAAAGAGAACTGATCGAGCCCTTGCCGGATCTGCTGATGCGCTATCGGCAATTGCTGGAGTTATGGCCAATCCCCGTCACCAGCGCCCTGCCGATTACCCTTGAACTCAATGAGGTGAAACTCGAAGGCTGGTTGAGCGGCCTGCACCAACGCAGCGATGGTGGGTTGCTGTCGGTCACCACCATCCCCAACAGCATTGGCTCAGCCAAGACCCGCAAGTGGCACCGCTTGACCCGGCCTTGGGTCAATCACCTGGTGGCCTGTGCCAGTGGTTATGTCTTGACCACCGCGCTGGTGGCCAGCGACGACACCTTATTGCTGCCACCTCTGGATCGCGAATCGGCACTGCAAAGCCTGGGCGATCTGTTGCTGGCCTGGCAGGCGGGCATGTGCCAGCCGCTGCCGGTAGCCGTGAAAACCGCTTTTGCCTGGCTGGGCCAGAGCGACCCGGGCAAGGCCGAAGCCGCGGCGCGCAAAGCTTATGAAGGCGACGGCCAGACCAGCGATGGCGAGCGTCGGGAAAGCCCGGCCCTGGCGCGCCAGTACCCGGACTACAACGCGTTGATCGCCGATGAAACCTTCAGCGGCTGGGTTGAGGCGCTGTACCGCCCACTGTTGCAGGCGCCCTGGCGCTCCGCGGCCAATGGGGAGGCAGACGCATGACCCGGCAAGCACCTTTGGCCCTGGCGTTCCCGCTACGGGGCAGCCAACTGATCGAAGCCAGCGCCGGTACTGGCAAGACTTTTACCATCTCGGCGCTCTACCTGCGCCTGGTGCTGGGACACGGCGGCGAACTGGCCGGGTTCGGTCGCGAGTTGCTGCCACCGCAGATTCTGGTGGTGACCTTCACCGACGCGGCGACCAAGGAGCTGCGTGAACGGATTCGCACCCGCCTGGCTGAAGCTGCGCGCTTCTTCCGCGAGGAAACCACCGCGCCCGACGCGCTGATTGCCGAGTTGCGCGATCAGTTCGCCGCCGAGCAATGGCCGGGTTGCGCCAGCCGCCTGGATATCGCCGCGCAATGGATGGATGAGGCCGCGGTCTCGACCATCCACAGTTGGTGCCAGCGCATGTTGCGCGAGCACGCGTTCGACAGCGGCAGCCTGTTTACCCAGACCCTGGAAACCGACCACAGCGATCTTCTGGGTGAAGTGCTGCGC
Source organism: Pseudomonas sp. B3G-3 (assembly GCF_028640915.1). NCBI lineage: Bacteria > Pseudomonadati > Pseudomonadota > Gammaproteobacteria > Pseudomonadales > Pseudomonadaceae > Pseudomonas > Pseudomonas sp. B3G-3. Next base: position 71,952 of record NZ_JAQZAB010000131.1, on the reverse strand, counting down.
GATTACTGGCGCCTGTTTTGCTACCCGATGCAGGGCGATGCACTGAACTGGGTACGGGCCAACTGGGGTGGACCCGCGGCCTTGCTGCCAAGGGTGCGTGCGCTGTTTGGCAGCGAGCGTGAAGTGGATCAGGAGCAGACTCCGGCTCAACTGATCGAAGCTTGTCTTTTGGAACGACGCGCCGCCCTGGTGCAGCTCAAGGCACCCTGGCTGCAATGGGCCGCGCAGCTGCGGGAGATCTGCTTGCAGGGCGTCGCCAGCAAGGCGGTCGATGGCCGCAAGATGCAGGCGCGTTACTTCGAGCCCTGGTTCGAAAAGATCACCGCCTGGGCCGAAGACGAGGCCATAGAGCAACTGGATATCGGCACCGGCTTCAGCCGCCTGACCCCCGAAGGCATGGCCGAGGCCTGGAAGGGCGATGCGCCGGATCATCCCGCACTGGAGGCCATGGTCGGGCTCAAGGCCGCGCTCGATGCCTTGCCGAGCCCCGACGCCGCGGTGTTGCAACACGCCGCGCGTTGGGTCGGCGCACGCTTCGAAGAGGAAAAGCGCCGGCGGGCCGAGATGGGCTTCGACGACATGCTGCTGCGCCTCGACGCCGCGTTGCAGGCCGAGGGTGGCGAGCGGCTGGCGACGCTGATTCGCGAGCAGTTCCCGGTAGCCCTGATCGACGAATTCCAGGACACCGATCCGGTGCAGTACCGGATCTTCGAAAGCATCTACCGCATCGAGGACAACAATCCCGAGACCGGCCTGTTCCTGATCGGCGACCCCAAGCAGGCGATCTACGCCTTCCGTGGCGCGGACATTTACACCTACCTGCGCGCTCGCCAGGCCACCAGCGGCCGCTTGCATACCCTGGGCACCAACTTCCGTTCCAGCCATGCCATGGTCAAGGCGGTGAACCACGTATTCGAGCGTGCCGAATCCCGTGAGCAAGGGCGCGGCGCGTTCCTGTTCCGGGAGAAAAACGGAGAGAACCCGGTGCCGTTCCTGTCGGTGGCATCCCAGGGGCGCAAAGAGCAGTTACAGAGAGAAGGGCAGGTGGTGCCGGCGCTGAATATCTGGCACCTGCCCACGGAGCAAGCCATTTCCGGTGCGCTGTACCGGCAGCAACTGGCGGCGGCCTGCGCCAGCGAAATCGTCACCTTGCTCAACGGCGGGCAGCAGGCCAGCGTGGGCTTCGCCCGTGACGGCCAGCCCTTCAAGGGCTTGCTACCGGCGGACATTGCCATTCTGGTCCGCGATGGCAAGGAGGCTCAGGCCGTGCGCGGTGAGCTGGCTGCGCGCGGGGTGCGCAGCGTGTACCTGTCGGACAAGGACTCGGTATTCGCCGCCCAGGAAGCCCACGACCTGCTGGCCTGGCTCAAGGCCTGTGCCGAGCCGGATATCGAGCGCCCGTTGCGCGCCGCGCTGGCCTCCATCACCCTGAACCTGCCGCTGGTGGAGCTGGAGCGCCTGAACCAGGACGAATTGGCCTGGGAGAGCCGGGTCATGCAGTTCCGCGGTTATCGCCTGATCTGGCGCACCCAGGGTGTGCTACCGATGCTGCGGCGCCTGTTGCATGACTTCCAGTTGCCCCAGGCGTTGATCGCCCGCAGCGATGGCGAACGGGTGCTGACCAACCTGCTGCACTTGTCCGAGCTGTTGCAGCAGGCGGCTGCCGAACTGGATGGCGAACAAGCGCTGATCCGCCATCTGGCCGAGCACCTGGCCCTGTCCGGGCAGGCTGGCGAAGAACAGATCCTGCGTCTGGAAAGCGACGAACAGCTGGTCAAGGTGGTGACCATCCACAAGTCCAAGGGCCTGGAGTACCCGCTGGTGTTCCTGCCATTTATCTGTTCGGCCAAGCCGGTGGATGGCAGTCGCCTGCCGCTGCATTACCACGACGAATCGGGCAAGGCCCAGGTGACGCTGCGACCGACCCCGGAGCTGATCGCCCAGGCCGACGACGAGCGTCTGGCCGAGGACCTGCGCCTGCTCTACGTGGCTCTGACCCGTGCCCAGCATGCCTGCTGGCTGGGTGTCGCCGACCTCAAGCGCGGCAACCACAACAGCTCGGTATTGCACCTTTCTGCCTTGGGTTACCTGTTGGGCGGCGGTGCGCTGTTGAACGAGTCCAGTGGCCTGGCGCGCTGGCTGCAAGACCTGCAGCAAGGCTGCGAGGCCATGAGTGTCGGGGAAATGCCCAGCGCCACCGACAGCCGTTTCCATCCGCCACGCAACGACGCCACCCTGTTGGCGCCCCTGGCTCCCAAGCGGCGCGCCGCGGAAAACTGGTGGATCGCTTCCTATAGTGCCCTGCGTATCAGTGACAGCTTGGGCGCCGGCAATACCGAGGCGCCGGAAAGCCCGCAGGCGCAGAAACTCTTCGACGACGAGCGCCTCGACCCCGATGCCCCACGTGAAGTCGTGGCCAGCGGCGCGGATATCCATCGCTTCCCCCGTGGACCGAACCCGGGGACCTTCCTCCATGGCCTGCTGGAGTGGGCCGGTGACGAGGGGTTTGTCGCCGACCCCGTTGCTATCGAGGATGCCATCGGCCGGCGCTGTAATCGCCGCGGTTGGGAAGGCTGGATTCGGACCCTGAGCGATTGGTTGCGGCACCTGTTGCAACTGCCTTTGCCTGCCGGGGCGGGGCGGCCATCGGTGGTGCTCGCGCAGTTGAGCCAATACCGGGTCGAGATGGAGTTCTGGTTCGCCAGCCACAAGGTTGACGTGCTCAAGCTCGACGAACTGGTGCGCCAGTACACCCATCAAGGCGTGCCGCGGGTGACCGCCGAACCGGTCCTGCTCAACGGCATGTTCAAGGGCTTTATCGACCTGACCTTCGAGCATGAAGGGCGCTATTACGTGGCCGACTACAAATCCAACTGGCTGGGCGTGGATGACGCCGCCTATACCGAGCAGGCCATGGAACAATCGATTCTCGACAACCGTTACGACCTGCAATACGTGTTGTACCTGCTGGCCCTGCATCGCCAGTTGCGCGCGCGCCTGGCGGACTACGATTACGACCGGCACATGGGCGGCGCCCTGTATCTGTTCTTGCGCGGCACGGGCTCGGCCAGCCGCGGCGTGTTTTTCACCCGGCCGCCCCGTGAGCTGATCGAGCGCCTGGACCGCTTGTTCCAGGGCAAACCTGAGCAGCCCAAGGCCGAGCCGGCGTGGGAACAGGGAGTATTGCTGTGATCGAGGATCTGCTGACGCCGCTGGAACCCCAGCCCCAGCCCGACCTGGCGCCCCTGGTACGGGCTGCCGATCTGCTGCTGTTGCTCGACCGTTGGGTCGAGCGCGGCTGGCTGCGCGCCCTGGACAAGGCTTTCGTAGGCTTCCTGCATGAACTGGAGCCGCAAGGCGATCCGCTGGTGCTGATGGCCGCGGCGTTGACCAGCCATCAACTGGGCCATGGTCATGTCTGCCTGGACCTGTTCGAAACCCTCAAGGAGCCGGATTTCGCCCTGTCCCTGCCGCCGGAAGGCGATCTGCAAAGCACCGCGGCGGTACTGCCGTCGCAGGTGCTGGCGACGCTGGACGGGGCGCATTGGTGCAAGGCCCTGGCGGCCAGTCGCCTGGTGGCGCTGGCGGCCGACCAGAGCGAGCAGGCCCGCCAGCGGCCTTTGGTGTTGTCGGGCAAACGCCTGTATCTGCGCCGCTACTGGGCCTATGAGCGGCGCATCGACAATGCCTTGCGCCAGCGCCTGGCGGTGCAGGAGGAAACCCCCGCGGATCTGGCCGAGCGCCTGGGCGGCCTGTTCGGGGCGGCTAAGGCGACGGGGCCGGTCGACTGGCAGAAACTCGCCTGTGCGCTGGCCACCCGTGGCGCCTTCAGCATCATTACCGGCGGGCCCGGTACCGGTAAAACCACGACCGTGGTGCGCCTGCTGGCCTTGCTTCAGGCGCCGGCTGTCGAAGCCGGCAAGCCTTTGCGTATCCGCCTCGCGGCGCCTACCGGCAAGGCGGCGGCGCGTCTGACCGAATCCATCAGCCTGCAAGTGCGTTCCCTGTCGGTCGATGACAGCGTGCGCGAGAAGATCCCCAGCGACGTGACCACGGTGCACCGGCTGCTGGGCAATCGTCCGGGCACCCGGCACTTCCGCCATCACGCCGGCAACCGCTTGCCGCTGGATGTGCTGGTGGTCGACGAAGCCTCGATGATCGACCTGGAGATGATGGCCAATCTGCTCGATGCGTTGCCGGTGCACGCGCGCCTGGTGTTGCTCGGCGACAAGGATCAATTGGCCTCGGTGGAAGCCGGTGCGGTGCTTGGCGATCTGTGCCGCGATGCCGAGGCCGGCTGGTACAGCCCGCAGACCCGCAACTGGCTAGAGGCCGTCAGCGGCGAACAATTGGCGGACAGCGGTCTGCAGGAAGACAACGTCGGTACTCACCCGCTGGCCCAGCAGGTGGTGATGCTGCGCCACTCCCGGCGGTTCGGCGAAGGCAGCGGTATCGGCCAGCTGGCACGCTGGGTCAACCAGCAGCAGGCCGAGGAAGCGCGCCGCCTGTTGGCCGCCCGCAGCCACGCCGACCTGTATGGCTTGAGCCTCAAGGGCGAGCAGGATCGCGCCCTGGAGCGCTTGCTGCTGGAGGGCCACGGTGACGGGCCGCAGGGTTACCGGCATTACCTGAGCCTGCTGCGCGGCCAGCGCCCGCCTGCCGATACCGCGCTGGAAGATCCGCGCTGGACCGCCTGGGCCCGCGATGTGCTGCAGGCCTTCGACCAGTTCCAGTTGCTCTGCGCGGTGCGCAAGGGGCCTTGGGGTGTCGAGGGCTTGAACCAGCGGATCACCGCTGCCCTGTTCAAGGCGCGGCTGATCGAGAGCGATCAGCAGTGGTACGAAGGTCGTCCGGTGCTGATGACCCGCAACGATTACGGCCTGGGCCTGATGAACGGCGATATCGGCATTGCCTTGAAGCTGCCCGAGCACGAAGGCGCGCAGGACGGGCGGCGGGTGCTGCGGGTGGCCTTCCCGCGCAATGACGGCCAGGGAGGCGTGCGTTTCGTGCTGCCGAGCCGGCTCAACGATGTGGAAACCGTGTACGCCATGACCGTGCACAAATCCCAGGGCTCGGAATTCGCCCACACCGCGCTGATCCTGCCCGAGGCGCTGAACCCGGTGCTGACCAAGGAGCTGATCTACACCGGCATCACCCGGGCCAAGGACTGGTTCAGCCTGATCGAGCCGCGGGCCGGGGTGTTCGAGGAGGCGGTGCGGCGCAAGGTCAAGCGCCTGAGCGGGTTGATGCTCGATCTGGGTTGAGCGCCGAGTCGCTGGCGCTCAGCACACGATCAGAGCGCCGCGGCCAGCGCCGTTGCGCTGGGCTGCTCGAGCCCCATGAAGCGCCTGACCCGCTCTCCGGCTTCTTCTTCGCGGATCGCCCGCGGGCTGGCGTCCAGCTGGATATTGCCGCCCTCCATAAAGATCACTCGATCGGAAATCGACAGGGCGAAGTCCATCTCGTGGGTGACGATCAACATGGTCATGCCTTCTCTGGCCAGGTCGCGAATCACATTCAACACATCGCCCACCAGCTCCGGGTCGAGGGCCGAGGTCGGCTCGTCGAAGAGCATGATCTGCGGCTCCATCGCCAGGGCCCGGGCAATCGCCACGCGCTGCTGCTGGCCGCCGGACAGCTGGTGCGGGTACTTGTGGGCGTGGGCCAGCAGGCCGACCTTGTCCAGCAAGGCGTAGGCCTGCTGCGCGCTCAAGGCCTTGCTGCTGCCGTGGTAACGCGGCGCCAGGCAGATGTTGTCGAGGATGCAGCGATGGGGGAACAGATTGAAGTTCTGGAAGACCATGCCGATGTGCCGCACGCCCTCGCGCACCTGCGGGCTGTTGAGGTTGTCGCCGGCGCTGATGAAGCTGTTGCCGAACAGCACGATCTCGCCCTGGTCGATGCGCTCCAGGCCGTTGATGGTACGGATCAGCGAGGTCTTGCCCGAGCCGGACGGACCGATGATGGAAATCACCTGGCCGCTGGCGACGTTCAGGTCGACGCCCTTGAGCACCTGATGATCGCCGTAGCACTTGTGGATGTTTTGCAGCTGCAGGGCCGGGGCGCTGCCGGCCACCGCTGTTGGACGCGGGCGGGCGTGCAGCGGTTGCGCCTGCTGCCGGAGCCACTCGGTGCCGGCGTCGTCCAGGGTTTGTGGCGTGCGCAGGTTCAGGTCCAGATGGTGTTCCAGGCGCTGCAGCAGCCAGGCGAACAGGGTGACGATCAGCACGTAGTACACCGCCACCGCGGCCAGGGTTTCCATCACCAGGAAGTTCTGTGCGTACAGGCGCTGGCCGACGGTGAGCAATTCGGTCAGGGAGATCACTGAGATCAGCGAGGTCAGCTTGACCACGGTGATGTACTCGTTGATCAGGGTTGGCAAGGAAATGCGGAAGGCCTGGGGGATGACGATCAGCCGTTGCAGGCCGACCAGGCCGATCCCCAACGCACGACCGGCTTCCTTCTGCCCCTTGGCCACCGAGATCAGCCCGCCGCGGTGGATTTCCGCCATGTACGCCGCTTCGGTCACCACCAGGGCGAGCAGCCCCGAGTAGAAGGGGTTGGACAGCACCGAGCCGGTGGCCGGAAACAGCTGGGGCAGGTTATAGACGAAGACCACCAGCACCAGCAGCGGGATGCTACGAAAGAACCAGATGTACAGCGCTGCCGGGGTTCTGAGCCAGGCGGCGCTGGAGAGTTTGGCCGACGCCAGGAGAAAGCCCAGCAGCATGCCGATGAACCAGGCCAGGGCGCTGAGCTGGACCACGGTGACGCTGGCGTGCCAGAAGCTGGGCAGGGAAAACAGGGAGAAGAAGTAGGACCAGTCGAATTGCATAAATACCTCAGGCGGCTTCGGATCGCCGGCATCAGGACGGGCGTCGTGCGCTCGATCAGGGGCCGGTCACGGGCGCATCCGTGCGCCGCAGTGGTTTGTCAGTCAGTCACGGGCTCGAGGTTGTATTTGCCGAGGATCGCGGCGTACTCGCCGTTCCTGCGGCTCTCGGCGAAGGCTTCCTGCAGCGCCTTGTAGGTGGCGTCGTTGCCTTTCTTGACGAAGATGCCGAGGGTCTGCTGATAGATCAGGTGCTGGCTGGTGACGACCACCCGGCCCTTGGTGCGTTCGGCGATCATCTTCGCCGCGCCGGCGATTTCCACCTGGGCCTGGATGTTCTTCGACAGCAGGGCCTGGGTCACTTCAGGTGCCGAGGGGTATTCGCTGACGCTGATCGCGCCCTTGTTGTTCGGCACGCAGTAGTCGCTGGAGAGCTTCTGCAACTGGCCGACCCAGGTGGTGCCCTGTTCCAGGCCGACTTTCAGGCCGCACAGGTCTTCAGGGGTTTGCGGATTCAGGCCGCTGTCCTTGGACGCCATGATCGCCGCGCCGGTTTTCGCATAGGCGATGGTCATGGCCTGGGTCTGCCGCTCCGGGGTGATGTACATGCCGGAAATGATCGCGTCGTAGCGACCGGCGTTGAGGCCGAGGATCAGGCTGGGGAACTTGGTGTCGACGAACTCGGCCTTGGCGTTCAGATGCCTGGCCAGGGCGTGGGCCAGTTCCGGGTCGGAGCCGACCACGTTCTTCTCGCTGTCATAGGACTCGAACGGCGGGTAGGTGATTTCCATGCCGATCTTCAACTGGCCGGGTGTCGCGGTCGAGGCCAGGCCGGCAGTGGCGCACAACAGGCCGGCGGTGAGCAGGGTCAGGCGAGCAACGTTGTTTTTGTTAAGCATCGTGGGTCTCTCCAGGGGATGGAAGCAAAGGGCGAAGGGGGTGTCAGGACGCTTGCGACTGATGTTTCAGGTGGCCGAAGCTCGAAGGCTTGCGGGCTTTTTCCGGCAAGCGGATCTCGCCGTTCTCCACGCGTTTGCGCAGGTACTGATAGGTCTGCAGGGCCTGGCCATACATGTGTTCGCCGATGGCGATCTGCTCGTAGTCGTCCGAGGCCTTGGCGAACTGTGGCAAAGGCTTGATCAGGGTGTGGAAGTCGCAGGCGTAGAACAGCGGGAACGAGTAGCGCTCCTCGCTGACCGTGCGCACCCGGTGGGCGGTGGCGACAAAGGCGCCGGCGGTCATCACTTCCAGCATGTCGCCGATGTTCACCACGAAGGCGTCGGCAATGGGCGGGGCGTCGATCCACTGGCCCAGGTTGTTCATCACCTCCAGGCCCGGCTTGTCGGCCAGCAGGATGGTGAAGCACTCGTAGTCGGTGTGGGCGCCGATGCCGGGGGCATCCTGGGCCGCGTCATCGAAGGGGTAGTGGATCAGGCGCAGCTTGGAAGGCGGGCGGGTGACCAGGGCGTCGAAGTAGTTTTCTTCCAGGCCCAGGGCCAGGGCAAACCCGCTGAACAGGCGCCTGCCGAGGGCGAAGATGGCCGCGTAATAGGCCTGTACCGCCTCCTTGAAACCGGGCAGCGCCGGCCATTCGTTCGGCCCCAGCAGCGGCGTGTTGGCCAGGACCAGGGGATCGTCGGCCGGTACTTCGAAGCCGATGTCGAAGGCCTCCTTGTGATCCGGCTTGCCCTTGGAATACACCTCCTCGCCTTCGGGGACGAAACCCTTGTGGCTTTTCGAGGTGCCGATGTAGTGCTGCATCTTGGTGTCCAGGGGCTGGGCGAAATAGTCCCTGGCGGCCTGACGCAAATCGGCGATCAACTGTGGGTCGATGCCATGGCTGGTGATATAGAGAAAGCCCACTTCGCTGGCGGCTGCTCCCAACTGCTCGGCGACGGCCAGCCGGTGTTCCAGCTCGATGCTGAACAGGCCGGCGATGTCCACCACCGGGATGTGCTTGAAGTTGGCCTTGGCCGGGGTGTTGTCGATCTTCTCGGGCATGACGCAAGAACCTCACGGACGGGTTGAGTGGGTGAAGCGGTCGAAGTGTTCGCGCTCGGTCCTGGCCATCCACTGGTTCAGCGACCAGAGGTCGGCCACCGGCACGTTGGTGAAGGGCAGGTGATGCAGGTAGCCGTCGGCGCCGAACTCCGGGGTCAGGGTGCTGACCTGGTAGCCACGGGCCTTTTGCGAATGCCAGACGGCCTCCCAGTGTTGCTGGTGGAACGCCAGTTCACGGGCATATTCCGGGGCGGCGGGGTGCGGGACTTGCGGCCCCTGGTCATAACCGACCCGGGCCTGGATGTGGTGAACGCGCTCGACGAAGGGGGCCAGGTCATCGAAAGGATCGTCCAGCAGGCGTTCGCAGGTGACGACCCAATGGCTGATATCGCTGGTGAAGCGCAGATCGGGCAATTGCCGGATCAGCTCCAGGGTGACCCAGGGGTTGAACAGCGAGCGGGCACGGTGAGTCTCGAAGCTGCAGAACTGGCCATGCTTGCGCGCCAGTTCCATGGCCTGGCCGAAGAACTCGACTTGTTGCGCCAGGGGCCAGCGATCGTTGCCGGCCAGGACATTGACGAAGCGCGGTGCCAGCTCGGCGGCCCAGGCGAGTTTGCGGTCCAGGTCCAGCAGGTGTTCCTGGAACGTGGCCGACTGTTTGGGCAGGACGTCGTAGGCGGTGAAAACGGTGCAGATATAGCCGAGGCGATTGTCCCGCAGGAAAGTGCCGAATTCGCCGCGTTCACGAGCTTGCAAAGGCAGGCGGGCTTCCATACCGTCGAAGCCGGCGGCCAGCAGTTCGTCGAGTGCCTGGGCCTTGCTGGCGGTATAGCCCCAGAGTGTGCGGAATATTTCCAGTTGCATCGGCTAACCTCAAAGATGTCTTGGGCTACTCATGGCACCGCAGCGGCGTGTGGCCGAGGCGGCGATACTGGGCAGTAGCAAAAGACATTCCTTGAGCCGGATCTCTGCGGATCCGATCTCACCGAGGGGGCCTGGATGGCTCACTCTCTGGCGCCGATCTTAAGCAGGCGATGCAGGCATGAAGAATAGGAAGGCTCAAATCGTTACTTCATTTTTTTCTAAACCAATAGCCTGCTACCCATGCCTGGGAGCCTCGCGGGGGGTTCCCCTGCTGTGCTATCGTTGCGGCATCATTGTATGACGATCAAAGAGAATCCCTGCATGAACGTGGCTGTCTCGGCGACAGAGCGCTTTTTGGGCTGGAGGCAGGTATTGCTGTCCACCCTGGTCTGTCTGCTGAGCACTTTTGCCGTCGCGCAACCCGAGCCTGCGGCTGTCAGCCTGGCAGACCAGCGCGCCAAGGCAGTAACTCAGGTGGTGCTGGGCATTCTCAGCTATGCGCGCTGGCCGGTGGAGCCGGCACAGCTGCGCCTGTGCGTGGTGGGGCCGACCGAATACACCGACGATCTGGTCAAGGGCACGACCCAGGCCACCGGCCGCCCGGTCCTGGTGCGGCGCTTGCTGGCCGACAACCCAGCCATCGTCAGCGAGTGCGACTCGGTGTACATCGGCAAGCTGACCGATGACCAGCGTGCCCGCCTGTTCACTTCCCTGGCCGGTCATCCGGTGCTGAGCATCAGCGAAGGCGGCGACCAGTGCACGGTGGGCAGTCTGTTCTGCCTGCGTGTCAGAGACAACCAGGTGTCATTCGAGGTCAACCTGGATTCAGTGGCCCGCAGTGGTGTGCGGATTCATCCGAGCGTGCTGCAACTCTCCCGTCGTCGACCGGCGGCGCCATGAGTCTCTTCAAATCGCCTGTTCGCCCTACCTTGCGTTCGGTCATTGGCCGCGGGCATCTGATTGTCGCCCTGCTGGCCATTTCCATGGCCAGCCTGTCCCTGACCCTGCTCGGGGTGTTGGCATTGCGGGTGTATGCCGATCACAACCTGCACCTGATCGCGCGTTCGATCAACTACACGGTCGAAGCGGCGGTGGTGTTCAACGACAGCGCCGCGGCGACCGAAGCCCTGGCCTTGATCGCCTCCACCGAAGAAGTGGCCGAGGCCCAGGTGCTCGATGCCCGGGGCCGGGTGCTGGCCCACTGGGAGCGGCCGGAAACCGGTTTGCTGAGCGATCTGCAAATGCAGATCGCCCGCGCCTTTCTCGAAAAGCCCATCACGGTGCCGATCATGTATCAGGGCCAGGAGATCGGCAGTGTTGCCTTGACCGGGCACGGCGGCAGCCTGTTGCGCTTCCTGCTCAGTGGGTTGGTGGGGATTGTCCTGTGTATCGCGGTGAGCGCCTGGGTGGCGCTGTACCTGGCGCGCCGCCAGTTGCGCGGCATTACCGGGCCGCTGCGCAGCCTGGCCGATGTGGCGCATGCCGCGCGCCGCGAGCGGGCATTCGACGTGCGGGTACCGCCGGCGAAGATTGCCGAGCTGGACAACCTGGGCAACGACTTCAATGCCTTGCTCGATGAGCTGGAGGCCTGGCAAACCCATTTGCAGAGTGAAAACGAAACCCTGGCCCACCAGGCCAGCCACGACAGCCTGACCGGGTTGCCGAACCGGGCGTTTTTCGAGGGCCGGCTGATCCGCGCGCTGCGCAGCGCCAGCAAGCTCAATGAACGGGTTGCGGTGCTGTTTCTCGACAGCGACCGCTTCAAGGGCATCAACGACAACTTCGGTCACGCCGCCGGCGACGCGGTGCTGATGGCGGTGGCATCGCGGGTGCGGGCGCAGTTGCGCGAGGAAGACCTGGTGGCGCGCCTGGGGGGCGACGAGTTCGCCATTCTGCTGACCCCGCTGCACCGCATCGAGGACGCCGAGCGTATCGCCGAAAAAATCATCGCCAGCATGGAGCTGCCGATCGCCTTGCCAGGCAGTACTTCGGTGCTGACGTCGCTCAGTATCGGGATTGCCGTCTACCCTGATCATGGCACCACCCCGGGTGCTCTGCTCAACGCCGCTGATGCGGCGATGTATCAGGCCAAGCGTGTCTCTCGAGGCGGGCAACACACCGCGGGGTCGGAGCCCCCCGTCGTTCACGTTCAATCCAGGAGCTAATTCTTTGTTTTCATTGACTCGACCTTTCATGCGACTTTTCACCGCCGGCCTGTTGCTGGCGCTGCTTTCATTGACCGGCTGCCAGAGCGTGCCGCCCAAGGGGCTGACCCCGCAACAAGTGGCGGTGCTCAAGCAGGAGGGCTTTGAGCTGACGGATGAAGGTTGGGCCTTCGGCCTGTCAGGCAAGGTGCTGTTCGGCAGCGATATCGAGACTCTGAATGCCGCCAGTACCGAGATCGTCGAGCGCATCGGCAAGGCCCTGGTCAGCGTGCACATCGACAAGGTCCGGGTCGATGGCCACACCGATGCCTCCGGCAGGGAAACCTATAACCAGCAACTGTCCCTGCGTCGGGCGAAAAGCGTGAGCAAGGTGCTGGTGGCCACGGGCATGCGTGAAGAAAACATCCAGCTGCGCGGCCTCGGCAGCAGCGAACCGGTAGCCTCCAATAGCACGGTGGCCGGGCGTACCGAAAACCGTCGCGTCTCGATCGTGGTCATCGCCGACTAATAGGCGAACACCATTGCCTGGGTCTGCCCTATCAGCAGGCCCTGATTCTGTTCAGTCACGCTGCGGATGTAATCCCACATGGTGGTCTTGGTAGGGCACTTTAGGACCGGAAAGGATCAGAATCACCTTCACATCGTTTCAAACGAGCAATAACATCCGGGGCGGTTTTAACAGTGTCGATGCGACCTGCGCCATCAAGGTAAATGTCTATCGCACTCCCCCATTTTGGCGTGATGTTTATGCATCTCCGCAGACTCTTCTCATTCCACCAGTCGAAGTTCATGAAGAACTTCTCATTGGGGAAAATATGCCCGGTGTCATATGTGGCTTGCCCTGGAAGCATTCCTTCTTTATGAATGCTGTGCTGCGTGTTCCAGATTAGCCGAAGTTCGTCTGTACCTTCTTTAGAGTAATGGACACGGACGACGGGGGTCGCCACGTACCAGAACAACAATGGGAAAACAACGAGCGCCCCAATAACATATCGGGCTTTAATATTTTTCGCAGACATGGACACTGGCGCCATCTCCCCATTCTTCCGGTGTAACTGCAAGCACTTCGTCCATGATCATTTTTGCCGTGATGCCCCCGTTTGGATACTCGTTGTAGAGTTTCATGCCGATACTAATTGAAATCCGATCCGGGACGTCGTCCCAGGCGCGCATCCCTTCTACGCCTTCTGTGGCATTAGGTCCTTTGAGCCTTTGTTCTTCTTTGGCGACGGTTATCTGCTCTCCCCACCGTCGTAATTGATCTGAAACAATCTGCTCGACCCCAGCACCATCCAGAAGGACGCCTTCAGTGAGTCCTCCAGCCATACCAACATAGCCGTAGTGAATGTTCGACCAAATATCGTAGAAGTAGTCGTACTTGCCTTGCCTGTGGCGATACCTGCCAAATTTTGCATGAATCTTCGGTTTGTGGTCCCAATCACGACCCTGGCCCACTCGTTCAGTCCAAAGGGCCATAGCTGCCGCGACGTTTGAAGCGTCGATAGTTTGAGGGCTGGTATTTCCGACTTGGGCATACCACGGCAGGGCCATTTGCTTGCGGGTCTCTTCCGCAACGTCATAGCTGAGCAGCTCTTTCATCTTCAAGACGGAGGAGTGGTGGATGTTGCTATTCATCTCATCTGCGATGTAGCTCGCCAGCTTCTCCATCATGTTCGGGTGGGTACAGCCTTCTGGCCCATCGTTCGGCTCTGGCTTCTCTTCGGGCGCCTTAGAGGCCGCATTGGGATCGACCAAAGCATTTGCAGCGGTAGCCTTCTCCATCAGCCTCGGGTCGGCCAGCAAGGTCGCCATCTTTTCATCGTCCACCGAGCCATCCGGGCGAAACACGCCGAGTGCTGCGAAGTTGATGATGGCAGCCCCCGGAGCGGGTCCCATGACAAAGCCACCGAAGACATCGCCTGACCCGGTGATGATCGTCCCACCGTGACTGGTGGGGCTCCCTAAGTGGGCCATAGGGCGGCCATTCAGGATGATCGAGGGAAACCCCGTGGTGATGACCGCGCCACAACCGCAAGTGTCACCGACTCGGGCTGCTCCCATGAAGTTGATATCTATGTCACCAGAAGCAGAAGCAATAGGTGTCGTGCCGTGACCGGGAAGAGTGCAGAGGTGTTTGTCGCCCAGGCGAGCAGAAGAAAGCATTTATCGTCCTTGCATTAGCTGATCCGCGAGGCTCTTTGTCGAGCTTCGCGAACCTAGCAAGTGGCGATGGCTAAGGCTTTAGGACGATTCTGAACTTGGTTGGAGAGTCTGTCGGGGCTGCTAATTACGATCAATCCCTGTCGCAAAACATTGGCAAGGCCAGCGGATCTTCCTGCAGGACTATGAGTCGGCAAACACCATCGCCCGGCTCTGCCCCATCAGCAGGTCCTGATTCTGTTCGGTCACATTGCGGATGTAGTCCCACAGCAGGGTGATCCGTTTGAGCTTGCGCAGGTCTTCGCGGCAGTACATCCAGAACTGTCGGGTGATGTCTATTTCCTCCGGCAGCACTGGCAGCAGGCGTGGGTCCTGGGCGGCCAGGAAGCACGGCAGGATCGCCAGCGAGCGCCCTTGCTGCGCCGCTACGTACTGGGCGATCACGCTGGTGCTGCGCAGGTTGGCGCTGGCGCCGGGCAGCACATTGGCCAGGTACAAGAGCTCCGAGCTGAACGCCAGGTCGTCCACGTAGCTGATGAATTGATGCTCGCTCAAGTCCGCCGGGCGGCGGATCGGTGGGTGCTGGTCGAGGTATTCCTGGGTCGCATAGAGCTGCAGGCGGTAGTCGCAGAGCTTGCAGCAGACATAGGGGCCGTGCTCCGGGCGCTCCAGGGCGATGACGATATCGGCTTCGCGCTTGGACAGGCTGATGAAGTGCGGCAGCGGCAGGATGTCCACCGAGATCGCCGGGTAGGCGTCGACGAAATGGCTCAGCTGCGGGGTGATGAAAAAGCTGCCGAAACCCTCGGTGCAGCCCATGCGCACATGGCCGGACAGGGCCACGCCCGAGCCCGAGACCTGCTCGCAGGCCATGTGCAGGGTGCTTTCGATCGACTCGGCATAACCCAGCAGGTGCTGGCCCTCGGCGGTCAGGACAAAGCCGTTGGTCCGGGACTTTTCGAACAGCAGGGTGCCCAGCGCGACTTCCAGCGAGCCGATGCGCCGCGACACCGTGGTGTAGTCCACCGCCAGGCGCTTGGCCGCGCTGCTGGCCTTGCGGGTGCGGGCCACTTCGAGGAAAAACTTCAGGTCGTCCCAGTTCAGCGAGCCGAGGGATGTGATGTTTTTTTGCATGATGGACCGGCTTTTATGTGCGTTCTTATTAGAAGTTTGCACATCTATACTCCAAAAACAGTCCGACAACCAACTCGCGACGCACGCCTCATTTCAAGGCGGTCCCACGCCTTGGCTCCCTGCATAAGAACCTCAAGAAGTCAGGAGACCCGTATGAACGCATCCCTCAAGTCCGACGGCACCACCTTGCAGCAGGTCAAGCTGCTGATCGACGGCCAGTGGGTCGAGTCCCGGACCAGCGAATGGCACGACATCACCAACCCGGCCACCCAGCAGGTGCTGGCCAAGGTGCCTTTCGCCACGGCGGATGAAGTCGACGCCGCCATCGAAGCCGCGCAGCGCGCCTTCCAGACCTGGAAACTGACCCCGATCGGCGCGCGGATGCGCATCATGCTCAAGCTGCAGGCGCTGATCCGCGAACACTCCAAGCGCATTGCCCAGGTGCTCAGCGCCGAACAGGGCAAAACCATCGCCGATGCCGAAGGCGACATCTTCCGCGGCCTGGAAGTGGTCGAGCATGCCTGCTCGATCGGCAGCCTGCAGATGGGCGAGTTCGCCGAGAACGTCGCCGGCGGCGTCGATACCTACACCCTGCGCCAGCCGATCGGCGTCTGCGCCGGGATCACCCCGTTCAACTTCCCGGCGATGATTCCGCTGTGGATGTTCCCGATGGCCATCGCCTGCGGTAACACCTTCGTCCTCAAGCCTTCGGAGCAGGACCCGCTGTCGACCATGCTGCTGGTGGAGCTGGCGCTGGAAGCCGGGATTCCGCCGGGCGTGCTCAATGTGGTGCATGGCGGCAAGGACGTGGTGGACAAGCTGTGCACCCACCCGCACATCAAGGCGGTGTCGTTCGTCGGCTCCACTGCGGTGGGCACTCACGTCTACGACCTGGCGGGCAAGCACGGCAAGCGCGTGCAGTCGATGATGGGCGCGAAGAACCACGCCGTGGTGCTGCCCGACGCCAATCGCGAACAGGCGCTCAATGCCCTGGTCGGTGCCGGGTTCGGCGCGGCCGGCCAGCGTTGCATGGCCACCTCGGTGGTGGTCCTGGTGGGCGCGGCGAAACAATGGCTGCCGGACCTCAAGGCGCTGGCGCAGAAGCTCAAGGTGAATGCCGGCAGCGAGCCGGGCACCGATGTCGGGCCGCTGATTTCCAAGCGGGCCAAGGAGCGTGTGCTGAGCCTGATCGAAAGTGGCATCAAGGAAGGCGCCAAGCTGGAGCTGGACGGTCGCGACGTCAAGGTGCCGGGTTTCGAGCAGGGCAACTTCGTCGGCCCGACCCTGTTCTCCGGGGTGACCACCGACATGCAGATCTACACTCAGGAAATCTTCGGCCCGGTGCTGGTGGTGCTGGAAGTGGACACCCTCGACCAGGCCATCGCCCTGGTCAACAGCAACCCCTTCGGCAACGGCACCGGCCTGTTCACCCAGAGTGGCGCAGCGGCCCGCAAGTTCCAGAGCGAAATCGATGTCGGCCAGGTCGGGATCAACATCCCGATCCCGGTGCCGGTACCGTTCTTCAGCTTCACCGGTTCCCGTGGTTCCAAACTGGGCGATCTGGGGCCCTATGGCAAACAAGTGGTGCAGTTCTATACCCAGACCAAGACCGTCACCAGTCGCTGGTTCGACGATGACAGCGTCAACGATGGCGTGAACACCACCATCCATTTGCGTTGAGGAGTCGGCTCATGAAAATCGCATTCATCGGTCTGGGCAACATGGGCGCACCCATGGCGCGCAACCTGCTCAAGGCCGGGCATCAGTTGAACCTGTTCGACCTGAACCAGGCCGTGCTCAACGAACTGGCCGAACTGGGTGGCAGTATCAGCACCTCGCCGCGCGCTGCCGCCGAAGACAGCGAGCTGGTGATCACCATGCTGCCGGCCGCGGCCCATGTGCGCAGCGTCTGGCTGGGCGACGACGGGGTGCTGGCGGGTATCGCCCATGGCACACCGGCGGTGGATTGCAGCACCATCGATCCGCAGACCGCCCGCGACGTGGCCGCGGCCGCCGCCAAGCAAGGCGTGGCCATGGCCGACGCGCCGGTGTCCGGAGGCACCGGTGGCGCGGCGGCGGGCACCCTGACCTTCATGGTCGGCGCCAGTGCCGAACTGTTCGCCACCCTGCAGCCGGTGCTGGCGCAGATGGGCCGCAATATCGTGCACTGCGGTGAGGTGGGGACCGGGCAGATCGCCAAGATCTGCAACAACCTGCTGCTGGGCATTTCGATGATCGGCGTCAGCGAAGCCATGGCCCTGGGCGATGCCCTGGGCATCGACACCAAGGTGCTGGCGGGCATCATCAACAGCTCCACCGGGCGCTGCTGGAGTTCCGACACCTACAACCCCTGGCCCGGGGTGATCGAAACCGCACCGGCCGCCCGCGGCTACACCGGCGGCTTCGGCGCCGAACTGATGCTCAAGGACCTGGGCCTGGCCACCGAGGCCGCCCGCCAGGCGCATCAGCCGGTAGTGCTGGGCGCCGTGGCGCAGCAGCTGTACCAGGCCATGAGCCAGCGCGGGGAAGGGGGCATGGACTTCTCGGCTATCGTCAACAGCTATCGCAAGCCCCAATAGGGGTTTTTCCGGGAGCCCGCGTCGGGCGGGCTCCCGGTTTTTTACCATCTCTCTTACTTCAATGGACCTCGCTCCCCTGTAGCCCGCTGGCACAGGCCGGGATCGAGTGCGCCGTCCTCGGCAATTGCGCTTGTTCAGAAAAATCAATTCATCGGTTCATGACAGTCTTACAGCCGAATATCGCCCGTAATATCTGCACAGTAGGCGATGAAGTATTCGCAAGTGGCTTTATCGCGACAATGTATAAGACATGCCCTGGCAGTATCGGGATTGATAGCTAAGGTGATTTGTGTCGACAGCATCTCTGTCGAATGACGACATGTCATGGATATGGCATGTATATAAGGTTATATCAGGGAGATAGACCATGGCAGATGTTCTGAGATACGGAGACAAAGTTCATATCAAGAATGGTTACAGTAATTGGGATGGCGGTTATCTCGATACTTGTAATCATGCGACCGCCCCGAACAGCCTTTACGGCGTAGTCACCGCAACCACTCCTCATCGCGGCCCGGGTACTGGCACCTGGGTCATCGAGTCCGCGACAGGCAAGGCAGTAGGAACCGAGGTTGAAAGTTGCGATGTGATTCTGCTGTGGAACCTCTACAAGAACGAGGGTGGCTATCTGGACACCAATGGCCACGCGACAAAACCGTCGATCTATAACGTGGTCACAGCCCTCAAGGAGTCGCGGCCGGCGGATACCCTGCACTGGCGAATCTTCGCCGATACCTCAGATCCCAAGGATTTCAAGGTGAGGGAGGGGGATGTCGTGCACTTCCTGAATGGCTACAACGACGTGCGCGGCGGGTTCCTGGATACCTGTGGGCATGCCAGTGGCGAGGGCGTCAAATATGCGGTATCGACGACCCCCTATCTGAATCGGGACGGCAATACCGGCTCATGGAAAATCTCGAAAGCCAAAGACTAAGTGCCCGATACACCACCAGGCACCGGGATGTGCAAAAGGGGACGTTGAGACGTCCCCTTTTTAGTCGTTGGATTAATAGAGTTTCTAAAGTTTTAAGTGTGGGTCGTCTGCTTGGTTTTTTTGTTTAAGCAAGCTTGTTGGAAGTTTAAGTGGGCTGTCTGTATTCGCTGGGCATGAGATGAGTGAACTTCTGGTTGGCCAATATCATTAAGCCGGGAAGTGCATGGCGGGCGTGCGCCTTATTACTGTGTTTTTATAAAAAAGAGGCGCTCTTCAATGATATGAGCGCCTCTTGAAGTTTTGTGGAAAGTCCTTCGCCGGGCCGATCAGTCAGTTTGCAAAACTGCGGCCCGCATTTTCGGGCGTCAGGCGAAAACGAAATACTTGCGCACGGTCTCCACCACTTCCCAGGTGCCTTTCATCCCCGGCTCGACCACGAAGATATCGCCGGCGCGCAAGTGGATCGGGTCCATGCCGTCCGGGGTGATCACGCAGTAACCTTCCTGGAAATGGCAGTACTCCCATTTCACGTAGTCCACGCGCCATTTGCCGGGCGTGCAGATCCAGGTGCCCATGATCTTGCTGCCGTCTTCGCTGGTGTAGGCGTTGAGGTTGACGGTGTGCGGGTCGCCTTCGAGTTTTTCCCATTTGCAGGCATCGAGCACCGGCAGCGGGTGAGTGTCGCGCAGAACGGTGATGGGGGCAGTCGCGGTCATGAGGACTCCGGGGTCTTGGCTGAGAACTGAAGTCGCACCCTATAGCGCCCGGCGCCCCATCAGTTGTCTGTACTCGACATCGGGGTGCCCAGAAACGCAGTAGCCGCCCGCGAAGTGTTGCCGCGGTTTGCATTGAAATTTCCGAGCGTGAATCAGTGATTTCCTTGCAGTTCTTGCGAAAGATTCCGCGGTCGCCGGAGCATTTCGCAAGAATCTTCACGGGCATCGCTCGTATGATTCAGGTCGAAGTGGCCGAGAGCAGCGCTATGAACACAACCCCAAGCTGGTGGGACATCAGCCCGCCCCTGAGTACCGCGACCCCGACCTGGCCTGGCGACACGCCGTTCCAGGAAGAGCGGGTCTGGCAGTATGGACCCGAGTGCCCGGTGAATGTCGGGCGCATCACCCTGTCGCCGCACACCGGGGCCCATGTCGACGCGCCGCTGCATTACAGCGCCGATGGCGCGCCGATCGGCGAGGTGCCGCTGGATGTCTACCTCGGCCCGTGCCGGGTCGTGCATTGCCTGGGCTGCGGCCCGCTGGTATTGCCCCGACACCTGGAAGGTCACCTCGACAACCTGCCCGAGCGGGTGCTGCTGCGCACCTATCGCCAGGCGCCGTTGAGCACCTGGGATCCGGACTTCAGCGCCGTGGCCAAGGAAACCGTCGAGCTGCTGGCCAGCCACGGCGTGCGCCTGATCGGCATCGACACCCCGTCCCTCGATCCGCAGCAATCGAAAACCATGGACGCCCATAACGCCGTGGCCCGCCATGGGCTGGCGATTCTCGAGGGCATAGTGCTCGACGAGGTGGCCGAAGGCGACTACGAACTGATCGCGTTGCCCCTGCGTTTCGCTCATCTGGATGCGAGCCCGGTGCGCGCCATCCTGCGGCCTTTGCCGCGATAATTCCTACAATAGTATTTACAACAACAAAGCTTCGACCCCGCGCGCCCTCGATCAAGACTGGCGCCGGGTGATCGATCAGCCGCGACCTGACATGAGGAGCCCACGCGATGAGTCAATGTCCCTATTCGAGCAACCCGCCGCCCGATGGCTGGCATAACGCCGAGCTGAATTTTTCCAATTCCATGAGCTACGGCGACTATCTGGATCTGGGGCGCATCCTCAATGCCCAGCATCCCCTGTCGCCGGATCACAACGAAATGCTCTTCATCATCCAGCACCAGACCTCGGAGCTGTGGATGAAACTGATGCTGCATGAGCTCAAGGCGGCTCGCGAGCACGTGCATCAGGGCCAGTTGCCGCCGGCGTTCAAGATGCTCGCGCGGGTGTCGCGGATCTTCGACCAACTGGTGCACGCCTGGGCGGTGCTGGCGACCATGACCCCGTCCGAGTACAAGTCGATCCGCCCGTACCTGGGGCACTCGTCGGGCTTCCAGTCGTTCCAGTACCGCGAGATCGAGTTCATCCTCGGCAACAAGAGTGCGACCTTGCTGCGCCCCCATGCCCATCGTCCGGAACTGCTCGAGGAACTGGAGCTGGCGATCGCCACGCCATCGCTGTACGACGAAGCCATCGGCCTGATGGCCAAGGCCGGGCTGGCCATCGACCCCGAGCGCCTGGCCCTGAACAGCCAGGCGCCGACCCAGCATGACCCGTCGGTGGAAGCCGCCTGGCGCGAGGTCTACACCGACCCGTCGCGCTACTGGGACCTGTACCAGCTGGCGGAGAAATTCATCGACCTGGAGGATTCCTTCCGCCAGTGGCGCTTCCGCCATGTGACCACGGTGGAACGCATCATCGGCTTCCAGCCCGGCACCGGCGGCACCGAAGGCGTCGGTTACCTGCGCAAGATGCTCGACACCGTCTTGTTCCCCGAGCTGTGGCGCGTGCGCTCGACGCTGTAAGCGGCAGGCCAGCAAAAAGGCCCGGTATTCATCGAATGCCGGGCCTTTTTGCTGGCTGAACCAGTGGCGTTGTAATCAGGGCCACCGCGTCATCGTTCATCGCGGGCAAGCCTCGCTCCTACGGTAACGATGTTCATCGCGAGCAAGCTCCGTTTCTGTAGGAGCGAGGCTTGCCCGCGATGGGCGCGCCGCCGTTGTCAGGCCACCGCCCGAGTACCAGCCCTGGCCACCCGCAGGCGGTAGAACACCCAGATCAGCGCAACCCACACCGGGATCGCGTAGACCGAAACCCGGATCCCGGGAATCATCAGCATCACGCTGACGATCATCAGCATGAAGGCCAGGCACAGGTAGTTGCTGAACGGGAACCAGAAGGTCTTGAACGACGGCACTATGCCTTGCTGGCCCATGGACTTGCGGAACTTCAGGTGGGTCAGGCTGATCAGTGCCCAGTTGATCATCAGGGACGCGACAACCAGGGCCATCAGCAGCTCCAGCGCTTCCTGCGGCGCCAGGTAGTTGACCACCACGCAGAGCAGGGTGATCAGCGCCGAGACGCCCAGGGCCAGCAATGGCACCCCCTGTTTGTTCAGCTTCATCATCGCCTTGGGCGCGTCGCCCTGTTCGGCCAGGCCGTAGAGCATGCGGCTGTTGCAGTACACGCCGCTGTTGTAGACCGACAGCGCCGCGGTCAGGACCACGAAGTTGAGGATGTGCGCCGCGGTGTCGCTGCCGATCAGGGCAAAGATCTGCACGAACGGGCTGCCGCTGTAGGAGTCGCCGGAAGCGTTGAGGGTCTGCAGCAACTGGTCCCAGGGGTACAGCGACAGCAGCACGGTGAGAGCGCCGACGTAGAAGATCAGCACCCGGTACACCACCTGGTTGATCGCCTTGGGGATCACCTTGCGTGGCTCGCTGGCCTCGGCGGCGGTGATGCCCACCAGCTCCAGGCCGCCGAAGGAGAACATGATGAAGGCCATGGCCATCAGCAGGCCGGTGCCGCCATTGGGGAAGAACCCGCCGTGGCTCCACAGGTTGCTCACCGCGGCCTGCGGGCCGCCGCTGCCGCTGGCCAGCATGTAGCAGCCCAGGGCGATCATGCCGATGATGGCCACCACCTTGATGATGGCGAACCAGAACTCGGCTTCGCCGAAGAACTTCACGTTCATCATGTTGATCAGGTTGACCAGCACGAAGAACACCGCCGCGCTGACCCAGGAGGGGATTTCCGGCCACCAGAACTGCACGTACTTGCCCACGGCCGTGAGTTCGGCCATGCCCACCAGCACGTAGAGCACCCAGTAGTTCCAGCCGGCGAGAAAGCCGAAGTAACCGCCCCAGTATTTGTGCGCGAAGTGGCTGAAGGACCCGGCCACCGGTTCCTCGACAATCATTTCGCCGAGCTGGCGCATGATCAGGAAGGCGATGAACCCGGCAATCGCATAACCGAGGATCATCGAAGGGCCGGCGGACTTGAGCACGCCGGCAGAGCCAAGGAACAGTCCGGTGCCGATCGCCCCGCCCAGGGCAATCAGCTGGATATGGCGGTTCTTCAAGCCACGCTTGAGTTCGCCGGGTTTCAGGATTTCATCCACTAATCACGCTCTCTTCTCATTGTTATCGGATCTGTCCGTGTTCGCGGCCAGATCGCGGCTGACGGCGGACGGATCAGATATTACTCTCGGTGAACTTCTCGTAATACAGCTGAACGCTCTCAAGTTGCTGATCTTGCAGCCAGTTCTTGATCGACTCGACCATCGGTGGCGGTCCGCAGACGTACATGTCCACCGGGCTATCGCGCAGTTCGCTGCAATCGAAATGCTCGGCGATGTAACCACGCTTGCCCGGCCAGTCCGCCGCCGGCTCGCTGATCACCGCAGTGTAGCGAAAGCCCGGCAGTTGGTCGGCATAAGCCTCGATACGCGCGGTTTCGCACAGGTCGGCGACGTTGCGCACCCCGTAGTACAGGTGCGCCGGCTGGGTGCAGCCGTCGGCGACCAGCTGTTCGAGCATCGCCAGCAGCGCCGACAACCCGGTGCCTCCGGCCACCAGCACCAGCGGCCGGACGATATGGCGCAGGTAGAAGGCGCCCAGCGGCGCCTCCAGTTCGATACGGTCGCCGACCTGGCAACGTTCGCGGATGTAGTTGCTCATGGCCCCGTCGGGTAGCAGGCGCACGAGGAATTGCAGCTGCTGGCTGCCCGAGCGGTTGGCGAACGAGTAGGAGCGCTTGCTCGACGTGCCGGGGACCGACAGCCGGGCGTATTGCCCCGGCAGGAAGTCCAGCGCTGTCTGGTCGAGCTGCAGTTGCAGGATCGCCGTGCTGTCGGAGACCTGGCGCACTTCGCTGACCGTGCCGCCCAGCTGTGCGGGCCCCGCGGCGCTGCACAGGCTGGAATCGAAGTCGAAGTAGAAGGTGGCATCGGACTGCACCCGGGTCTGGCAACTGAGCATCTTGCGCTGCTCCAGGTCCGTGCTGGAGAGGGCTTCCTCGTCCACGTAGTCCTGGCTGTAGGTGCCGGATTCGCAGCGGCCCTGGCAGGTGCCGCAGACGCCTTCGCGGCAGTCGAGGGGGATCTTGATGCCGTTGCGCAGGGCGGCGTCGAGCAGTATTTCGTTGGCGTGTACAGGGAAGAACAGCGTCTTGCCATCGGCAAAGCTGAACGCGACCTTGTGGTTCATGCCCGGTCTCCGTCAGAGGTGGTAGAAATCGAGCACCGAGTTGATGGTGTCGTTGAGCAGCAGCACATGCTTGCGGGTGATCAGCCAGCTGTCGCCGTGGGGCTTGAGGTTGTAGGTGGCATGGCCGAAGAACTGCTCGGCGGTGGCCAGGCGATAGAACAGCGTGTGCCAGTTCAGCCGCACTTGCAGGTTGCCATCGGCCTGCTCGGCGATCCGCACGTTGCTGATGTTGTGCAGGGTGCGCGGCATCGGAATGGTCGAGGCGGCCTTGCCGGTGCGGATACGGAACACCCGGTCTTCCAGGCCCGAGCGGTTGGCGTAGTAGATCAGCGACATGCCGCGTTTCGGGTCGGTGGTGTAGACATGCTCGGAATCCCACTGCGGCAGGTGGAACTCACTCTGCGGGTCGAAGAGCTCAAGGTAGGCGTCCCAGTCCTGGGCGTCGCACAGCTCGGACTTGCGGTAGAAAAACTGCTCGATACGGTATTGCAGTTGCGCACTCATGTTCACACCTCACGCAGTTTCAGGGATTGTCTGGCCAGCCCGTCGAGGAGGAATTTCTGCCAGTTGCGGTGCTGGTTGACGTACAGCCCTTCGTGGGTGAATTCGGTACCGGTCATGGCCGGCTGGATGCCGATGGCCTCGCTGTTGCGGGTCGGCCCGGTTGCCCAGCGGTGGCTGCCGCGGGAGATATCGCTCCAGCGTTCCAGACGGCCCTGGAAGCCGCGCTGGGCTTCGCGGAATTCCACCAGGTCGTCGGGGGTGCCCATGCCCGAGACGTTGAAGAAGTCCTCGAACTGGCGGATGCGGTTTTCCCGGTCGGCGTCGGACTCGCCCTTGACCCCGATGCACTGGCTGATGATCTCGGTCTTGTTCCAGGCCAGCGGGCGGATGATCCGCAGCTGCGAGCTGATCTGGTCGAGGAAGAACAGGCTCGGGTAGATGTTGAGGTTGCGCAGGCGGTGCATCATCCATTCGGCCTTTTCCTGGCCGTACTCTTCCACCAGCCGCGGCATGATGGTGGCGTAGCCGGAGCGCACCGACGGGTTGGGCATGTCGCTGAACAGCACGCTGTGGCCGTTGTTGAAGGCGAACCAGCCGTCGTCGGTGTTGGCGTCGCCGGCGCCGAGCTTGCTGTAGTCGAGGGTGGCGCTGGCGCCGCCGTTTTCGCTGTTGACCTGCTGGCGGTGCTGCACCGTGGCCACGTAGTTGTAGTGCACGGTGCTCACGTGATAACCGTCGAGGCCGTTCTCGTTCTGCAGTTTCCAGTTGCCGTCGTAGGTGTAGGCGGACTTGCCGGGCAGGACTTCCAGTTCACCGGTGGGCGACTGGGCGACCATCATGTCGAAGAACACCTTGGCATCGCCGAGGAAGTCCTCCAGGGAGTTGTCGGCGTGGATGTCGAGGCTGATGAAGACAAAGCCCTTGTAGCTGTCGATGCGGGCCTTCTTCAGGCCGCGGGTGGCCTTGTCGAAGCCCTCGGGATATTCCCCCGGCGCCTTGACCTTCACCAGGCGCCCGTCGCTCTTGTAGCACCAGGCGTGGAACGGGCAGGTGAAGGTGGACTGGTTGCCCTTGCCGACCCGGGTCAGGGTGGTGCCGCGGTGCTGGCAGGCGTTGATCAGCGCGTTGAGCCGGCCTTCGCCGTCGCGGGTGATGATCATCGGCTGGCGCCCGGCGCGCAGGGTCACGAAGTCGTGGTTATTGGCCAGCTCGCTTTCGTGGCAGGCGTAGATCCAGTTCTTCTCGAAGATCAGTTCCATCTCCAGGTCGAACAGCTCGGGCTCGGTGAACATGTCCCGGGCGATGCGGAATACGCCGTCGTCCGGACGAAAGTCCAGGCAGCCGTCGATGAAGTTTTTCCATTGTTCTGTGTTTCTTGCACCACTCATGAGTGAGTACCTTTTTATAGAGACGGTTTTATTCAGGCCAATCAGTGGGTGCATTAGAGGGAGTGCGGGGCAGGGGTGGCTATCCGCTTAGTCGGCCAAGGCCATCCATAAAATTGAATGGCGCTGAGGGCTTCTGTAGGAGCGAAGCTTGCTCGCGATAAAGGATCACGCGGTGCATCCGCCAAAGCGCGCCGTACCCATCGCGGGCAAGCCTCGCTCCTGCGGGCGCGGGGGGTAACACCTGGGGGCTGAATACCCACGGCCGGCGCCCCAGGCGATCAACGGCTGCACCGCGATGTCGCGATGAGCTACTGTTTGGCGCAGTCTTGCGTGGGTTTTGCGCACCGGGTGGATGGGCTCTATCCACTTAGTTGGCGATTGCTATCCAGCCGGTTGGCAGTCCCGGGCGGTGGCGCAAAACTTGCTCTTGCAGGTCAGTACTTCAAATCAGACGCGCCGTCAGAGCGCGCAAAAAAATATTGCCGTGGGTGCGCCGTGATGAATAGCAAGGCTGATTCGCAGTTTCGCGATATTCGTATCGATCGCTACGACCTCGAGGGGGCGAGAAGCTGGATGTCCGGCATTTGCGGGCCGCACCGGCTCGAGACCAGCACCCCCGAGCGCATCCGCTTTCACCACAGCGCCAACGTGTTCAAGTCGCGGGCCACCACCCTGGGCACCATCGAATACGGCACCGACGTCACCATCGATATCGAAGACGCCGAGCGCTTCAGCAGCTACAGCCTGAGCCTGCCGCTGAGCGGCGATCAGGAGTTGAGCAAGGACGGCCGGCTGCTGCGTTCCAACCGCGACCAAGGGGTGATCATCGCGCCCAACGAAAGCCAGATGCTGGCGATCTCCGGCGACTGCCGCAAAGTCCAGGTGGTGATTACCCGGGCGGCCATGAGCGAAGCGCTGGAGGCCTTGCTGCAACGGCCACCGGAAGCGCCGCTGCGCTTCGAGGCGGTGATGGATGCGGTGGAAGGGGCGTCGGCGTCCTGGTGGCGCATGGCGCGCTATTTCATCGCCGAACTGGAGCGCAGCAGCGAGCTGTACGAACAGCTGGCCTTCACTCGCGATCTGGAAAGCTCCTTGATCAAGGGCCTGATCCTGGCCCAGCCGAACAACTACTCGGCGGAGCTGCGCGAGGTGCTGGAGGTCAAGTTGCCCCACTACCTGGTCCGCGCCCGCCAGTACATTCACGCCAACGCCCGCGAGCCGCTGTGCCTGGAGGACCTGGAAGCCGCCGCCGGGGTCTCGCGCTTCAAGCTGTTCGAGGCCTTCAAGAAGTATTTCGCCCTGTCGCCAATGGTCTACCTGAAGAAGTACCGGCTCAACGCGGTGCGCCAGGAGATCCTCGAACACGGCTCGGCGCGGACCATTTCCGAAATCGCCCTGGGCTGGGGCTTCAGCCATCTGGGGCGGTTCTCCGCCGAGTACCGCAAGCTGTTCGGCGAGTCGCCCAGCGTCACCTTGCAGCGCCACGATGCGCGGCGCCTGGGCGGTTTCTAGGGCCTGTACCCCACAGGCCAGCCGTTTTACTTGCGCAGCACCAGGTCGAGCAGGCCGTCCTGTTCCTTGATTTTCTGCAGGACGATTTCCGAGCGGATGTCAGTGACCCCGGACGTGCGATTCAGGTGATTGACGATGAAATCCGAGAAGTGCTTGAGGTTGCGCGCCTGGACCCGCAGCACATAGTTGCTGGCGCCGGTGATCACATAGGCGGTGACCACTTCCGGCCACTGCTGGACCTTCTTGATAAAGGTCTCGTGCCAGTCCGCCACGTCCTGGCGCAGCGACACATGGACGATGGCCTCCAGCTCTATCCCCAGGCGCTCGGCGTTGAGTACCGCGCGATAGCCGCTGATGATGCCTTCGCCCTCCAGCAGGCGCAGGCGCCGCAGGCAGGCCGAGGGCGAGAGGGCGACTTTCTCCGCCAGCTCCTGGTTGCTGATACGGCCGTCCTGTTGCAGGAAGTGCAGGATTCGCAGGTCTGTCGAGTCGAGAATCATGGTTGGCATTTATCCGCGTTTTTTTAAGTTGTAGTCGAATAATCTTCGAGGCTGTGCCGCTCTCGTTGCGCATTTTGCACGAAAATTCTCCAGGGCTTCGTTCATTATTTCTTCACCGTGCAGCCGCCGATACCTCCCTCGGCATCGCGTGCGTTGCCGCATGCCATAGTGAAAACAGGACCTCCCATGACAACAAGAAACCACTGCCTGGCCCTCGACGCACAGGACCCGCTGGCGCCGCTGCGCCACCAGTTCGCGCTGCCCGATGGGGTGATCTATCTCGACGGCAACTCCCTCGGCGCGCGCCCGGTGGCGGCCCTGCAACGGGCGCAGCAGGTGATTGCCGAGGAGTGGGGCAATGGCCTGATCCGCAGCTGGAACACCGCCGGCTGGCGCGACCTGTCGCAGCGCCTCGGCGACCGCCTGGCCAAACTGATCGGCGCCGATGCCAACGAAGTGGTGATCACCGATACCACCTCGATCAACCTGTTCAAGGTGCTCAGCGCGGCCTTGCGCGTGCAGGCGCTCAAGGCGCCGCAGCGGCGGGTGATCGTCAGCGAGAGCAGCAACTTTCCCACTGACCTGTACATCGCCGAAGGCCTGACCGAGATGCTGCAGCAGGGTTATTCCCTGCGCCTGGTGGACAGCCCCGAGGAGCTGCCCCAGGCCATTGGCGAAGACACCGCGGTGGTCATGCTCACCCACGTCAACTACAAGACTGGCTACATGCACGACATGCCGGCGGTGACCGCGCTGACCCATGAATGTGGCGCGCTGAGCCTGTGGGACCTGGCCCACTCCGCCGGCGCGGTGCCGGTGGACCTGAAGCAGGCCGGCGCCGACTACGCCATCGGCTGCACCTACAAGTACCTCAACGGCGGCCCGGGCTCCCAGGCCTTCGCCTGGGTCTCGCCGGCGCTCTGCGACTTGGTCAAGCAGCCGCTGTCCGGCTGGTTCGGCCATGCGCGGCAGTTCGACATGGAAGCGCAATACCGGCCGAGCAGCGGCATCGCCCGCTACCTGTGCGGCACCCAGCCGATCACTTCGCTGGCCATGGTCGAGTGCGGCCTGGAGATCTTCGAACAGACCGACATGGCCAGCCTGCGCCGCAAGTCCCTGGCCCTGACCGATCTGTTCATCGAACTGGTGGAGCAGCGCTGCGCGGCCCATGGCCTGAAGCTGGTCACCCCGCGCGAACACGACAAGCGCGGCAGCCATGTCAGCTTCGAGCACCCCGAAGGTTATGCGGTGATCCAGGCCCTGATTGCCCGGGGCGTGATCGGCGACTACCGCGAACCGCGGATCATGCGCTTCGGCTTCACGCCGCTGTACACCCGCTTCAGCGAAGTCTGGGACGCGGTGCAGATCCTCGGTGAAATCCTCGACGAAAAAACCTGGGCCCAGCCGCAGTTCCAGATCCGCCACAGCGTGACCTGAAACCCGCTACCTGTAGCCGCTGCCGCAGGCTGCGATCGGCGGCGCAGCCGTCGCAAATCCTGAGTCCATGGTCTGCCGGATAGACCGCGGCGCCTGGGAATGCGAGTCCTGCGGCCTCGATCGCAGGCTGCGCCAGCGGCTACAGGGTGATATCAGAACCGGCCAGGGACGGCTCGCGACACCGATCAACGCGTGCACACAATAATAAGAGGCTGATGAACGTGACCACGACCAACAAGGGTTTTGCAGCGATTTCCAACCGTGAACAGGGCTTGCGCCGCCAGCTCACGGCCGGCCAGATGAGCATGATCGCCATCGGCGGGGCAATCGGCACCGGGCTGTTCATGGGCAGTGCCTACGCCATCGGTTACGCCGGCCCCAGCGTGCTGCTCAGCTACGCCATCGGCGCGCTGATCACCCTGCTGCTGATGGGCTGCCTGGCGGAAATGACCGTGGCCCATTCCACCTCCGGTTCCTTCGGCGCCTACGCCGAGTTCTACATCAGCCCGCTGGCCGGGTTCCTGGTGCGCTACGCCTACTGGGCGGCCATCGTCCTGGCGGTCGGCGCCGAGGTCACGGCCATCGCCATGTACATGAAGTACTGGTTCGCCCACGTGCCGGAATGGGTGTGGATCGTCTCGTTCTCCAGCGTGCTGATCCTGCTCAACGCCATCAGCGTGAAAACCTTCGGCAACTTCGAGTACTGGTTCTCCACCATCAAGATCGCCGCCATCGTCGGCTTCATCATTCTTGCGGTGTACGTGGTGTTCGGCTCCGGCAATGCCGACTACGGCCTGCACAACTACAGCGCCCACGGCGGCTTTTTCCCCAATGGCGTGCAGGGCATGTGGATCGCGGTGATCGTCTCGATCTTCAGCTACCTGAGCGTGGAGATGATCGCGGTGGCCGCTGGCGAGGCCGAGGACCCGCAGCGGGCGGTGAAAAAGGCCTTCCGCGCGACCATGGTACGGCTGGTGGTGTTCTACCTGCTGACCCTGGCGCTGATGCTGGCCATCGTGCCCTGGGTCCAGGCCGGCAAGGCGCAGAGCCCGTTCGTCACGGTGATGCAGACCATCGGCATTCCCGGCGCCACCGGGGTGATGAACTTCGTGATCCTGATCGCTGCGCTGTCGGCGATGAACAGCCAGCTGTACATCACCACGCGCATGATGTTCAGCCTGTCCCGCGGCGGTTATGCACCGAAGTCCATGGGCGCCCTGAGCAAGAGCGGCATCCCGTTGAACGCCTTGCTGCTGTCCAGTTCCGGCATCGGCCTGGCGACCCTGATCAACGTGCTGTACCCGGAAAGCTCGTTCACCCTGATGATGGCGATCTCGATGTTCGGCGCGATCTTCACCTGGTTCATGATCTTTCTCACCCACTACTGCTTCCGCCGTTACCACCAGCGCCATGGCGAGCAGCCGCTGTCGTTCCGCATGCGCCTGTTCCCCTGGAGCACACTGCTGGGCCTGGTGCTGATGGGCGCGGTGATGATCACCACCTACTTCACCGAGGCCTTCAAGATGACCCTGGTGTTCGGCGTGCCCTTCCTGGCGATCCTGACGGCGGTCTACTTCGCCTGCTTCAGAAAACCCCGAGCCGCCGAGCTGACCCCGTCCAAGGTCTGACCCCAAACCTGTAGGAGCGAAGCTTGCTCGCGATCCGCGCAGCGGCCATCCACCGTTGTGCTTCGGCGGATGCCATCGCGAGCAATCGAGCGTCGACCGGCTGCTCCTACAGTTGCCCCAGGGTTTCTAGGAGGGCCTTGGCATAGGCGGGCAACTGCTCGAAATTCCGGGCGCACAGCAGCAACTTGCGTTGCGCCCAGGCCTCCATCAGCGGCAGCACTGTGAGCGAGGCATCCGGCCCCCGGCGTTCGACGGCGGCCCGGGGCACCACCGCCAGCCCGGCGCCCCGGGCGACCATGCGCATCGCCCCGTCGAAGCCGTCGGCGCGAATGCGGATCGGCATCCGCAGTCCCAGGTGCAAGGCCTGTTCTTCCAGGTACACGGCCAGGGCGCTGTGGGCGGCGAGGCCGACATAGTCGTGGTGCAGGCTGTCGCTGAAACTCACCGCCCGACCGTCCGCCAGCGGGTGCTGGGCGGGCAGGACCAGCACCAGCGGGTCGTCGCGAAAGGCCTGGGTCTGCAGGTCCTGGGTATCCACCGCGTCGGACACTATCCCCAGGTCCGCCGCGCCCTGGCGCAGGGCGTGGGTGATGCGCAGGCTGGGCAGTTCCTGCAGGTCGATATCCAGGTTGGGGTGGGCGCAGAGAAAGTCCGCCAGCGGCTCCGGCAGGTATTCGGTGATCGCCGTGGTGTTGCACAACAGGCGCACCTGGCCTTTGACGCCCCGGGCGTATTCGGCCAGGTCCTGGCGCAGGTGTTCGGCCTGTTGCAGCAGGCCGCGCGCATGCTGGGCCAGGGCCTTGCCGGCGGGCGTCGGGCTGACGCCACGGCGGCCACGCTGGAGGAATTCGGTGCCCAGGGACGCTTCCATGGCGCGGATTCGCGCACTGGCGGCGGCCAGGGACAAATGGCTGCGGCTGGCGCCGGCGGTGATATTGCCGGCGTCGAGGATGTTCAGGTACAGGCGCAGGTCGGTCAGGTCGAAGTGCATGGGGCGGGTCCCTTGAAAGCGCCGCTGCGCGGCTACTCCTTCCTTTACTTTACCGCAATGACTCAGGCGACGATGTCGGTGTAGGCCGCCTGGCC
>NZ_JAQZAB010000131.1:0-39910 GCF_028640915.1 Pseudomonas sp. B3G-3 | reverse complement strand
GGCTTGCCCGCGATAGGGCCACCACAGCCACTGAAAATCTCCAGCCTCTCGCCAATCAAGAGGCTGCCTCAGTATATGGCAGATTTTCAGCCCACCGCCGCCGGCGCAGGATAGCGCCATGAACACTTCCCTCGCGTTTTACCAGAACCTCGGTTTGCTCCTGTCCCTGCTGGTGATCGGCACCTTTGTCCTGGCCGGCATGATCAAGGGTGTGATCGGCCTCGGCCTGCCGACCATCGCCATGGGCCTGCTCGGCCTGGCTATGGCGCCGACGCAGGCTGCGGCCTTACTGATCATTCCGGCGACCCTGACCAATGTCTGGCAACTGGCGTTTGGCGGGCATTTGCGAGGCTTGCTCAAGCGCTTGTGGCCGATGCTGCTGGCGATCTTTATCGGCACCGGCCTGGGCAGCCTGTGGTTGGGCATCGACGGCGGGCGCTGGGTAGTACGGGCGCTGGGGGCGGCGTTATTGCTCTATGCCCTGAGCGGACTGCTGCTGCCAACCCTGCGGCTGCGGCCGCGAATGGAAGCCTGGCTGGGCCCGGCCTGTGGCCTGGTGACGGGCGTCATCACCTCGGCCACCGGGGTGTTCGTGATTCCGGCGGTGCCTTATCTGCAGGCGCTGGGGCTGCACAAGGATGAACTGGTGCAGGCCCTGGGGCTGTCGTTCACCGTTTCGACCCTGGCCCTGGCGGCCGGCCTGTACTGGCGCGGTGCCCTGGGTGGCGGCGAGCTCAGCGCCTCGCTGCTGGCGCTGATCCCGGCCCTGCTCGGCATGTGGCTGGGCCAGGCGTTGCGCCAGCGCATCAGCGCCGTGCTGTTCAAACGGGTGTTTTTCAGCGGCCTGGGCCTGCTTGGTACTCACCTGCTGATCAGCGGCTAGCGGACGACGGGCTGAGCATGTCGATACGGCGGATATCGAAGTCGCGTTCCAGGTAATCCATGCGCTTGTCGAAGAACGCCTTCATGTGCGGCAGGTTGGAGTGCACGTCCAGGTGCGCCTGGGATTCCCAGATCTCGTAGAAGATGAACAGGCTCGGGTCCTGCTGGTCGCGCAGCATGTGGTACTCGATGCAGCCGGGCTCGGCGCGGCTTGGCTCGACATAGGCGCGAAACAGCGCTTCGAAGGCCTCGGACATTTCCGGGCGGGTCTTGGCGTGGAGGATAAAGCCGTGCTGTTCGGACATGGGGCGGTTCCTGGGTAAGGGAGTTTTAAAAATTCTACGACACGAATCCGCCGCCTATTCGTGCGTATTGGTCAAATGTTTTTTGCCTGGATCGCGCTTATTCATATCGTCTTTCAACGATATTCTCCGCCCCATCGTTTTTAATCTTCTCGACCCGGCCCTGCAGCGCAGCGCCAAAGGGTTGTCCCTGATGAGGCTGGATCATGAAAAAAGTACTGTTGCTCAACGGTGGCAAGAAGTTCGCCCACTCCGACGGCCGCTACAACGCGACCCTGCATGAAGCCGCGGTGTCGGTGCTGGACCGTGGCGGCGTGGACGTCAAAGTCACCCACATCGACGAGGGCTACGACATCAAGGAAGAAGTGGCCAAGTTCCTCTGGGCCGACGTGATCGTCTACCAGATGCCGGGCTGGTGGATGGGCGCGCCCTGGATCGTGAAAAAGTACATCGACGAAGTCTTCACCGAGGGCCACGGCAGCCTCTACGCCAGCGACGGCCGCACCCGCTCCGACGCCTCGCAGAAATACGGCAGCGGCGGCCTGATCCACGACAAGCAGTACATGCTGTCGCTGACCTGGAACGCGCCGCAGCAAGCCTTCGACGACCCGACCGACTTCTTCGAAGCCAAGGGCGTGGACGCGGTGTACTTCCCGTTCCACAAGGCCAACCAGTTCCTCGGCATGCGCGGCCTGCCGACCTTCCTTTGCGTCGACGTGATGAAGCGGCCGAACATCGAAGCCGATGTGCAGCGCTACGAAGAACACCTCAAGGCGGTGTTCAACCTCCCCGCGTAAATCCGGCTACTATCGGTGGCGTGCCGCGAGCCCGATGTGGGACCTGTAGCCGCTGCCGCAGGCTGCGATCGCCACCGAAGGGGGCGCAAGGTCGTGAGATCGCTGAAGGCCTTCGGCCTTATCGCAGCCTGCGGCAGCGGCTACAGGGCGCCCAACCGAGATAGAGGACTTACGTGAAAGCCAGATCCGACGAACTCCAGATCTTCGTCTGCGTCATCGAATGCGGTTCGATTTCCGCGGCGGCCGAGCAGGTCGGGCAGACGCCGTCGGCGGTCAGCCGCACCCTGTCGCGCCTGGAAGCCAAGCTCGATACCACGCTGATCAACCGCACCACGCGGCGCATGGACCTGACCGAAGAGGGCAAGTACTTCTTCGAGCAGGCCAAGCTGATCCTCGACCAGATGGACGAACTCGAAGAACGCCTGTCGTCCCGCCAGCAGACCCCATCCGGGCGCTTGCGGATCAACGCCGCCTCGCCGTTCATGCTGCACGCCATCGTGCCCTACATCGCCGAGTTCCGTAGCCTGTACCCGGACATCCAGCTGGAGCTCAACAGCAACGACCTGATCATCGACCTGCTGGAACAGAGCACCGATATCGCGATCCGCATCGGCACCCTGGCGGACTCGACCCTGCATGCGCGCTCGCTCGGTTGCAGCCCGCTGCATATCCTCGCCAGCCCCGCCTACCTGAAGCAGCACGGCACACCCGGCACCGTGGCCGAGCTGAGCGAACATACCTTGCTGGGTTTCACCCAGACCGAAACCCTCAACCACTGGCCGTTGCGCCATGTGCACGGCGACCGCTGGCCGATCCAGCCGGGCATCAGCGCCTCCAGCGGTGAGACGGTGCGCCACCTGGCGCTGGAAGGGCAGGGCATTGCCTGCCTGTCGCACTTCATGACCATCGACGACATCCGCGCCGGGCGCCTCACGCCGATCCTCTCGGAGTTCAACAGCGGCTATCGCCAGCCGATCAACGCCGTCTACTACCGCAACTCGCAGCTGGCTCTGCGCATCCAGTGCTTCCTCGACTTTATCCAGGGCAAGCTGGCCGATTACGCCAACCCGCTGTTCGAAGGCTGAGGCCTTTCTGCTGTAGGAGGAGCCGGCTTGCCTTGCACCGCCCGGGCAGATGCCATCGCTGGCAAGCCAGCTCCTGCAGCGATCAATTCCCGTGGGAAGGCTGATCCCTTATTCGTGATCCCTGCGCAAGAGTGATTTGGGCCAGCCTGCCTGTTTCGGCAGGAGTCGCCCGCCGATACTGGCGCCATCACTTATCCACCCAGGGAGTTTCTCCATGAATGTATTCGTTACCGGCGCCGCGGGTTTTATCGGCGGCTCCATCGCCACCGGCCTGGTCCAGGCCGGCCATCAAGTCACCGGCCTGGTGCGCAGCGCCGAACAGGCCGCCGAACTCACTGCCCTGGGCATCAAGCCGGTGCTCGGCAGCCTGGACGACAGCGCCGTGCTGACCGAACAGGCGCGTGCCGCCGACGCGGTGATCAACGCCGCCAGCAGCGACCATCGTGGCGCGGTGGAAGTCCTGATCGCGGCCCTCAAGGGCTCCAATAAAGTCTTCCTGCACACCAGCGGTTCGAGCATTGTCGGCGACGCTTCGGGCGGCAAGGTCAGCGAAGTCGTCTATCAGGAAAACAACCTGCCAGAGCCCACCGTCGACAAGGCCGCGCGCGTGGCCATCGACAACCTGGTGCTGGCCGCGGCCAGGGACGGGGTCAACTCGGCGGTGCTCTGCAATACCCTGATCTACGGCCACAGCCTCGGGGTGAAACGCGACAGCGTGCAGCTGCCGCGGCTGCTCAAGCAGGCGCGCAACAGTGGCGTGGTGCGGCATGTCGGTCCGGGGCAGAACATCTGGTCCAACGTGCATATCGAAGACGTGGTGGCGCTGTACCTGCTGGCGCTGACCCGCAACATCCCGGGCACCTTCTACTTCGTCGAAAGCGGTGAAGCCTCGTTCATCGACATGACCACCGCCATGGCCCAGGCCCTGCACCTCGGCGCGCCGCAGGACTGGCCGCTGGCCGACGCCGAAGCCGAGTGGGGCTACGAGATGGCCAACTACGGCCTGGGCTCCAACAGCCGCGTGCGCGGCAAGAACGCCCGCGAACGGCTGGGCTGGGTACCGCGGCGCACCTCGGTGCTGGAGTGGATTCGCCACGAGATGGTCTGAGCCGCTATCCCTGTAGCCGCTGTCGAGCGCCAGCGAGGCTGCGCTCGGCGGCGTAGCCGTCGTAAACCGGCTGGCGCTTTTTTCCAGGCAGTTCGCGGATTCAGGTTTTGCGGCAACGGCGTTGCCGATCGCAGCCTCGCAGGCTCGGCAGCGGCTACACGGGCAGCGTGATCCTGTAGCCGCTGCTGCAGGCTCGGGCCACGATCGACCGGTACGGTCGTGACGACCTCAAGCGCGGCACCGTCGCCACCGTCACTCCTCCCCTCGCCAGACGGCCGCTTCAAGCGGCCGTTTTTATTTGCCGATTGCTCCGCCCCCGATCTTGCCCCTATCGTTCGACCTGCCAAAAAACAATAAAAGGACGGACCTTATGCGCATTGTTCTGTTTAAGACCCTGGCTCTGACAGCGGCCATCGCCGCCAGCTCGCCGGCCTTCGCCGCGTTGCTGGAAGGTGGCGCGGTCGCCGCGCCGAACCAGTATGGCGCCGACGTCGCGGCGCAGATTCTCAAGAAGGGCGGCAACGCGGTGGATGCCGCGGTCGCCACCGCCTTCACCCTGGCGGTGACCTACCCCGAGGCTGGCAACATTGGCGGCGGCGGTTTCATGACCCTGTTCATCGACGGCAAACCCTACTTCCTCGACTACCGCGAAACCGCGCCCAAGGCCGCGACCCGTGACATGTACCTGAACGAAAAAGGCGAGGTCATCGAGAACCTCAGCCTGGTCGGCGCGCGCGCCGCGGGGGTGCCGGGCACGGTGATGGGCCTGTGGGAAGCGCACAAGAAGTTCGGCAAGCTACCCTGGAGCGAGCTGATCACCCCGGCGGTGGGCTATGCGAAAAACGGCTTCAAGGTCGCCGACAAGCAGTACCAGTACCGCGAGGACGCGCTGAAGCTGTTCAAGGACAGCACCAACTTCGGCGACTATTTCGGCAGCATGAAATCCGGCGAAACCTTCCGCCAGCCAGAGCTGGCCGCGACCCTGGAGCGCATCGCCGACCAGGGCGTCAAGGAATTCTACGAAGGCAAGACCGCCGACCTGCTGGTGGCGCAGATGCAGGCCGACAAAGGCCTGATCACCAAGCAGGACCTGCAGGACTACAAGGTCGCCTGGCGTGAGCCGCTGCAGGTCAACTGGCGCGGCAATACCCTGTACACCGCGCCGCCACCCAGCTCCGGCGGCGTGGCCTTGGCGCAGCTGATGACCATCAAGGAAGAGCGCACGGCGGACTTCAAGGGCGTCGAGCTGAACTCGGCCAAGTACATCCACCTGCTGGCGGAAATCGAAAAGCGCGTGTTCGCCGACCGCGCCGATTACCTCGGCGACCCGGCGTTCTCCGAGGTGCCGGTCAAGCAACTGACCGACCCGGCCTACCTGAAAAAACGCGCCGCCGAGATCAACCCGACGGCCATCTCGCCCACCGAAAAAGTCCGCCCGGGCCTGGAGCGGCACCAGACCACCCACTTCTCCATCGTCGATGCCGACGGCAACGCGGTGAGCAATACCTACACCCTCAACTGGGACTATGGCAGCGGCGTGGTGGTGAAGGGCGCGGGGTTCCTGCTCAACGACGAAATGGACGACTTCAGTGCCAAGCCCGGGGTGGCCAACGCCTTTGGCGTGGTCGGCGGTGATGCCAATGCCATCGCGCCGGGCAAGCGCATGCTGTCGTCCATGAGCCCGAGCCTGGTGACCCGCGACGGCAAGGTCACCCTGGTGCTGGGCACGCCGGGCGGGTCGCGGATCTTCACCTCGATCTTCCAGGTGCTGAACAACCTCTACGACTTCAACCTGCCGCTGGAAAAAGCCGTGGCCGCGCAGCGCGTGCATCACCAGTTGCTGCCCAAGGACACCATTTACTTCGACGCCTATGCGCCGCTCAGCGGCAAGGTTGCCGATGAGCTGAAGGCCATGGGCTACACCCTGGAAGACCAGGGCTGGGAGATGGGCGATATCCAGGCGATCCGGGTCACCGGCAGCCAGCTGGAAACGGCCTCCGACCCACGTGGGCGCGGTGTGGGCAAAGTCGTCAAATAACCTGCCTTTGTAGGAGCGAAGCTTGCTCGCGATTGGGCCACCGCGGTGAGTCAGGGACGACGCTATCGCGGGCAAGCCTCGCTCCTACAATGGGTCAGCCGTATCACCCCCGGGACGAGCAAGCTTCTGTAGGAGCGAAGCTTGCTCGCGATTATCGGGGCCCCGCGCTGTGTCAGAAACGACGCCATCGCGGGCAAGCCTCGCTCCTACAGAACCGCACTCAACCTTCACCTGTCCCCCCAGAAGCTCTATCTCTTCCGCTACAGCGGATGAAAATACCCCTCGTCGATTTTCATTATTCGCGACACGACTTGTCTGTCCGCGACAAAGCATGTCTCTATACGAAAATTACTTTCATGCGGTTTGAAAATCCGGTCACGAAATGATTTATGAGTTTCACAAGCATTCGACGTGACCCTTTTTCGAGGAGTACCGCATGACACCTGCATTGGGCTACTGGCTGCTGGGCTATGCCGCCATCGCCATCATCGCGCTGATCGTCCTGATCGCGCGTTACCGGATCAATCCGTTCATTGTCATCACCCTGGTCTCGGTGGGCCTGGCGCTGATGGCCGGGATGCCGCCGTCCGGCGTGGTCGGCGCCTACGAAGCGGGTGTCGGCAAGACCCTGGGGCACATCGCCCTGGTGGTGGCCCTGGGCACCATGCTCGGCAAGATGATGGCCGAGTCCGGCGGCGCGGAGCAGGTGGCGCGGACCCTGATCGACCGTTTCGGCGAGCGCAACGCGCACTGGGCGATGGTCTGCATCGCCTTCCTGGTGGGCCTGCCGCTGTTCTTCGAGGTCGGTTTCGTGTTGCTGGTGCCAATCGCCTTCACCGTGGCGAAGCGTGTCGGCGTGTCGATCCTGATGGTCGGCCTGCCGATGGTCGCCGGCCTGTCGGTGGTGCATGCCCTGGTGCCGCCGCACCCGGCAGCGATGCTGGCGGTGCAGGCCTATCAGGCGTCGGTGGGGCAGACCCTGCTGTACGCGATCCTGATCGGCATTCCCACGGCGATCATCGCCGGCCCCGTGTACGCCAAATTCATCGTGCCGCGCATCCAGCTGCCGACGGAGAACCCGCTGGCGCGCCAGTTCCTCGACCGTGAGCCGCGCACCCGCCTGCCCAGTTTTGCGATCACCATGGCCACCATCCTGTTGCCGGTGGTGCTGATGCTGATCGGCGGCTGGGCCAACCTGATTTCCACCCCGGGCAGCGGCCTCAACCAGTTCCTGCTGTTTATCGGCAACTCGGTGATCGCCCTGTTGCTGGCGACCCTGCTGAGCTTCTGGACCCTCGGCCTGGCCCAGGGTTTCAACCGCGAATCGATCCTCAGGTTCACCAACGAATGCCTGGCGCCGACCGCCAGCATCACCCTGCTGGTAGGCGCCGGTGGCGGCCTCAACCGGATCCTGGTGGACGCCGGGGTCACCGACCAGATCGTCGGCCTGGCCCATGAATTCCAGCTGTCGCCGCTGCTGATGGGCTGGCTGTTCGCCGCGCTGATGCGCATCGCCACCGGCTCGGCCACCGTGGCCATGACCACCGCCTCGGGGGTGGTGGCGCCGGTGGCCATCGGCCTGGGTTATCCCCACCCGGAACTGCTGGTGCTGGCCACCGGCGCCGGCTCGGTGATCTTCTCCCACGTCAACGACGGCGGCTTTTGGCTGATCAAGGAATACTTCAATATGACCGTGACCCAGACCTTCAAGACCTGGACGGTGCTGGAGACCCTGATCTCGGTGGTCGCCTTCGCCCTGACCGTCGGTCTTGCCCAACTGCTTTGAGCCCAGGTGCCGCCCATGGACATCCTCTACCAGATCCGTTCCCGCCAGGACTCCTTCAGCGCCGGCGAAGGCCGCATCGCCCGCTTGATGCTGGATGACGTCGGTTTCGCAGCCTCGGCCAGCCTGGAAGAGCTGGCGCAGCAGGCGGAAGTCAGCGCCGCCACCCTGTCGCGTTTTGCCCGCAGCGTGGGCTGTCGCGACCTGCGCGACCTGCGCCTGCAACTGGCCCAGGCCAGCGGGGTCGGCAGCCGTTTTCTCGACCCGGCGGACGCGCCGGAGCAGTCGGGTTTCTACCGGCAGATCGTCGGTGATATCGAGTCGACCCTGCACCAGCACCTGGCGGGGTTCGACGAGTCGCGCTTTCGCGACGCGGTGCGCTTGCTGGGCAAGGCGCAGATGATCCACGCCTTCGGTATGGGCGGCTGTTCCACCCTGTGCAGCGACGAATTGCAGGTGCGCCTGGTGCGCCTCGGCTACCCCATCGCCGCCTGCCACGACCCGGTGATGATGCGGGTGACCGCCGCGGCTTTGGGCCCGCAACACGCGTTGATCGCCTGCTCCCTGACCGGCATCACCCCCGAATTGCTGGAGACCGTCGAACTGGCCCGCAGCTACGGCGCCAGCGTGCTCGCCATCACCCTGGCCGACTCGCCGCTGGCGCAGCTGGCGGACGTGCTGCTGCCGCTGCAAAGCGCCGAGACCTCCTTCATCTACAAACCCACGGCCGCGCGCTACGGCATGCTGCTGGCCATTGATGTACTGGCCACCGAGCTGGCGCTGGCCCTGCCCGAAGACAACCAGGAACGCCTGCGCCGGATCAAACTGGCCCTGGACGATTACCGCGGCGGCGACGATTGCCTGCCGCTGGGAGACTGACATGCTTTACGACACCCTGATCCGCAACGCCTTGGTGATCGACGGCAGCGACCGCCCGGCTTACCCCGCCGATGTCGCCCTGCTCGATGGCCGCATCGCCCGCATCGGCGACCTGCAAGGCGCCCGCGCCACTGAAGAAATCGACGCCGCCGGGCAGGTGCTGGCCCCCGGTTTTATCGACGTGCACACCCACGACGACACCGTGGTGATCCGCCAGCCACAGATGCTGCCCAAGCTCAGCCAGG
Organism: Pseudomonas sp. B3G-3; assembly: GCF_028640915.1. Lineage (NCBI taxonomy): Bacteria > Pseudomonadati > Pseudomonadota > Gammaproteobacteria > Pseudomonadales > Pseudomonadaceae > Pseudomonas > Pseudomonas sp. B3G-3. The sequence goes on along the minus strand of NZ_JAQZAB010000131.1, from coordinate 30,791 downwards.
GCGTGACCACGGTGATCGTCGGCAACTGCGGCATCAGTGCCGCGCCGGTAAGTTTGCGCGCCGACCCACCCGACCCGATGAACCTGCTGGGCAGCCAGGCGGCCTTCGTCTACCCGCGATTTCGCGACTACCGCGACGCGGTGGATGCCGCGCAGCCGGCGGTCAATGTGGCGGCGCTGATCGGCCACACAGCGCTGCGCAGCAACCACCTGGACGACCTCTATCGCACCGCCACGGTCGAGGAAATTGCCGCCATGCGCGAGCAACTGCGCGCCAGCCTGGAAGACGGTGCCCTGGGTTTATCCACCGGCCTGGCCTACGCCAGCGCCTTCTCGGCCGAGACCGACGAGGTGCTGCAACTGGCCGAGGAACTGAGCGCCTTCGGCGCGGTGTACACCACCCACCTGCGCAGTGAATTCGAGCCGGTGCTGGAGGCCATGGACGAGGCGTTCCTGATCGGTCGCCAGGCCAAGGCGCCGGTGATCATTTCCCACCTCAAATGCGCGGGGGCGGGTAACTGGGGGCGCAGTCCGCAGTTGCTGGCGTCCCTGGAACAGGCGGCGAAAGATCATCCGGTGGGCTGCGACTGCTACCCCTACGCGGCCAGTTCCTCGACCCTTGACCTCAAGCAGGTCACCGATGCTTTTCGCATCACCATCACCTGGTCCACCCCGCACCCGGAACTGGGCGGCCGCGACCTGATGGACATCGCCGCCGAGTGGGGCACGACCCTGCTGGACGCCGCGCGGCGCCTGCAACCGGCCGGCGCGGTGTACTACGGCATGGACGAGGCCGATGTGCGGCGCATCCTTTCCCATCCGCTGTCGATGATCGGTTCCGACGGCCTGCCGGAAGACCCGTTCCCCCATCCACGGTTGTGGGGCGCCTTCCCGCGGGTGCTCGGGCACTTCAGCCGCGACCTTGGCCTGTTCCCGTTGCACACCGCCGTGCACAAGATGACCGGCCTGTCGGCGGCGCGTTTCGGCCTCAAGCAGCGCGGCGAAATCCGCGAAGGGTATTGGGCCGACCTGGTGCTGTTCGACCCGGCGCGGGTCCGCGACGTCGCCGACTTCAAAAGTCCGCAACAGGCCGCCGAGGGTATCGAGGGCGTGTGGGTCAACGGCGTGCGCAGCTATGCCGAAGGCCAGGCCAATGGCCGCAGGCACGGACGCTTCCTGGCGCGGGAAGGGGATTTGCGTGAAGGGTTCAACGGCTGAAGGCGCGCGGCGCCGAATAGGTGAACGCCGTCACAGTGATGGCCTGATGATATTAAAGAAAGCCTTGGCCTAGCCGAAGTGCTGACATCCACCTGCTATACCGTGGACATCTTTCATCAGGGAGTCGCGCAATGAGCTTTGGCAAAACCACCCCCATCCTGCGGATCTTCGACGAGGCCAAGGCGCGGGAGTTTTATATCGACTTCCTGGGCTTCACGCTCGACTGGCAGCACCGTTTCGAAGACAACTTCCCGCTGTATATGCAGGTGTCGCGCGGGGAGTGCGTGCTGCACCTGTCGGAGCACCATGGCGACAGCACGCCGGGCTCCGCATTGCGCATCGAGACCGACGAACTGGAAGCCTTCCAGCAGCAGTTGCTGGCCAAGGATTACCGCTTCGCCCACCCGCAGATCCAGGCCATGCCCTGGGGCAGCCAGGACATGACGGTGCTCGATCCATTCGGCAATCGGCTGGTATTCACCAACGCCATCTGCGTCTGAACCTGCACCCTGCACCCTGCACCCTGTAGCCGCTGCCGAGCGCAGCGAGGCTGCGATCGACCCCGCAGGGGGCGCAGGGATCCTGGAATCGCTGGAGGACCTTCGGTCCTGTCGCAGCCTCGCTGTGCTCGGCAGCGGCTACAGGGATGAGCGTGTTCGTTGGTGCTGCCGAAACTCCCCCGGCGTCATCCCGGTCCGCCCCTTGAACGTGCGGTGAAACGAGCGTGGTTCGGTAAAACCCAGGTAATAGGAAATGTCCTGGATCGGCAGGTCGCTGTGCAGCAGGTAATGCTCGGCCAGTTCCTGGCGCAGGTCGTCGAGGATCTGCTGGTAGGACGTGCCGGCCTGCTGCAACTGGCGTTGCATGGTGCGCGGCGACATCGCCAGCAGATCGGCCACCTGTTCCTTGCGCGGCAAACCTTCCTTGAGCAACTGGCGCAGGGCGTTCTTCACCTGCAGCACCAACGGTGCTTCCTCCAGCGACGCCATCAGGCTCATGGCGTGCTCTTCCAGGGTTCGCAGCAGTTGGGCATCGGCCTGGCGCAACGGCAGTTGCAGGTAACTCAGCGGCGCCAGCAAGGCCGAGCAGCTCTGTTCGAACAGCACCGGGCAAGCAAAAAACGCTTCGTATTGTTCCAGCGTGGTGCCGGCCGGCAGCGGGTGCTCGAACCACACGGCGCTCGGTGAGAGCTGGGTATCGGCAATCCAGCGGGCGTAGAGCAGCCAGGAGGCGAGCACATTTTCCACCAGCTGGCGGCGGGTGTCGGAGGTCGGCAGGCGGCAGTTCCAGATCAGGCGGACCTGCTCCTCGGCCATCTCGATGCGGCTCACCCCCATGTCGCCCACCAGTTTTTCGAACGGCATGATCCGGCTCATGGCTTCGCCCAGTGTGGCGCAGTTCATGGTGATGTAGCCGAGCACGCTCCAGGAGTTGGGCAACACATAGCGGGCGGCGTTGAGGCCGAACAGCGGGTCGCCGGAGTGCTGGCAGAAATACCCCAGCAGGCGTTCGTGGACCTCGACGGGCAGGCGCAGGCTGTTGTCGTTCAGTTGTTCGGCGGCAAGGCCCGCGGCGTGCAGCGCGGGAGCGGTGGGCAGGCCGAGGTGTTCGGCGTGGCGCAGGTATTTGAGCAGCGGTGGGACCGAGGTGTAACCAAGGGGCTGCATGGTGGGGTTCCTGGCGGTGGGCGCGCTTTTTGAGGGTAAAGGTAAATGCCTGTGATCCCGGGTGCAACGCTGGTCTTGTAGGAGCGAGGCTTGCCCGCGATGACGGTGGTAGCCTCGCAGGGAATGTTGGGCGGTGTACACGGTAACTCAAGACTGTGGGGTGCCGGCCGATCTGCGAGAGGTAGGAAAATTTACGGGGAGCCTGAAAAGTGCTCCCCAACAACCCCAGGAACGGAGTCCAAAGATGAATACGACACCTGTATGGCCGGAGGTTTTTCTCGGGGCTTTTGATGCGATCAGCGAGCGCATGGCGCAGGTACTGGAGTTGAGCGATTGCCGGGAGCACTGGATTCAGGCGGAACTCAGCCTGTATGCCTGGCAGCACGGTTATCCGGATATCTGGACCAGCGGTAAGGCCGGAGGACGTACGAAAGTCGACCTGTACACGGAAGATCTCGACATGGCGGCCGAGGTGAAATGCCTGGGGGATGTGTCTTTTGCCAAGTGCCTGATGGGCAAGGGGATGGGCGAGACCCGATCCGTTCTTCGAGAGGATGGGGATGGGCGACTCTGGTTTCCGCAGGTTGATTCGGGTGAGTCTGTGGTCTGGTCGGTGTTTGCGGATCTGCGCCGTTTGCAACGGATGGTGGGGGTTCGGAATAAGTTTCTTGTTTTGGTGATTGCCAAGGACTACGTGGCTGAGACGGAGATGGGGGAGGTGCTGCGGCGGCTTCGTTTGTCGGAAGAGGAGTGGTCCTTGGAGTTGAAGAGCGCCACGGTGCGGATCTGGCGGATCGAGTAGCTCGGGGTACAGCGTGCTTCTGTAGGAGCGAGGCTTGCCCGCGATTTCGGTGGTGGCCTCGCTGCTGATTTTGGACGGTGTACATATCCATTCCTGCGGTAACGGCGGCTGGCGGTTTCGCCCTTACGGCGACTCACTTTTTTCAAACGCCGGAATGCCGGCCCAGCAAAAAGTAAGCAAAAACGCTTGCCCCTGCGTACGGCCTTCGCTGCGCTCAGGTTCCCTCGCTCCGGCGTCCATCAGGGGGCATCGACTCCGGTCGGCTTCGCTTCGACCTCCATACGATGTCCTCGACTGCGTCGAGGGGCGCTGCGCGCCATCCCCCTGATGAACACCGGAACGAAGCCTCCCGATGGGGCGGGTGGATCAAAAGCCAGAGCAAGATCAAAAGCCAAAGCCAAAGCCAAACGCGACCTGCCGGTCGACGCTGAACCCTGTAGCCGCTGCCGAGCCCGCGAGGCTGCGATCGACCCCGAAGGGGGCGCAGGATCTTGAGACCGCTGGAGGACCTTCGGTCCTATCGCAGCCTCGCAGGCTCGGCAGCGGCTACAGGGACGGTGTGTATCAGGTCCTGTGGATGACAGGTTTTGTTGTGTAGGACGCTGTCTGAAAGTGAGGCTCTTCGCTTTATTTTGTAAGGCTTTTCCGAGAAACTCCGGGGCGCTTGCGTCTGGGAAGGGCGCTGTCTAGCCTCGGGTTTGTCACCGGTTTTTCGGTGATCGGGTTTAGCAGCTCGCTTCCAAGTCACGCAGGTATCGCTGTCAGCTCAACCAGCTTTTTTCGGTTGCTGTCATGGCGGCTGTGCGTGGGGCGCCTTCGGGTGCGCCGGATTCTTGGACCGGTCTGCTAACCCGCGTACAGCTGCCACCCTCATTCGTTTAGCAGCGGTAGGTGGTGGCTCCATTCCAAGAGGATCCACCATGAAAAAGCTCGTCCCCGATCCGCCCATGCTTTCGCCCAGTCGCGAGCGGATCGTTCAGTTGGAAATCCCCAATCAAACCCTTCGTCAGGCGCTGGACAGTCGTGTCGAGGGGGAGCCTTTGCATTGTGCTTTGCTGGAAACCGGCAGTGTTTCTTTCGGTTGTCGCGACGGTAACGGTCGGCCGTTGTTCGCGGTGCGCGCCGGGGTCAGTGCCGAGGAGGCGTTGTTGCATGTGTCGTTGTTGCTCAAGTGTGCCGAGGAGACGGCGGATGAGATCACCAGTGCCAGCGGCATTGAGCGTGGCTTGATCTGGTCGATGATTCATTCGGTGGAGATGGCGCGGGCGGTGGTGGATGCGTTGCTGGATGGCGCGGGCCGGCAGGGGGTGTTGCGGGAGGGGTGATTGTGCGGTGGTGATGGGGCCCACTTCCTTGTGGGCGCCTCGTTGTTCCCGGGGCGAAGGCGAGGGTCAGACGCGGAAGTGGCTGACCATCATTTGCAGCTGGTTGCCCAGGCGGGCCAGTTCGACGCTGGAGGCGGCGGTTTCATCGCTGGCGGCGGCGGTCTGTTCCGAGACGTCGCGCACGTTGATGATGCTGCGGCTGATTTCCTCGGCCACGGCGCTCTGCTGTTCGGCAGCGGCGGCGATCTGCTGGTTCATCGACTGGATGTTCGACACCGTGCGGGTGATGTTCTCCAGGGAGGCACCGGCCTTGCGGGTCAGGTCGACGCTGCTGTCGGTCAGGCTGCGGCTGTTGTTCATCACGTTGGCCACTTGCTGGGTGCCGTTCTGCAGGCCGGCCACCAGGCCTTCGATTTCCTCGGTGGATTTCTGCGTGCGTTGCGCCAGGGCGCGGACTTCGTCGGCGACCACGGCGAAACCACGACCGGCTTCACCGGCGCGGGCGGCTTCGATGGCGGCGTTCAGGGCCAGCAGGTTGGTCTGTTCGGCCACGGCCTTGATCACGTCCATGACGCTGCCGATCTTCTGGCTTTCCTGTTGCAGCACGCTCATGGCGTCGGTGGAGCGCACCACTTCGCTGGCCAGGCGCTCAATCTGGGCGATGGCTTCGGCCACCACTTTGTCGCCTTCGCGGGCTTCGCCGTCGGCGGCGGCTGCGGCTTGCGAGGCTTCTTCGGCGTTGCGCGCGACTTCCTGCACGGTGGCGGTCATCTCGTGCATGGCGGTGGCCACCTGGTCGGTCTCGACCTTCTGGCTGTTGACCCCGGCGCTGGTTTCTTCGGTGACGGCCGATAGTTCTTCGGCGGCGCTGGCGATCTGGGTCACGCCGTCGCGGATGCCGCCGATCAGTTCGCGCAGGGTCACGCCCATGCGGCCGATGCCTTGTTGCAGCACGCCGAGTTCGTCACGGCGGGTAACGCGCACGTCCTGGGTCAGGTCGCCGGACGCGATGCGCTCGACCACGGTCATGGTTTCACGCAGCGGACGGGTGATCTGGCGGGTGATGATCACCGCGGCCAGGATGCCCACCAGCAGCGCCAGCAGGGTACTGATCATTTGCAGGCTGCGGGCCTGGACGCTTTCTTCGTCGCGGCGGTCGAGCTGGAACTGGTACAGCTCTTCGCTCTGGCTGACGATCAGGGCGCCTTGTTCGGTCATTTCCTTGCGCGCCTGGCCGGCTTCGCCGACGGCGGCCTTGAAGGTCAGCAGGGAGGTGCGGTAGTCGCTCAGGGCGGCTTTCAACTGGCGCAGTGCATCGCCCTGGGTGCTGCTGAAATGGTTGTCCAGAGGGCCCAGTGCGGCAATCGCCGCGTTCATCTGGGCGGCGGCGTCGCGCTCGGCGTCCGCGGTGCTGTTGTAGATGTATTCACGGACGGCGAAGCGCGCGAGCTGGAATTCGTCATTGGCCTTGGTGATGGCCTGGAACTGTTCGAAGCGCTGGTCGCTCAGGGGCATTTGCTCAACGCGTGTGGTGATGGCCGCGATCAGGTTGCGCGCCGTTTCCGAATTGCCATTCATCACCACGCGGGCGGCATTGGCGTTGCGGTAGGCGTTGCGCATCTTGTTCAGGGACGCCTGGTAGGCGCTGATGGTGGCGCCCTGTTCCTTGAGCAGCTTGACGTTGGCCGGGTTCTTGAAGCTGTTCTGCAGCTTCTGCTGCTGGGCCGAGAAGTCGTCCAGGGTGGCCTGCACATTCTGCGCGGCGGTTTCGTCGCCGTTGGTCAGCATGTATTGCAGGCGGGTCACGCGCAGCTTGGTCAGCCCGGCGTTCAATTGGGTGATGTCGCTCATCCAGTTGCTGCGGTCGATCAGACCGCCCAGGCTGGTCCAGCCCGTGATGGCGAGGATGGTAGTCAGGGCCAGGACCAGGCCGAAGCCCAGGCCTAACTTGAGATTGACGCTGATGTTGCCGAACCAGCTATTCATGCAATTCCTCCAGGAACGTTGTGCTGCTTGATCGTGTATCGCTGGAAGATTGTTGTTATTGGTGGCCAGCAAGGATTTGTTCGCAGGTGTGTATCGGCGGCAAGGGCAATAGCTGAAACGATTTCGTCGGATTAGTTTTGTGCACCATTTTGGGGCTTTGCAAGGGCCTGATTTCACGATGGAAACCGCCTGGCCGATTGAGCTTTTTTTCACATCCGTTTCACCCCTGGCCCACGTCAGGCTCCCTAGAGTCCGCCCATCGATCGGGTGCCTCGCGCTCGATTGTCATGGGCAGCGGTTAGCGTGGGCGGCGCTGCTCGATTTTATGTCTGGTGGTCATAGGGGCGGCTCGAACGTGACGTCAGGACTCAGTCTTCCGGTGGCAAAACCCGCGCTTGTCGCGAGCCGTTTTGCCCGTTATCGCAATGCCCTGGTGATAGGCCTGGTGGCCTTGCTGGTGCTGCCGCTGGTGTTCTTTCTGCTCAAGCCCGCGGCGGTGCCGGACCTGGCCCACGGCAACCTGGCCGGAGCCAAGGCGCTGAGCGCCGGCTGGGCCAAGGGCCAGATGATTGTGCTGATTCGTCATGTGGAGCGTTGCGACCACTCCAGGGCCGCCTGCCTGAACCTGCCCGATGGCATCACCGACCGTGCCCGCGAGGTGGCGGTGGGCGTCGGCGCGCAGTTCGAGCACCTGGGGCTGGACAAGGCCGACATCTACCACAGCCCGCTGACCCGCGCGGTGCAGACCTCGGGCTACATGTTCAACCAGGCCGGCAGCGGCGAAGGCTGGCTGATCGACTGCAAGCACAGCCTGTTGCGCGATGCCCTGGCGCACAAGGTGGCCGGGCGCAATCTGGTGCTGGTGACCCACAGCGAATGCATGGCCGCGCTGGAGAAGCAGCTGAAACTGCCGTCTTCGACCCTGGGCTATGGCGCCTCGTTGTTCGTCTCCACCGATACCCCAGGCGGGCGTCCACAGATGCTCGGCTTCATCGAAGCCAGCGACTGGCGCTCCGTTGCCTTCAACCGTCCCTGACCGTCCCTTGCCCGAGACCCTGACTATGCAGGCGCTTTCCCGTTCCCGCGCTGATGCGTGGCGTTTTTATGGATGGAACCTTGGCCTCCCGCTGCTGTGCGCGGCGCTGGTGTTCCTGATGTTCGACATGACCCGGATCGACATCGCCTTCAGCGACCTGTTCTTCGATCCGGTGAGCCAGACCTTCCCGCTGGATCACTCCCACCTGTTCGAGAAGATCACCCACAAGTGGGCGCGGATCATCCCCAATTGGACGGGCGAGCTGGCGTTGATCGGGCTGCTGCTGTCATTCGTCTGGCCGCTGTTCAAGGGCGTAAGGTTCGGTCGCGGCAAGGCCTTCCTGGAGAGGATCCGCGTGGCGCCGCTGCTGCGCTTTACCGCGCGCCATCGCCGGGACTTTTTGTTCGTGGTGGTGGCCTTCGCCCTGTGCACCGGGGCGATTCACTACCTCAAGGGCCACACCAGCGTGTACTGCCCGGTGGAAACCACCCAGTACGCCGGCAAGATCGAGCACAAGGAATGGTATGAGAACTTCGAGCTGTTGAAGACCGCGGGTGACGGCCGCTGCTGGCCGGGCGGCCATGCCTCGGGCGGTTTCACCATGCTGGCGCTGTACTTCGTGGCCCGGCGTTATCGCTGGCGCCATTCCAAGGCGCTGCTGCACGGTTCGCTGCTGCTGGGCTTCGTCTATGGCACCACTCGGGTGCTGCAGGGCTGGCACTACATGTCCCATACCTTCTGGGCGGGGATCGTGGTGTGGCTGACCTGCCTGCTGGTGGCGCTGCTGTTTTATGGCCGCGCCCGTCTGGAACAACCGGTGCTGACGCACACCGAACCGGGGCCCGTCCCGTCCACGACGCTGATCGCAGCGGCGGACCGATAACGTTGCAGTCGCTGACGAAATCGTCGGTGCCAGGCGCCCGGCGGGAGAGGGCCCCGACGCAATTTTTGGCGCTTGCCGATGTTTTTTCGGTGACCAGAACTGTTAGGGTGCGCGCCCCCGGAGAAAAGAGTTCCCGGGTTCCTGGTTTATGGAGTCATGCATGAAACACTTGAGCAAAATCGCCGCCTCTGCGCTGGTTGTCCTGGCCCTGGCTGGCTGCACCGGCACCGCGATGAAAACTCAGCAACTTGATAGTAGCCAGTACACCGTGGTCGGTCACAGCGAAGCAACGGCTACCGGCATCATGCTGTTCGGGGTCATTCCAATCCGGCAGAACAACCGCTTCGTCCGCGCCCAGACCGCCGCCATCCAGGCCAAGGGCGGTGACGCGATGATCAACACCCAGATCCAGGAAAACTGGTTCTGGGCCTGGGTACTGAGCGGTTACACCACCAAGGTCTCCGGCGATGTGGTCAAGCTGAAAACCGTTCAGTGAGCCATGCCGGCGCCGGCGCGCAAGCCTGGCGACGAAAATGTGGGTTAATGCCGATCAGTTAAGCGAAGGTGATCCACTGTAGGAGCGAAGCTTGCTCGCGATGGTCGTTAACGATACCGAGTATTTACTGGGTAAACCTGGTGCTCTCAAGTTCATCGCGGGCAAGCCTCGCTCCTACAATTTTCTTGACTGACTGGCACCCATGAGGGTGCCTTTTTTATGGGCGCTCACTGTGCCGGTCAGTGGCTGACAAAGTAGTAGGCCTGGCGACTGACCGTGATCTTCTTCAGTACCTTGAGCGGTGGCTTGGGGTCTTCCTGCAGGGCCATGACCGCCACGTTGTTCGGCGAGGTGCCGAGAAACGCATTCAGCTGGGCTTCGGTCTGCACATCCTTGAGCAGGCTCCGGGTGTAAAACACGCTGGCGCCGGCCGCGCGTTCGTTGGCCTGATACAGCGCCACCTGTTGCCCGGCGGCCTGCAGCGTCTGGATCTGGCTGATCAGCGGCACGAAGGACAGCTGGCGATCGGCGCGTGGTGCGGCCCATTGCGCGGCCACCAGGTAACTGCACACCACCAGCGTCAGCACGCCAATGGCCAGGCCCCGCCGCTGGCGCCCCACGGCACTCCAGAAACCCTCGCCGGCGGCGCGCAGGCGCAGGCGTTCGTACAGCACTGCCGCGTATTCGGCGGCCAGCACCGCCGCGGCCGGGGTCAGCGACATCAGGTACACGGTGCGCTTGCTCGACGCCAGGCACAGCAGGGTGAACTGGGCCAGCAGCCACAGGCTGAAAAACAGCAGGTAGCGGTTTTTCACCAGGCTTTTGCGAAAGTGCCACAGGCCCAGGTAGACCAGGATGTTCCACGGCAGGAAGGCTTGCGGCAGCTTGGCCAGGTAGTAATAGAACGGCTCGTAATGCCCGGCCTCGACAAAGGAGCCATCGAAGCGCCCGACGCTGTTGGTCCACAGCACTTCGCCCAGGGCCTGCAGGCCACCGCGCTGGTACAGCAGGTAGAGCCAGATCAGCAGCGGCACCAGGCCGAGGACGGTGAGCAGGGCGGGCTTGAGCCAGTGGCCGAGGGCGAAGCGCTTTTCGATCAGGCTGTCGGCCAGCAGGTAGGCGAAGATCACCACGCCCGGCATCGCCAGGCCCAGCACGCCCTTGCTCAGGGTGGCGATGGCGATACCGAGGGCGAACAGCAGCCAGCCCAGGATGGCCGGCTGGCCTTCGGCCTGGCGCCGTTGCGTCTGGAAAAACGCCAGCAGCGCCAGGGTCACGCCGAGGCTGAGCAGGGCGTCTTCACCGACCCCGCGCACATTGCCCCAGTAACTGGCCATGGTCGCCAGCATGGCGCCGGCCACCCAGGCCACCGCTGTCGGGCGGCCGAAGCGGCGCAGCATGGCGTACAGCAGCATGACGCTGAACAGCCCGGCGAAGGCCGACGCCAGGCGCACCGCCCACGGCGTGCCACCGAACACGCGGATGGCGCTGGCGTCGAGCCACAGGCTCAGCGGCGGTTTTTCCAGGAAGGGCTGGCCGAACAGGCGGGGCGTCACCCAGTCATCGTCCAGGTGCATCTGCATGGCGATCCCGGCCACCCGGGCTTCGGTGGAGCCTTGCAACTGGTGGTTGCCCAGGGCGAAGAAGAACAGCAGGGCGGCAAGCAGAATCAACAGCGGTGCGGGTCGCGACATGGGGGAACTGCCGAAGAGGTTGCGCCGGGGAGGATCAGGCGCTCCGAGTATACGGAGGCGATTCTTAACAAATCGTGAACGAGCGAGGGATCGGGTGATGGCGCTGGCGGCTGTCGGTTTATCCGGGGCGATGGCGAAGCACCGCGCTCCCGGGCGCCAGGCCAATCTCTGGTCCTGGCGCCCGAACGCGGCCCTCAGGACCCTATTTGAGACTGCCGCAGAGGAACTGCTTCAAGCGCTCGCTGCTGGGGGCTTCCAGTACCCGAGCGGGCGGGCCTTGCTCTTCCACCCGGCCCTGATGCAGGAACATGACGTGGTTGGAGACTTCGCGGGCGAAGGCCATTTCATGGGTGACCACCACCATGGTCCGGCCTTCCTCGGCCAGTTGCTGCATGACCCGCAGCACCTCCGATACCAGCTCCGGGTCGAGGGCCGAGGTCGGCTCGTCGAACAGCATCACCTGCGGTTCCATGGCCAGCGCCCGAGCGATGGCCACGCGCTGTTGCTGGCCGCCGGACAGGTAGGACGGGTACTGGGCCTCGACCTTGGCTGGCAGGCCGACCTTGTCCAGGTACTTGCGGGCTCGTTCGATGGCCTCGTCCCGGGCGATGCCCAGCACATTGATCGGGCATTCGATGATGTTTTCCAGCACCGTCATGTGGCTCCACAGGTTGAAGTGCTGGAACACCATCGCCAGTTTGCTGCGCATTGCCTGTAGTTGTTTCGGGTCGGCCGCGCACAGCTCGCCCAGGCGGTTCCTGCGGGTGCGCAGCTCCTCGGCGTTGACCAGGATGCGTCCGCCGGACGGTTGTTCGAGGTAGTTGATGCAGCGCAGAAAGGTGCTTTTGCCGGAGCCGGAGGAGCCGATGATGCTGATCACATCGCCGGCCCTGGCCTTGAGCGATACGCCCTTGAGCACCTCGTGGCTACCGTAGTTCTTGTGCAGGTCTTCGACGATCAATGGGTACATGCGAGCCTCTCCGTTGGAGATCAATGTGTCTGTGGCTTGAGGTAGGCCAGCCAGCGCAGTTCGGCGCGGCGGAACAGCCAGATCAGGACAAAGGCGCTGCAGGCGTAGAGCACGCCTGCAATGCCGAAGGCGCTGAAGGAAGCGTAGGTGGCCGAGTTGACGTCGCGGGCGACCTTCAGCAGGTCCGGCACCGTGGCGGTAAAGGCCACCGAGGTGGAGTGCAGCATCAGGATCACTTCATTGCTGAAGGACGGCAGCGCCCGGCGTAGCGCCGACGGCAGGAGGATGCGCCGGTAGAAGGTGAATCGGCTCATGCCGTAGGCCTTGGCCGCTTCCACCTCGCCATGGGCGATGGAGCGGATCGAGCCGGCGAAAATCTCCGTCATGTAGGCGCAGGTGTTGAGCCCGAACGCCAGCACCGTGCAGTTGAAGCCGTCGCGAAAGAACGCGTCGAGAAAGTCCTGGGCGCGCACCACGCTCAGGCTGTAGACCCCGGCGTAGAAGAACAGCAACTGGATATACAACGGCGTGCCACGAAACACGTAGGTGTAAAGCCACACCGGAATGCGCAGCAGCGGGTTGCGGCTGACCCGCGCCAGGGACAAGGGCACAGCCAGGGTGAAACCGATCAGCACCGACAGCACCAGCAGCCACAGGGTCATGGCCAGCCCGGACAGCTGCGCGGCATCGCTCCACAGGTAGGCCTGCCAGTATTCTTCGAGAATGCCGGTCATAGCGAAGCCCTCTTCACACCCACCGAGTAACGCTGGCTCAGCCAGATCAGCACCAGGTTGGAAAGGCTGGTGATGGCCAGGTAGATCAGGCCGCCGACCAGGGTGAAGTAAAAGAACTGCATCGAGCCTTTGCCGGCGTCCTGGGTGGCCTTGACCACATCGCTCAGGCCGATGATCGACACCAGCGCCGTGGACTTGATCAGCACCAGCCAGTTGTTGCCGATGCCCGGCAGGGCATGGCGCAACATCTGTGGAAACAGCACTTTGCGAAAGCTCTGGGCGCGGCTCATGCCGTAGGCCCTGGCCGCTTCCTGCTGGCCGCGGGGCACCGCCTGGAACGCGCCGCGAAAGGTCTCGGTGAAGTAGGCGCCGTAGATGAAGGCCAGGGTCAGCACTCCGGCCAGGAACGGGTCGATGTCGATCTGCGCCATCTCCAGCCAGTCGGTGAGCTGGTTGAGCAGCATCTGCAGGCTGAAGAACAACAGCAGCATGATCACCAGGTCCGGTATGCTGCGGATCAGCGTGGTATAGCCGCCGGCAACCGCCTGCAAGGCACGGTTGCCGGAGGCCTTGGCGCTGGCGCCGAGCAGCCCCAGCAGCACCGCCAGCAGCAGTGACGACAGGGCCAGTTTGAGGGTGGTCAGGGTGCCCTGCAGAATCTGCGGGCCAAAACCTTCCAGAAGCATTTCACGCCCCTTGTTGTTATTAGAGTGAGCTGAAAAAGCGGCGACGCGGCCGTGGTCTCGGCGGGCGTCGCGCCTGGGGGTGCGGAGTCGGGGTCAGGGCCCGCCGTAGATATCGAAGTCGAAGTATTTGCGGTTGATCCTGGCGTAGGTGCCGTTGGCTAGGATGGTCGCCAGCGCCTTGTTCAGGTCTTCGCGCAATTCCACATCGTCCTTGCGCAGGCCGATGCCGTCGCCAACGCCGAAAAAGCCCGGGTCGCTGAGGGTGTCGCCGGCGAACTCGAAATCCTTGCCGATGGGTTTGGACAGGAAGCCATAGCTGGCCTGGATCGACGATTGCAACGAGGCGTCGAGACGGCCGACGAGCAGGTCGGCATACACCTGGTCCTGGCTCTGATAGGACAGGATCTGCACCCCTTGGGCACCCCACTTGGCCTTGGCGTAGGCCTCCTGGGCCGAGCCCTGTTCGACGCCGACCCGCTTGCCCTTGAGCGACTCGAGGGTCGGCACCAGGCCCGAGCCGCGCTTGGCGATCAGCCGCGCGGGGGCGTTGGAGATCTTGTCGGTGAAGGCTATGCGGGTCATGCGTTTGGGGGTGACGGTCATCGACGAGGCGATGGCGTCGAACTTGCGCGCCAGCAGGGCGGGAATCATCCCGTCCCAGCTGCTTTCGACCCACACGCAGCGGGCCTTCAGCTCGGCGCACAGGGCTTCGGCGATGTCGATGCCAAACCCGCTCAGCTTGCCGTCGGGGTCTTTGTATTCCAGGGGCGGGTAGGTCGGGTCCACGCCCAGCTTCAGCACCTTGCCCGACCAGTCGGCCGCGCCGGCGCTGGCCGACACCGACAACAGCACCCATGAAACCGCAGCGATCATTTTTCTCATTGTTTTTTCCTCGGTTAATCGCCGGCTACGTCAGTGATGACACTGCTACAGCCTTTTGTCGCTACCTGCCCTCTGGGCCGAGAAAACGCTCGGCCAGCTTGACCCAGTAGGTCGCGCCGATGGGCAGGCAGTGGTCGTTGAAGTCGTAACCCGGGTTGTGCAGCAGACAGCTGCCTTCGCCCTGGCCATTGCCGATCACCAGGTAGCTGCCGGGGCAGCGTTCGAGCATGAAGGCGAAATCCTCGCTGGCGGTGAACGGCTTGAGATCGTGGATCAACTGCTCTTCGCCCAGCCACTCGCGGGCCACCTCCCGGGCCAGGGCGGTTTCCTCGGGGTGGTTGATCAGCACCGGATGGCAGTGCTGATAGTCGATCTGCGCCTGGGCGCCAAAACTCGCGGCCTGGCCATGCACCAGCTCGGTGATGCGCCGTTCGAGCAACTGGCGGACCTCGGGCGTCAGGGCGCGCACGCTGATGCTCATGTCGGCCGAGGCCGGGATCACGTTGGAGACGGTTCCGGAATGGATCGCGCCGACGCTGACGATGGCCGTGTCCTGGGGGTTGATATTGCGCGCGACGATGCTTTGCAGGGCGACCACGATCGAGGCGCACACCAGCACCGGATCGACCGCCTTGTGCGGCACCGCGCCGTGCCCGCCGTGGCCGATGATCTTGACGCTCACGGTGTCGGCCGAGGCCATGAACGGGCCGTTGTAGAAGCCCAGGTGCCCGGTGGGATGGCCCGGTACGTTGTGCATCGCGAACACCGCGTCGCAGGGAAAACGCTCGAACAGGCCGTCATCGAGCATCGCCCGGGCGCCGCCCAGGCCCTCTTCGGCGGGCTGGAAAATCAGTTGCAGGGTGCCCTTGAAGTTGCGCGAGCGCGCCAGGTAGTGCGCTGCCGCCAGCAGGGTGGCGGTATGCCCGTCGTGACCGCAGGCATGCATCACCCCATCAATCCGGCTGGCGTGGGGCACGCCGCTGGTTTCCTGGATCGGCAGGGCGTCCATGTCGGCCCGCAGGCCGAGCGCGGGGCCTTCGCCGTTTTTCAGGGTGGCCACCACGCCGGTGCGGCCGACGCCGGTACTGACCTCATAACCCCATTCGCGCAGTTGCCCGGCCACCAGTGCGCTGGTGGCGAACTCCTCGAACCCCAGTTCGGGGTGGGCGTGGATCTGGCGGCGCAGGGCGATCATTGCGTTCTGCTGTTCGGCTATCTCGGGTAGCACGTAACGGGCATTCATGGTGGGGTTCCTCGGCTAAGGTCGCTCGCCAGCTCGGACCCGTCGGGCGAATCGTCGAGGCGCTGTTGGGCTGATCTTAGGCATCGGGCGGCCTGTCGGGGAGGCTCAGTTTGGTTATGATGACAACCCAAAGTTGTCACCTGGGCACGCTGATGAAATTGCATCAACTCCAAGCCTTGATCGCCAGCGCCGAGACCGGCAGCATCCGCGGCGCCGCGCGTTCGCTGAACCTGTCCCAGGCGGCCGTGACCAAGGCGTTGCGCGAGCTGGAAACCGCCCAGCAGTTGCCGCTGTTCGTCCGCACGCCCAGCGGCCTGAACTTCACCGAGTACGGCAAGGTGCTGCTGACCCACGCCCGGCTGGTGCTCAAGCAACTGGAGCATGCCCAGGCCGAGCTGGATCAGTTGCGCGGGAAAAACAGCGGCCGGCTGTGTGTCGGGGTCACGCCGTGGATCGCTCTGACCCTGCTGCCGGAAGTGGTGCTGGAGTTTCGCCAGCGTATGCCAGAGGTGCGCCTGGAGCTGTTCGAAAGCCTGATGGCGGTGGCCCAGCCGCTGCTGCGCGACGGCAGCATGGATTTCGCCATTGGCCAGTTGCACCCGTCCCAGGCGCCGCAGGACTTTTCCTGCGAGACCCTGCTGGACTACCAGACCTCGGTGCTGGTGCGCCAGGGCCATGCCCGGCAGGATGCCCGCTCGATCCATGAACTGCTGGATCAGCAATGGACCCTGAACTACGCCCCGGACGGCCACGACGCGCTGATGCGGGACCTGTTCTGGCGCCACGGCGCGCAGATCGACGAGCGCCGCATCGTCCGCGCCCATTCCCTGGCGATCCTGCAAATGCTGGTCGAGCACGCCGACATGTGTACCTGGGGCCCGACCATCATGAGCACCGCGCCGCCGTTCCTCGGGCGGCTGGTGTCGTTGCAACTGGAGGAGCAGTTTGAGCCCCGGCACCTGAGCATCGTCACCCGTTGCAACGTCGCCCTCAGCAACCCGGCCCTGTGTTTCACCGATTGCCTGCTGCAGGTGATCCGCCGGCACGCGCGCTCGGCGCGCAAAGAGGACCGGGCGCTGTTCGAGACCGTGCGCCTGCGGGTCTGAGGCGAGCCACGGATCGCAAGCAGGTTGTGGCAATCGTCACTACGCTGGAAGGTGCGCCCGGCGGGCCTTCAGGCTTCTGAAACGCTACGGGCGCCTTTCTACCCTGCGGCTGAACCGGTGCCTTGAATATGCGCAAACTATGGCAAAAGTATTTGGAACTGCTGGACGGCGACCTGAATACGCGGGTCTTCGACAACTTCAAGAACCTGCTGGTCTGCGCCTTGCTGTTCGCCGCCGGGACCAACGCGCTGCACGGTGACCATCAGCTGTTCATGGGCCTGCTCGGCTCCAACCTGACCGGCTGGGGGT
This sequence comes from Pseudomonas sp. B3G-3, assembly GCF_028640915.1. Taxonomy (NCBI): domain Bacteria; kingdom Pseudomonadati; phylum Pseudomonadota; class Gammaproteobacteria; order Pseudomonadales; family Pseudomonadaceae; genus Pseudomonas; species Pseudomonas sp. B3G-3. The sequence continues at coordinate 13,755 of NZ_JAQZAB010000131.1, read as the reverse complement.
TGATCACGGTGTCGGCGCTGCTGATGCTGCTCAATGTCAGCGACGGCCTGCGCCGGCTGGCCAAGCTGCGTTATCACACGGCCCTGCAGATCGGCCTGTTCCTGGTGTACCTGATCCTTGCCCTGCGCGTGGTGGAGATCGTCTGGAACTTCCGGGCCGACTAGCTTCTTGCAACACAAATGCCCTACAAAAAACGCGTATCGGTCGCCGCGCCAATACCCTATACAGAGAACGGCCGCCATCGCTCATGGCGATACTGACACCCGTAACCCACCACTCAGGAGATGGACATGTTCAGGTTCCTTACGGTCACTGAATTAGAGCAAACCCCTCGGCATGGTCATGGCGGCTCCGTCAGCGGAGCCATTGCTGCCTGGGAGCTGAAAAATCTGGCTCTCAATACCAAGGGGTTTGTCATATGTCCAAAGAATTACTCGGAGTTTCTGCTGTAGGGCTGATGGTGCTGGGCGAGTTTTGCGCGATCTACAGCGAAGTGGTCGCCGCCCGCCTGGCGCATACGGGCAACACGTCATGGCCGGACCTGGCGTTACCCGTACTGATCATGTGTTTCGCCGGTATCTGCCTGATTGGCGCCTATTGGCTGGGGTACCTGGCGGTCGGCGATATCTGGATGATCACGGTGGTGTCGGTGACCTCGCTGTTGCTGCTCGAACCGCTGGTGATCTGGTCGGTGTTCCGTGAGTTGCCGGGACGCGGCACCCTGATCGGCTGTTGCCTGGGCGCGCTGGGCATGCTCTCGGCGGTCTTTCTGTAACTCGCGCAACGACTCGAATGCGGCCTGGCGGTGATCCCGCCGGGCCGTTTTTTTATCCGCGGTTGGCGGTTCGCTGAGGGCTATTTGGACGCTTCGGTTTGTGCATCGAAGGCCGCCATGGCCATGGGAATCATCGCCAGCAGGCGCGACTTGCCGATGCCGTCTCGGGCCTGCACCGACAGCCCATGCAGCACCGTGGCATAGCAGTCCCCGAGGGACATCACGTCGGTGCGCTTGGGCAACTCGCCAGTGCGCACGGCCTGTTCCAGGCGCTCGATGATGGAGCGGGTCCTGTCGCGGCGGTGCTCGGCCAGCCATTCCCTGATGCCGTCGTTGTCCGCCGAGCAATTGGTGGCGGAGGACACCACCATGCAGCCCTGTGGCCGGTCGGGCTGGGTGTAGAGCTCGACGGCTTCCCTGAGCATGCGCTCGATGGCATCGCGGGCACTGATGTCATCGCCCAGGGCAGCATCGGCAAAGGCGCCGTCGCCTGATTCGTAGACTTCGATGGCTTCGCGAAACAGCGCTTCCTTGGAACCAAAGGCCGCATAGATGCGCGCCGAGGCAATGCCCAGCGCGTCCACCAGGTCGGACATGGAGGTGGCCTCGAAGCCGCGCTGCCAGAACACATCACGCGCCTTGTACAGGGCCTGTTTTCGGTCGAATTCGCGGGGTCTGCCAGCCATGTCCAGTTCTCGATGCAAAGGGAGTGCTGCCAATTATTGGTCGATCGACAAAAAAATCAAGCTGTCGTATTGACGTGTGTCGAGGGTCGCCCTATTGTTTGTCGATCGACAAATAATAGGGCGTAAACAATGAAAACCCTCAAGGGACCGAGCCTGCACCTGGCTCAATTCAGTGACGCGGCAGCGCCATTCAACACCCTGCCCGCGATTGCCGCCTGGGCGGCGGGGCTGGGGTTCAAGGCGCTGCAAGTACCGGCCTGGGATGAGCGCCTGTTCGATGTGCGCCTGGCGGCCAGCAGCCAGGATTATTGCGATGAGGTCAGCGGCACCCTGGCCGAACATGGCCTGGTGATCAGCGAACTGACCACCCACCTGTTCGGCCAGTTGGTGGCCGTGCATCCCGCCTACGACTCCCTGTGCGACGGCTTCGCCCCGGCGGCCCTGCGGGGCGACAGTGGCGCCAAGACCCAGTGGGCCCTCGAACAGCTGAAGCTGTCCGCCAAGGCGTCTCGCCGGCTGGGCCTCAGCGATATGGGAACCTTTTCCGGCTCGTTCGCCTGGCCCTATTTCTTTCCCTTTCCACAGCGCCCGGAAGGCCTGGTCGACTCGGCGTTCAATGAGCTGGCCAAGCGCTGGCGGCCGATTCTCGACGCCTGCGACGAGCAGGGGGTGAACCTGTGCTACGAGATCCACCCGGGCGAGGACCTGCATGACGGCGTGACCTTCGAGATGTTCCAGCAGCGGGTCGGCAACCATCCGCGCTGCAAGATGCTCTTCGACCCCAGCCATTTCGTCCTGCAGCAGCTCAATTACCTGGACTACCTGGATATCTACCACGAGTTCATTCGCATGTTTCATGTGAAGGACGCCGAGTTCAATCCCAGCGGCCGCCAGGGCATCTACGGCGGTTATCAGCCCTGGGCCGACCGGGCCGGGCGGTTCCGTTCGCTGGGCGACGGGCAGGTGGATTTCAAAGGGATCTTTTCCAAGCTGGCGCTTTATGACTATGCCGGCTGGGCGACCCTGGAATGGGAGTGCTGCCTGAAAGACCAGGAGCAGGGCGCGCGCGAGGGCGTGGCCTTTATCAACCAGCACATCATCCAGGTGACGGACAAAGTCTTCGACGACTTCGCCGGCGCGCCGGTGGACCAGGCGCAGATCAACCGACTGCTGGGCATTGCCCAGCCCTCTCATCAAGGACGCTGAGCATGGATCTTTTCGAACAGCAGGCTTTTGCCGGGCGTGACTACCACCATGGCTACGTACAGGTGGACGGCGGGCGCATTCACTATGTCAGCGAGGGCCAGGGCCGGCCTGTGTTGTTGATCCCCGGGTGGCCGCAGACCTGGTTCACCTGGCGCCATGTCATGCAGGCGCTGGCCGGGCAGGGTTACCGGGCGATCGCGGTCGACCTCCCCGGCATGGGCCTGTCCGATCGCCCCGAGCAGGGCTACGACACCGGCAGCACGGCGTCTCGCCTGCAGGCCCTGATGCTGGCGCTGGGTTACAGCCAGTACTCGGTGGTGGGGCATGACGTCGGCATGTGGGTGGCCTATGCCCTGGCCAGCGACTACCCGCAGGCGGTGGAGAAACTGGCCCTGACGGAAGCGGTGATTCCCGGCCTGGCCGAGGCGCCGGCGATCTTCGCGCCGCCCGGGCAGAACATCTTTCTCTGGCACTTCATGTTCAACCAGTTGCAGGACCTGCCGGAGATGCTGATCGCCGGGCGCGAGGCGCAATACCTGGCCTACATGTTCGAAAAGTGGTCGGTGCACCAGGAGCAGGTCGCGGTCGAGACCTATGTCAAAGCCTACTCGGTGCCCGGCGGGCTGCGGGGTGGGTTCGCCTATTACCGGGCCATCCCCGAGAGCATCCGGCAGAACCGCGAGCGTGCCAGCCGTGCCTTGGAAATGCCGGTCCTGGCGATTGGCGCCGAACATGCCACCCACGATGCACCGCTGCTGACGATGCAGGGCAACGCGCTGAATCTTCAGGGGGCGATAGTGCCGGGGTGTGGTCACTTCATTACCGAGGAGGCGTCCGAGGCCTTTATTGCTCATCTGCTGCCGTTTCTGCGGCAGGAGGGCTGAGCGCGCCAGGCTGTCTTCTTGAGTGGCTGCTGATGGACGGGCCAGGATTTTTTTGCGGCCTGTTCAGGGAGGGTTCAGGGCCTGCGGCTGCAACATGGCAGCCGGCATGCCCAAGCCTTCGGGCAATGCACCCTCTGACGGATCATCCATGGACCACCACCGCATTCGCATCGAGATGTTGGGCGTCTTTCTGTTCGCTTTGTTCCTGTTCACGTTCGGCATCTGGGACCAGCCAGCGCAAGGTTTCGACGGGCGCTGGTGGTTGTTCCTGCAGGAGATGTTCCGCCACGGCGCCAGCCTGTTTCCCACTACCTACGGCGAGCCTTACCCGGACTATCCGGGTACCGCCACCTGGTTCAGCTATGGCTTTGCCCAGCTGTTCGGTGCGCCCAACCAATTGGCCAATATCCTGCCCACGGCGCTGGCCTCGGCCGGGGTGCTGGCGTTGCTGTACCGCCTGCTGGCGCCGCTCGATCGCACCTGGGCATTACTGGCGGTGCTGCTGACGGCGCTGACCACCCAGTGGCTGGAGAAGTCGCGCTCGGTGTGCCTGGACCAGATGGTCTCGCTGCTCTGCCTGGGCTGTTTTTACCTGCTGCACAGCGGCGAGCAGATGGGCTCTAAATGGCGGCAGTACGCGATTTTTCCGTTGTTCGTTATTGCCTTCGCCATTCGTGGCCCCCTGGGGCTGATCGAGGTCTGCGGCGTGGCCTGCACCTATTGGGCGCTGGGGCGTTACCGTTCCCGGGACGACGCCTGGCGGCTGGCGAGGAAGGTGATGGTCCACGGGGTGATCGGCCTGATCCTGCTGGCCGCCTGCTGGTGGCTGCTGATGCAGCTGGCGCAGTTCAGCGGTGGCGAAGCCTTCGCCCGGCAGGTCTATCAGATGCAGGTGAGCGGGCGTCTGGATGAGAGCGGCGATCCGTTCTATTTCTACTTCCAGCTCAGCCTCTATCGTTACTTCCCGGTGGTGCCGCTGGCGCTGGCGACCCTGTTCGTCCTGCGCCGGCAATGGTCCACGCGGCACACGGACGATCAGATGCAGTTGCTGGTGCGCCTGGGCGCCTGCGGACTGATGATCCTGCTCGGCTTGTCGGTGCCGCACTTCAAGCGCGCTTATTACATCCTGCCCATGGTGCCGATGTTCGCGGCGGTGGCGGCTTACGGCCTGCTCAAGCCGCAGCGTTGGCTGGTCGGGGCGCGGCGGTTTTATCTCGGCCTGGTCGCGCTGTTGCCGGGGCTGTGTGTCGTGGTGCTGTTGGTTTGTCGGCACAGCTGGCAGAAGCACGGTTATTGGCCGGCGCTGTCATTGCCGCTGATGATCGCGGTCTTTCTCGGTTTGCAGGGGCTGGCGCTGTACTGCTGGCGAACCACTCGCGACTCGCCGGGGCGGCGCCTGGTGCTGCTCAGCCTGTTGGCCCTGGCGGCGCAGTGGTGGCTGCTGGTGAAGGTGATCGAGCCGGCCAAGGACCTGCAATTCGCCACCCGGGGTTTTGTCGGGCAGGTCGAGCAACTGCGTGGGGAGGACCGCGGAACCCTGGTGTTTCTCAACCTGGGCAAGGACACCTGGGCGGTGCGCTACATGATGAACCTGGACCACGACGAGCAGCCGCGGTTTATCGGCAAGGACGATCTGGCGCCGCTGGCCTCATTGCCGCGTCCGGCCTGGGTGATCCTGGCGCGCAAGGATCGGGCGTTATTGGCGGGGACCGCGCTGGAGCAGGTGAACCCAGTGTTCGAAGGGCGCTTGAACGGCAATCCCTGCCTGCTGTTCGAATTGAAGTGAAGACCAGGCAGCCCCAGGGCGGGGCTGCCCGAGGGGGATCATTTATCCGACTTGATGCTGGTCCAGACCCGGGTGCGCACGCGCTCCAGCTTTTGCGGCAGCGGCTGCACCACATAGAGTTTCTTCAAGGCTTCGGGGGTTGGTGTCAGGTCGGTGTTGCCGGTGATCTCCTTGTTGATCAACGGAATCGAGTCCTTGTTGGCGTTGGGGTAACCGAGGAAATCACTGATGGGCGCGATGACTTTCGGGTCCAGCAGGGTGTTGAGGAACTCATGGGCCTCGGCGACATTCTTCGCGCTCTTGGGAATGGCGAAGGTGTCGAACCAGATCGGCGCGCCTTCCTTGGGCAGGCGCCAGTCCACCACCACGCCGTTGCCGGCCTCTTTGGCGCGATTGCCGAACTGGTAGAAGCTGCCGGAGTAACCGATGGCCACGCAGATGTCGCCGTTGGCGATATCGGTCATGTATTTGGCCGAGTTGAAATAGGTGACGTAGGGGCGGATTTTCAGCATCAGCTCCTTGGCTTTTTCGTAGTCCTGCGGGTTCTGGCTGTTGGGGTCCAGCCCCAGGTAATGCAGGGCCAATGGCAGGATTTCCGTAGGCGAGTCGAGCATGGCCACGCCGCAGGATTTGAGCTTCTCCATGTTCTCCGGCTTGAACACCAGGTCCCAGCTGTCCACCGGTGCGTTGTCGCCCAGCGCCGCCTTGACCTTGGCCGGGTTGAAGCCGATCAGCACCGTGCCGTACATGTAGGGCACGCCGTACTGGTTGCCCGGGTCGTTGCTGTCCAGCAGCTTGAGCAGCACGGGGTCCTGGTGCTTCCAGTTGGGCAGCTTGGACTTGTCGAGCTTCTGGAACACCCCGGCCTTGATCTGGGTGTCGAGGAACTGGTTCGACGGCACCACCAGGTCGTAGCCGGAGTTGCCGGTCAGCAGCTTGGCTTCGAGGGATTCGTTGGTATCGAAGGTGTCCCAGGTGACCTTGATGCCGCTGTTCTTGGCGAAGTCCTTGGGCACCGACGGCAGGATGTAGTCGGCCCAGTTGTACACCCGCAGCTCGCGCTGCTCGGCCTGCGCCGCGGCGGCCAGCAGCGACAGCCCACAAACGGTGGCACTCAGTATGGTTTTCATAGTGGCCATGAATTTTTTCCCCAGCGTGGCGATGGTTTTTATGTTCTGTACGCGGCAGGCGGTCCTTTAAAAGGGCAAAGGACAAAGAGGGTCAAGGTTCACAAGGGCGATTCTGGTGACAGCCTGGGTCACTGAGTCAGCGGTCCGGGTTCGATTCTTGCCGACGGCCCCCGGGATTCACAGCACGGGGTTGGCCAAAAGGGGATCGTAATGGCCATTGATCGTGTCCGGGGCAGGCATCGATGTTTATCGGGTCAGGCAATGAAGCCGGGTAGCTGCGGTACCCGTTCGGCCAGGTATTCCATGAGCAAGCGCACGCGCAGGGGCCGGTAGCGGCGCTCGGGGTAGATCAGGAACGCCTCGTTCGCTGGCCCGCTCCAGTCGGGCAGGACCCGCACCAGTTGCCCGCTGTCCAGCAGGTCGCTGACCAGCCAGGCCGGGGTGATACAGAGCCCGGCGCCCTGCAACACGCCGTCGCGAATGGCCAATGAACTGTTGGTCCGGTAGCGCCCTTGCGTGGTGATGCTGACCTTTTCGCCGCTCGGGCCGCTCAGTTCCAGGCGATCGCCCGCTGCCAGCCAGGCGAAGCGCAGGAAGTTGTGTGCGCTCAGGTCGGCCGGGCTGTTCAAGGGCGCATGCTGGCGCAGGTATTCCGGCGCCGCCACCAGGTAGCGCGGCGACGTGGCGATGCGTCGGGCGATGGCGTTTGGCGGCAAGTCACCGCCCAGGCGCAGGGCCAGGTCGACGTTCTCTTCGGTGAGGTCGACGAAGCGATCGTTGAGGATCAGCTCCACCTCGATCTCCGGGTATTGCGCCATGAACGCCAGCAGCAGCGCATTCAGGTGCAACACCCCCAGGCTCACCGGCACATTGACCCGCAGCACGCCCTCGGGGCGTTCGGTCAGGCCGCGTACTTCGGCCACCGCTTCGCTGTATTCCTCCAGCACGGCTTTCGCCCGCTCGTAGAAACGCTTGCCCTGTTCGGTGGGCGTCAGCCCGTTGGTGCCGCGAGTGAGCAGGCGGGTGCCCAGCTGCTTTTCCAGGGCCGCCACCAGCTTGCTGACAGTGGGCTGCGTGCTGCCCAGCTCGCGGGCGGCCGATGACAGGCTGCCCAGTTCGACGGCGCGGACGAAGCAGTGCATCGCTTTGAGGTTGTCCATGGGTATTCGATACCGGAATGGGCTGTATGAAGTTATGCCTTCTACCATGGTTATTTCGAATGGAGCAATCTGGCTCGCCTCAGCCTTACTGCCTCAAGGAGCTACCCGGATGAAAGCCCTGCACGCGCGATTTTCCCTGCCGCTGATCGTCACGGCCCTGCTGGCCGCAGGTCCTGCCCTGGCCCAGGACAACTGGCTCACCACCTGGATGGCCAGCCCGCAACCGACCTGGGGCAACGAGTTGCCACTGCCCACGCGGATTCCCGAGGCCCTGGCCGACAGCACTATTCACCAGAAGCTGCGTGTCAGCGTCGGCGGCAGCCAGGTACGGGTGGTGATTTCCAATGAATACGGCAAGCAGCCTCTGCTGATTGGCGCAGCACGGGTCGCCACCATGGAGGAGGGCGAGTCCGTTCGCGCAGGCTCCGGGCAGAGCCTGAGGTTCGGCGGTGAAGAACAGGTCAGCATCGCGCCGGGTGAAACCCGGACCAGCGACCCGGTAGCGCTGGCAGTGCCGGCCCTCGGCGATCTGCTGGTCTCGCTGTACCTGCCACAGCGCACGCCGCTGACCACCTTCCATTGGGACGGCAAGCAAACCGCGTTTATCAGCCCGGGCAATCAGGTCAATGCGCAGCGGCTGGAAGGCAAGGAACAGGTGGAGGCGCGGCTGTTCCTCAGCGACATCCTGGTGGACGCCCCACTCGACAGCCGTGCCTTGGTGGTACTCGGCGACTCCATTACCGATGGCAACGGCTCGACCCTGGACCGCAACCGGCGCTGGCCCGACTTCCTCGCCCAGCGCCTGGCCAGCGAGAACGTCGCGGTGCTCAACGGCGGCATATCCGGCGCGCGCCTGCTCGAAGATGGCATGGGCGCCAGCGCGTTGGCGCGGTTCGAGCGCGACGTGCTGAGCAAACCCGGAGTGAAAAGCGTGGTGCTGATGCTGGGGATCAACGACATCAGCTGGCCCGGCACCGCCTTCGCGCCGAACTCCCCCCTGCCGTCGCTGGAAAAGCTGATCGCCGGCTACCGGCAACTGATCGACCAGGCCCATCGCCACAACCTCCGCATCATCGGCACCACCCTGCTGCCCTTCGAAGGCGCCCTGGAAGGCAGCATCATCGAGCACTACCACAGCGCCCCGAAGGAACAACTGCGCCAGGCGCTCAACCAGTGGATACGTACCAGCCAGGCATTCGACGCGGTGATCGACTTCGACCAGATGACCCGCGATCCGCGGTATCCAACTCGGTTGCTGCCGCAGATCGATTCGGGCGATCACCTGCATCCGGGGGATGCGGGGAATAAGGCGATGGCGGAGGGGGTAGATCTGAAGATGCTTTTTTGAGTGTTTAGTAGATGCGTTAAGGAACAGCGCGGCAGCTCATGCTGCCGCGCCGTACTTTCGCAGGGCGTTTTACTTCAGCGATGGCGTGTGGCGACTGCCATCGAGCAAGGCATCCACCACGGCCCGCGCCATCTCCACCGAGTGCACCAGCGACCAGATCAAACCGCGCTCGATGCCACTGCCACGCTCGGTGATTTCATCGGAAACCTCTTCAGCACTTTTCAGCAGCAGGGAGACATGGAGCAAGGCTTCTTCGGCGTTGATGCCTTCCCGAACTGAGAACAAAGAATCGCGGCTCACCGGGATACTGACGGTTTTTTTGAGCGACTGAATCAGAGACGCATCAGCAGGCTGAACTGACAGTTTCTGCCGGATGTGCTGATTGGCCAGATCGTGTTCGAGGTTTCTGACGCGGTGGGTAGCAGTGCGGGGCGGATCGGGAACGAGCTTTTTCATGGTGTAACTCCTAGTACAGAGATAGGAGCCATCACCGTCGCTGCTAAACGATAGGGTGGCGGCCGTTCGCAGGTTAGCAGACCGGTGTACTAGGAACCCGGCGCACCCGAAGGTGCCCTGCGCACGGCCACCATAAAGCGGAGCCAAAAAAAGCGCCACGTAATGGGGGCGCCATGCGCCTAGTTACACGTCGAGCTGCTAAACCCGGTCACTGAATTTGCAGTGACAGAACGAGGCTAGCCAGCGGGTACACCAGGCGCAAGCGGCTAGGAGTTTCTAGGAAAGTTCGCACAATAGAAAGAGACTTAACGCTGCTCCAGGGGGGCGAACGCTCGGACTGCGATTGATGGAAGGAGGGGACGTGGCAATGGCGATGGTGATATTGGAATGTAGGGGATAGAAATAACAAAGCCCGCACAAGGCGGGCTTTGTTGGTGCTTTGCTTGGTGGGCCGAGGTAATCTGAATTAGTTTGGTAAGTTACTAGTTTATAAGATGAATATAGATTTTGTTTTTGGTTGCAGTTGAAATGCGGTGCTCCACTTGACTAGCCGTTTGTATTCACTATTGGGACAGTTCAGTCAAAGCGAGTTTTTCTTCATGTAAGGCAAAAAAGCGGATAGAAGTTATTGCTCAGACCAGCAGGTAAGATAGTCAGCAGCCGGACAGAAACAGTTGGTCCACTGCGTAAATATGTCTGTATCCTTTTCCCATACGGAACAGTTTGAGCTGTTTTTGGCGCTAGGGGAAGTCTAGATATTTGGTTTTTACGAAATGGCAGATTTATAAGTCGTGTGGTTGCTGAGTTGCACCTCTTGAAGGAAGATTTTCTCAGGTCGTCCCCCAGTAGAATTACGTTGCCAATGCTTTTATTTTAAGTTTGAATAAGCCTGGAACTGTATCGGTGCGGTAGAATTTAACGTGCGACTTTAGGCTGTTCTGGCATATTTTCATAATGCGCTCTTTGTCTTCGTTGCTTGTCCTTAAACCGAAGGTTATTGTTTTAATGCATTTGGGAGTGTGTCGTTTAAGTCCTGTGCTATGTTCGCATATTAGTCGGAACTCTTTCTCGTACCCCCATTTTATGTATTTGTCAGTAAGTACGGCTACTGCCATTTTTTCATCATCGTACCTTGTGTATATTTTTTTTAGCGTCTCATATTTTTTTAACCATTTTCTTTCAGGAAGATTTTTATACTTGTAAAACATTTTACTATAGAAGTCTAAGACGATTTGAGGGTCGCTTAGGTCCGTGTATTCATTTATATAGTTTACTGGCATGACTTTGGGTGCTATCTCCATAGACTTATGGAGATCGTCAAAACCAATGCAGAAGCCCCTATGATTGTCCGCGTAATGGCTCCACATGAGAATTTCATCATTTACTTCGCTCATGCTGTAAACGCCGGTGTTAGTCATTTTCTCCCTTATTTTTTTGTGTATCTCGTCCTTTCCGTTGTTCCCATCTAACACAATGGATTGGCATACCTGCTTTAGGTGCTGATGGTCGGCTTGAGTGAGCTTTCCTTCTTCATACAGCCGGTCTACCCCATCTGCCGCCCTTGTGTACATTTTGTAGAGGTCAGGGAATGGTGTTGAAAACTCAAAGGGGTCGTTAAAGTCTGTATATTTTGAAAAATACACACTGTTACGTTCCAGTGCGTCAAGTGAGTATTTGTTTATGGCGCGGTATTTGTATCCAATCATGGAGTGATTCCATTCAGTTCTTCAATCAAGTCTTTCTATTATTCCGGATAACTTGTTCTGCAATGCTTGCTTGTTTCGTGTTTCACACTCCCACACCACCATAACTCTCCACCCAAGAGCAACCAGTGCAGCTTCGTTCTCCTTATCCCGCTCCGTGTTTCTGGCCAGCTTGGGTAGCCAGAACTCTAGTCGGCTTTTGGGGGTGTAGGCGTACTGACAGCCATGGTGTCGATGCCAGAAACAACCATGAACAAACAGACACAGCCGGTGCTTGGGAAAGACCAAGTCGGGTGAACCCGGTAGATCCTTCCGATGTAAGCGGAAGCGTAAGCCCATTGAATGACACTGCGACCTTACAGCCAGCTCCGGTTTGGTGTCTCGCGCGCGAATTCGCCCCATCATGCGGGAACGTGTTTCGGGCGACACAATATCAGTGCACATACTCAGACCGTATCGGTAGGGAAGCTGCTCTGGAGCCACTCAGTCACGGCGGAATAGCTGTGTAAGCCTGCTGCTTCCAACAGTTCAATAATGTCCCTGCCGGAAAGAATCATCACTGGGTGACCATCCTCAACCACCTCCTTGTAAGCCTGTGTGTTTACCCAGGATGTAGTAATCAGTACGCCAAACTGGCGATGGCGTAGGCGGGATATCAACCGCGACATCTCCCTGACGCCTACCGAGTTTTTCGGACTGTAGCATTTCGCTTCAATGGCGAAGTCCACCAGCACGGATGCCTCCTGCCGACCGATGCGTAGTTTCCCGATGCCGTCACGGCCGCCATCGCGATAAGGCCTAGTCAGATCCAGTTCGACGGTATTCGGAAGGCAAAGCCTGACAATGTGTGCAGCGCAGGCTTCGAACGCAAAAGGAGCCTTCTTGAAGTGCTCATTCATCACTGCGAGCATTTTTACACCCCTTTCTGAGTCCGGCAGTTGCTCCTCTTTTGAGCGTACCGGTCTCGAGCGCTTGGATATCAGAGGTGTGTACTGTCCTGATGCCACCCACTTCAACCACTCCTTCGGTGCATGCTTGCTATCAATACCTCGGATGCCATGGATGATAATGTCGTCCAACCATGCACGTGGCACCCGTGGCACATCCAGGATGGTGAATGTGGCTTTGTAGTTCTGAAAGCGCTGCTTCTTGCTGGTATGCCACACACTCACTAGGTCATCGTTCTGTGTGCTGCCTATGGCGCCAGGAACGGCCAGCCCCCGGAAGATCTTGTCCCGGTATACCCCGGCCTTCGTGAATACCAGGACCGGTGGGATATGTTGTCGTTTCCTGGACTTGCCCCTATCAAACCGGACACCGGCACCCCGTTAAGTTGATGCCTCAGCCAGGCGCCTGAACTCCCGAGGTGAGCGGTAGTTCAGTGCGCTGTGCGGATGTTCCTCGTTGTAATGCTCGAAGGCGATGGCCAGGTTACGCAGGGCCGTCGCTCGATCGGGCTTGGGCATGTGACGGATGTAGTCACGCTTCATAGTCTTCACGAAGCTCTCCGCCATGCCGTTGCTCTGCGGGCTGCACACCGGAGTTGTCAGGGGCAGCAGGCCGATCTGCCGGGCAAAGCCCCGGGTCTGTTCAGCGGTATAGGCCGAGCCGTTATCGCTCAGCCATTGCACCGGCGATGTCGGTAGCTGGTCACCAAAGCGTTGCTCGATAGCTTCCAGCATCACATCTCGAACATCGTCGCCACTGTAGCCATTTGGGCTGGCCACCCAACTGATGGCCTCACGGTCGCAGCAATCCAGAGCGAAGGTTACACGCAGTTTTTCGCCGTCCTCGCAGCGAAACTCGAAGCCATCCGAACACCAGCGGGTGTTGCTCGTGTCCACCGCGACGCGACCTTCATGACGCCGCGCCACCCCCGGCTGCTTGCGCCGGCGCTCCAGCAACAGGTCGTGGTCTCGCATGACGCGGTATACCCGCTTCACGTTGATCGGTGGCTGGGCCTGCTGCTCATGCTGTCGACGCAAAAGGCCCCAGACCCGGCGATAGCCATAGCTGGGCAATGCGCCGACGGCCTGCTTGATCCGCTCGACCAGGGCCGCATCGTTGAGCGTCCGGCGACGACGCGGCTGCGCCCCCGGAGTGGGCTGTTTGAGCCGAGCCGTCAATTGCGAGCGCGCCACACCGAGACTCTCACTGACCGCTTTCACTGGTCGTCCCCCGGCAACAAGGGTGAGTGCGCAATCCATTTTCGCGAGCGGGCGATCTCCACCGCTTCCTTGAGGATTTCAGCCTCCATGGTCTTCTTGCCCAGCATCCGTTGCAGTTCGCGGATCTGCTTGAGGGCATCGGCCAGCTCGGAAGCAGGCACCACCGCTTCACCGGCACTGACTGCCGAAAGGCTGCCGTCCTGGTAGAGCTTGCGCCAGTGGAACAGTTGGTTGGGATTGATGCCGTTGCGCCGGGCCACCACCGAGACGCTTTGCCCAGGCTCCAGGCTCTCGCGCACCATGGTTAATTTCTCCTCGACGCTCCAACGGCGACGCCGCTCCTGGCCGAGCACTTCGATGCTTTTGTCTTTGCTGGTAGTCATAAACACAGTCGTTTGCCTATCCCTTATGGTAAGGGGGAAACGGTGTCCTGTGTTTCAAGGGGCTCGTTCA
>NZ_JAQZAB010000130.1:55709-122918 GCF_028640915.1 Pseudomonas sp. B3G-3 | reverse complement strand
ATAGCGAATTCTTTTTCATGAAGATCAAGAGCGTCTTTCCCGGTAATCCGTGAAGAACCATAAAAAAGCCCTGAGCAAGTCAGGGCTTTTTTATCTTTCGTTGTGCCGATTCAGATCGAGATCGGCACAGGGCAGGAGCTCGGAATCAATCCCAGCTCAGCGCGCCGCCAGTCTGATACTCGATCACCCGAGTCTCGAAGAAGTTCTTCTCTTTCTTCAAGTCCATGATTTCGCTCATCCATGGGAACGGGTTGGTGGTGCCTGGGTATTCTTCTTTCAGGCCGATCTGCGACAGGCGACGGTTGGCGATGAACTTGAGGTAGTCCTCCATCATCGCTGCGTTCATGCCCAGTACGCCGCGCGGCATGGTGTCGCGAGCGTATTCGATTTCCAGTTGGGTGCCCTGGAGGATCATCTGGGTGGCTTCTTCCTTCATCTCGGCATCCCACAGGTGCGGGTTTTCGATCTTGATCTGGTTGATCACGTCGATACCGAAGTTCAGGTGCATGGATTCGTCGCGCAGGATGTACTGGAACTGCTCGGCGACGCCGGTCATTTTGTTGCGGCGGCCCATGGACAGGATCTGGGTGAAGCCGCAGTAGAAGAAGATGCCTTCCAGAACGCAGTAGTAGGCGATCAGGTTGCGCAGCAGCTCTTTGTCGGTGTCGACGGTGCCGGTTTCGAACTTCGGATCGGAGATCGAACGGGTGTACTTCAGGCCCCAAGCCGCTTTCTTCGCGACCGATGGAATCTCGTGGTACATGTTGAAGATCTCGCCTTCATCCATGGCCAGCGATTCGATGCAGTACTGGTAGGCGTGGGTGTGGATCGCCTCTTCGAACGCCTGGCGCAGGATGTACTGGCGGCATTCCGGGTTGGTGATCAGGCGGTACACGGCCAGCACCAGGTTGTTGGCAACCAGGGAGTCGGCGGTGGAGAAGAAGCCCAGGTTGCGCATCACGATGCGGCGCTCGTCGTCGGTCAGGCCTTCCGGGTTTTTCCAGAGGGCGATGTCGGCGGTCATGTTGACTTCTTGCGGCATCCAGTGGTTTGCGCAACCGTCCAGGTACTTCTGCCAGGCCCAGTCATATTTGAATGGCACGAGCTGGTTGAGGTCGGCGCGGCAGTTGATCATGCGCTTTTCATCGACGGCGACACGGGCGGAAGCACCTTCCAACTCGGCCAGGCCTTCGGCGATGTCGAGCTGGTCCAGAGAGGCCTTGGCACGGGCAACGGCAGCAGAATCGTTGGCGGTTACGGCGCGGGCTTCGAGAGCGGCGGCACCACCGGCGCTGTCGAGTTTGTCCATGGCAGCTTCGGCAGCGTGGCCGGCGTTGGCGCCTTTAACGGCGACTTCGCCTTCTTCTTTGTCGAATTCGTCCCAGCTCAGCATGACGTGTCGTCTCCTGCGTGAGGGCCAGATGCCCGTGTGAAAACTGATGGTTGGCTTTTCACACGGCCGAACTGGCCGCGTTGGATCTTAAGGAATCGTTTGTTGCAGCAGCTAACGCAGGCAATAAACAAAAATATGTACGGGAGTTCCGAGGCGGTTATGGGCACAGAGGACCGGGTCGATTTCTGCGCTGGCTTCGGATTGGCTGTTTATCCCTGTAAGGGAATATTGCAGGCCCGTTTTAAGGCCGCATTATAGGGACTTTTTTGCCGCTGTGGTGCGACGAAGTGGCTCACGATTCGGCCGGCGAGGGGCGTTATCGCGGCGGAGCGAGGGTTTACAAGGCTTTGGCCGGCGAAGATTTTTTTTCACCCCGTTTGGCGTGTTTTTGCCGCCTCGAGTTGATCGCAGGCGTTGAAGATTTTGCGCGATGCTCTGCAAGCCCCGTAGGACGTGACTTACAGGGAAGGGTAGGGGCTTTGGTAGACAGGATTGTGTTCAATTTCTGCTGAAAATTGTCGAGTGAGGTTTCTGCTCAAAAAATAAGCAAAAAAACTCTTTTGCCACTACATCTTGTGTTGGATGGTCAATTTTTGACCTTTGAAACACTACTGTCCCGGCTTGCCATCCGAGGTCGCTTCTGACGCTCGAGAAAGCATTTGCGGACCTCCATCAAGCCCCTCGGAGCGATACAAAAACGCTCCCCGCAAGCTGGCTCGACAGATGAGAAAAGGGAGTGCGAAGGCCGTGGTCGCACTGCGTTGGGCGATGGCTTGCAACACGTCTGGTTTCAGTTGTGCATCTGGCCATCTTTGCCGCAAGAAAGAGCTCTTGCGGCCGGCACTTATTGGAACTTGAAGAGCAACTTGAATATCAGCCGTTAGAGCAGCCGCTACCCATGACGCGGTATTGCAGAATATGCCGCAGGCCTTTCGAGTCTTCATATTCCATACGCGCGGGTACAACTTCGCATACATTCGGAACTTCGCTCATGGAGATAACTTTGGCGATGTCTAGGTCGGACGAGTAAGAGTATTCCTCTACGGGCGGTTGCTGGCTGGCGACATCAGTCGGGATCTCGTCGGCCATTGCTGTAGCGCAAAGACTGCTGAGGGCCAGAACTAATAAAGCTTTCATTTTGATTTCACCTTTCTAAGGTCGTGTGGGGTCACGCAGCCTTTGTGGGGCTGCGTGTGGAACTTGAGTGGAAGTCTGGATTAACTGCCTTCGTGGGGGCTGTAACTTGGTTAATCACATTGCCTTGTTGGCGAGGTTGATTTTAGGCGCCTGAGTAGGTGCTATACAGGCGTGCTTTTGATAAACACTATTGACGGTTTTTGTAACAATCCCGGCAAAAACGCCCCCCAGTGGCCTGGCAGCGGTCCGCTACTTGCCGCAGAAGCTGCTGCAAGTACCGTAATAGAAGGGCTAAAGCACTTTTCAGGGGGATTGGCCGGGGGTTGTTACTACCATCGTCGAATGGTTCTATAGGCCCGCCCCGGCTACAACGGGGTCATACAACAACAACTATGTCACCGAGGTAAGAAAGATGAGTGCGGCTTCTCTGTATCCCGTTCGTCCCGAGGTTGCGGCCAACACGCTGACTGACGAGGCGACCTACAAGGCCATGTACCAGCAGTCGGTCGTCAACCCGGACGGCTTCTGGCGCGAACAAGCCAAGCGCCTCGACTGGATCAAGCCTTTCACCACGGTGAAGCAGACCTCCTTCGACGATCACCATGTCGATATCAAGTGGTTTGCCGACGGCACCCTCAACGTTTCCTACAACTGCCTGGATCGCCACCTGGCCGAGCGCGGCGATCAGATCGCGATCATCTGGGAGGGCGACGATCCTTCCGAAAGCCGCAACATCACCTACCGCGAACTGCACGAGCAGGTCTGCAAGTTCGCCAACGCCCTGCGTGGCCAGGACGTGCACCGCGGCGACGTGGTGACTATCTATATGCCGATGATCCCCGAGGCCGTGGTCGCCATGCTGGCCTGTACCCGGATCGGTGCGATTCACTCGGTGGTGTTCGGTGGCTTCTCGCCGGAAGCACTGGCCGGCCGCATCATCGACTGCAAGTCCAAGGTGGTGATCACTGCCGACGAAGGTATCCGCGCGGGCAAGAAGATTCCGCTCAAGGCCAATGTCGACGACGCGCTGACCAACCCGGAAACCAGCAGCATCCAGAAGGTCATTGTATGCAAGCGCACCAATGGCCAGATCAAGTGGAACCAGCATCGCGACATCTGGTACGAAGACTTGATGAAGGTGGCTGGTACCGTCTGCGCGCCAAAAGAAATGGGCGCCGAGGAAGCGCTGTTCATCCTTTATACCTCCGGTTCCACCGGTAAGCCCAAAGGCGTGCAGCACACCACTGGCGGCTACCTGCTGTATGCGGCCCTGACCCACGAGCGCGTGTTCGATTACCGTCCGGGGGAAATCTACTGGTGCACCGCCGACGTCGGCTGGGTCACCGGCCATACCTATATCGTCTATGGCCCGCTGGCCAATGGCGCGACCACCGTGCTGTTCGAGGGCGTGCCGAACTACCCGGACGTGACCCGCGTGGCGAAGATCGTCGACAAGCACAAGGTCAATATTCTCTACACCGCGCCGACCGCGATCCGCGCCATGATGGCCTCGGGTAGCGCCGCCTGCGAAGGCGCCGATGGCAGCAGCCTGCGCCTGCTGGGTTCGGTGGGTGAGCCGATCAACCCGGAAGCCTGGGACTGGTACTACAAGAACGTCGGTCAATCCCGTTGCCCGATCGTTGATACCTGGTGGCAGACCGAGACCGGCGCGACCCTGATGAGCCCGCTGCCGGGCGCCCATGCCCTCAAGCCGGGTTCGGCGGCTCGTCCGTTCTTTGGTGTGGTGCCGGCGCTGGTGGACAACCTGGGCAATATCATCGAGGGCGCCGCCGAAGGCAACCTGGTGATCCTCGATTCGTGGCCAGGCCAGGCGCGCACCCTGTATGGCGACCACGATCGTTTCGTCGATACCTACTTCAAAACCTTCCGTGGCATGTACTTCACCGGTGACGGTGCCCGTCGCGATGAAGACGGCTACTGGTGGATCACCGGGCGGGTGGACGACGTGCTCAACGTCTCCGGCCACCGCATGGGGACTGCCGAAATCGAAAGCGCCATGGTCGCACACCCGAAAGTCGCCGAAGCGGCGGTGGTCGGTGTGCCCCACGACATCAAGGGGCAGGGCATCTATGTCTACGTCACCCTCAACGGCGGCGAAGAGCCGAGCGAAGCACTGCGCCTGGAACTGAAGAACTGGGTGCGCAAGGAGATCGGTCCGATCGCCTCGCCGGATGTCATCCAGTGGGCGCCAGGGCTGCCGAAGACCCGTTCCGGGAAGATCATGCGCCGTATCCTGCGCAAGATCGCCACGGCGGAATACGACAGCCTGGGGGATATCTCCACCCTGGCCGACCCGGGCGTGGTGCAGCATCTGGTCGATACCCACAAGACCATGAACGTCGCCTAAGGCGAATCGGTCTCAGTGAAAGCCCCGCCCGGCCTTGTGCCGGGCGGGGCTTTTTTGTGAGCGCTACTGCCGCCTCCTGTAGCCGCTGCCGCAGGCTGCGATCGGCTCCGCAGGAGACGCGCTCTTGAAGGCCCTGAAAGGCCCTTCGGGCCATATCGCAGCCTGCGGCAGCGGCTACAGGCAGCGGCTACAGGCAGCGGCTACAGGCAGCGGCTTTTCGATCGAATAAATATCGGTATGTCCATCAGGCGTATCTGAATGTTACCGGCAGCAGGGAATGTGTAACCCGCTGCCCGGATTCGGGGCAATGAGAAACGCCAGGCCCCGTTTCAGGGCCTTTTCGGGGCCTGTAAAAAATAAGTCATAACGCTGCGCTTGCCGGAATAGAAGGCTTTGCGAATAATAGGCCCGCAATTTGCAACGTAGATAGGTTTATCGTCTTTTGCTCTTGCATAAACTTGAAGAGCTGTCAATGTGCTCGACCTGGTTTCTCAGTGCTTCTGTAATTTGTTGTCGCATTGAGGAAATATCGGCTTCGGGCCTGTCGTTAGAATGCCGATCACTCGCTCGTCGTAGCCTGCCGGAAACCCGCATGGGGTTCATGGCCAGGTCCTCAAGGACGCAGCACCGCTATCAGGTTCCACCCATTCGCATATTGGGCTGTCGCTCACTCTGCCGTTTTCGCCCTTTACCGATGGAGTCCTAAGATGAAGAAACTCGTGCTTCTTGGCGCCCTGGCACTGTCCTCCGTACTTTCCCTGCCGACATTCGCCGATGAAAAGCCTCTGAAAATTGGTATCGAAGCGGCTTACCCTCCATTCGCCTCCAAGGCTCCGGATGGCAGCATCGTTGGTTTCGACTACGACATCGGCAACGCCCTGTGCGAAGAAATGAAGGTCAAGTGCGTGTGGGTCGAGCAGGAGTTCGACGGCCTGATCCCTGCACTCAAGGTGCGCAAGATCGATGCGATCCTGTCGTCCATGTCGATCACCGACGACCGCAAGAAGTCCGTGGACTTTACCGGCAAGTACTACAACACCCCTGCGCGCCTGGTCATGAAGGCCGGTACCCAGGTCAGCGACGGCCTGGCCGAGCTCAAGGGCAAGAACATCGGCGTGCAGCGCGGTTCGATCCACGAGCGTTTCGCCCGTGAAGTGCTGGCTCCGCTGGGTGCCGAGATCAAGCCATACGGCTCGCAGAACGAGATCTACCTGGACGTCGCGGCCGGTCGCCTCGATGGCACCGTGGCGGACGCTACCCTGTTGAATGACGGCTTCCTGAAAACCGACGCCGGCAAAGGCTTCGCGTTCGTTGGCCCGGCGTTCACCGACACCAAATACTTCGGCGACGGCGTGGGTATCGCTGTACGCAAGGGCGATGCGCTGAAAGACAAGATCACCGGTGCGATCGCTGCCATTCGTGAGAACGGCAAGTACAAGCAAATCCAGGACAAGTACTTCGATTTCGACATTTACGGCCAGTAAATCGTCGAGTCAGCAAGTCCGAGATGGCGCAAGCAGCAGAATCTCTGAAGTTTGCGCCATTTTTTCATCCCAATTTTCGAGGACCTGAATCATGTTGAAAGGCTACGGGGCTGTCATCCTCGATGGCGCTTGGCTGACGCTTCAGCTTGCCTTGTCGTCCATGGCCCTGGCCATCGTTCTGGGTCTGATCGGGGTCGCGCTGCGCCTCTCGCCGGTGCGCTGGCTGGCGTGGCTGGGCGATCTGTATTCCACGGTGATCCGCGGGATTCCCGACCTGGTGCTGATCCTGCTGATCTTCTACGGCGGCCAGGACCTGCTCAACCGTGTCGCGCCCATGCTGGGTTACGACGACTACATCGACCTGAACCCGCTGGCCGCCGGTATCGGCACCCTGGGCTTCATCTTCGGTGCCTACCTGTCGGAAACCTTCCGCGGTGCCTTCATGGCGATCCCCAAGGGGCAGGCGGAAGCGGGCATGGCCTACGGCATGAACAGCTTCCAGGTGTTCTTCCGGGTGCTGGTGCCGCAGATGATCCGTCTGGCGATTCCAGGCTTCACCAACAACTGGCTGGTGCTGACCAAGGCCACCGCGCTGATTTCGGTGGTGGGCCTGCAAGACATGATGTTCAAGGCCAAGCAGGCGGCTGACGCCACCCGCGAGCCTTTCACCTTCTTCCTCGCGGTGGCGGCGATGTACCTGGTGATCACCAGTGTCTCGTTGCTGGCATTGCGTCACCTTGAGAAGCGCTACTCGGTAGGCGTAAGGGCGGCTGATCTATGATCTTCGACTACAACGTCATCTATGAGGCCTTGCCGCTGTATTTCAGCGGCCTGCTGACCACCCTGAAACTCTTGGCCCTGTCGCTGTTCTTCGGTCTGCTGGTGGCGCTGCCCCTGGGGCTGATGCGGGTGTCCAAGCAGCCGATCGTCAACCTGAGCGCCTGGCTCTACACCTACGTGATCCGCGGCACGCCGATGCTGGTGCAGCTGTTCCTGATCTACTACGGCCTGGCGCAGTTCGATGTGGTGCGCAAAAGCTTCCTCTGGCCGTGGCTGTCCAGCGCGACCTTCTGTGCCTGCCTGGCGTTCGCCATCAACACCAGCGCCTACACCGCGGAAATCATCGCCGGCAGCCTCAAGGCCACGCCGAACGGTGAGATCGAGGCGGCCAAGGCCATGGGCATGTCGCGTTACAAGATGTATGCCCGCATCCTGCTGCCGTCGGCCCTGCGCCGGGCGCTGCCGCAGTACAGCAACGAAGTGATCATGATGTTGCAGACCACCAGTCTGGCCTCCATCGTGACCCTGATCGACATCACCGGTGCGGCCCGTACGGTCAACGCGCAGTACTACCTGCCGTTCGAGGCCTACATCACCGCCGGCGTGTTCTACCTGTGCCTGACCTTTATCCTGGTGCGCCTGTTCAAGCTGGCCGAAGGCCGCTGGCTGCGCTACCTGGCGCCGCGGAAGCACTGATATGGAACGCATTGACCACGCATTGCCGTGGAGCCACCTGGGCAGCGAGCGGCAGGTCTCGGTGTTCCGTTTCGGTCGCGGCGAGCGCAAGGCCTATATCCAGGCCAGCCTGCATGCGGACGAACTGCCTGGGATGCGCACCGCCTGGGAGCTGAAAAAGCGCCTGGCCGAACTGGAAGCCCAGGGCGCGCTGAATGGCGTGATCGAACTGGTGCCGGTGGCCAACCCGATGGGGCTGGGGCAACTGTTGCAGGGCAATCATCAGGGGCGGTTCGAGGCTGGCAGCGGCAAGAACTTCAACCGCGATTTCGTCGAGCTGAGTGCGCCGGTCGCGGCCCGTCTGGATGGATGCCTGGGGGATGACCCGCACGCCAATATCCAGATGATTCGCCAGGCCATGAGCGATGTGCTGGCCGAACTGTCGGCGCCATCGAGCCAGCTGCAAGGCATGCAGCGCACCCTCCTGAGCCACGCCTGCACCGCGGACGTAGTACTGGACCTGCACTGCGATACGGAAGCGGCGCTGCATATGTACGCCTTGCCGCAGCATTGGCCGCAGTGGCGCTCCCTGGCGGCCCATCTGAATGTGCGGGTCGGCCTGCTGGCGGAAGACTCCGGCGGCAGCTCGTTCGACGAAGCCTGTTCGCTGCCCTGGCTGCGCCTGGCGCGCCAGTTCCCGCAGGCACAGATTCCGCTGGCCTGCCTGGCGACCACCCTTGAGCTGGGCGGTCAGGCCGACACCGGTCGCCCGCAAGCCGAGGCGCATGCCGAAGGCATCCTGGCGTTCCTCGCCGAGCAGGGACTGATTGCGGGCGAGTGGCCGGCGGCGCAGCATGAAGCGTGCGAAGCCATGCCTTTCGAAGGCACCGAATTGTTGTTTGCGCCGCATCCCGGCGTGGTGAGTTTTCTGCGTCCGGCCGGTAGCTGGGTGGAGAAGGGCGAGCCGATTTTTGAAGTGATTGATCCCTTATCCGATCGGGTCAGCACCCTGTGTGCTGGCACCAGCGGCGTGTTGTTCGCCGTTGAGCGGCTGCGTTACGCCCAACCCGGTTTCTGGCTGGCCAAGGTGGCGGGGCGCGAAGCGCTGCGGCACGGGCGCTTGCTCAACGACTGACTGCTTTTGTGAGAACCGACAGCATGTACAAACTTGAAGTCCAAGACCTGCATAAACGCTATGGCAGTCACGAAGTGCTCAAGGGCGTGTCCCTGAAAGCGGCGGCTGGCGATGTGATCAGCATCATCGGCTCCAGTGGCTCCGGCAAATCCACCTTCCTGCGCTGCATCAACCTGCTGGAGCAGCCGCACGCCGGCAAGATCCTACTGAACAACGAAGAGTTGAAGCTGGTGGCGAACAAGGATGGAGCGCTGAAGGCGGCGGATCCAAAACAGCTGCAACGCATGCGTTCGCGCCTGTCGATGGTGTTCCAGCACTTCAACCTGTGGTCGCACATGACCGCCATCGAAAACATCATGGAAGCGCCGGTGCATGTGCTCGGCGTACCCAAGGCCGAAGCCCGTGCAAAGGCCGAGCACTACCTGGCCAAGGTCGGCGTGGCGCATCGCAAGGATGCCTACCCGGGCCATATGTCCGGTGGCGAGCAGCAGCGCGTGGCGATCGCCCGTGCGCTGGCGATGGAGCCTGAGGTCATGCTGTTCGACGAACCGACTTCGGCGCTCGACCCCGAGCTGGTGGGCGACGTGCTGAAAGTGATGCAGGCCTTGGCCCAGGAAGGCCGGACCATGGTGGTGGTGACCCACGAAATGGGCTTTGCCCGCGAAGTCTCGAACCAGCTGATATTCCTGCACAAGGGCCTGGTGGAAGAGAGCGGCAACCCGCGCGAAGTGCTGGTCAATCCGCAATCGGAACGTTTGCAACAATTCCTCTCGGGCAGCCTGAAGTAAATCACTCCCGTAACGCACCAAATTAGGTCATGCTGCGCACCGCGCGCCAGATGGTCTAATTTGGTTGCAGCCGCCTTTGGTCTCTAACACTGTTTTCGTTTCGGATTGCCCGCCATGACTGCCCATCGAATTGGTTTCCTGATTTGGCCCAGCACTAAAGCCTTGACGCTGGCGCTGGCCGAGGAGGCCTTGCGTGTCGCTCAGCGCGTGCATCCGGAAGTGATCTACGAACTGGCCTTCCTGCAGGCCGAGGCGCCGGCCGACGGCGCCTGGCAGCTGCCGGGCGAACCTTGGTCGGGCAAGCTCGAAGGCTGCCAGAAACTGTTCCTGCTGGCCGATGAGCCACCTGCCACCCTGGCGCCGGCCCTGAGCAGCGCGCTCAAGCAACTGGTGCGCGCCGGCTGTGTGATCGGTGGTTTGTCCGCTGGTGTGTATCCCTTGGCGCAGCTGGGGTTGCTCGACGGTTATCGGGCTGCGGTGCACTGGCGCTGGCAGGACGATTTTGCCGAGCGCTTCCCCAAGGTCATCGCCACCAGTCATCTGTTCGATTGGGATCGCGATCGCCTGACGGCGTGCGGCGGAATGTCGGTGCTGGATCTGTTGCTGGCGGTGCTGGCCCGTGACCACGGTGCGGAATTGGCCGGCGCGGTCTCGGAAGAGCTGGTGGTCGAGCGTATCCGCGAAGGTGGCGAGCGCCAGCGCATTCCGTTGCAGAACCGCCTGGGTTCCAGCCACCCGAAGCTGACCCAGGCGGTACTGCTGATGGAGGCCAATATCGAGGAGCCGCTGACCACCGACGAGATCGCCCAGCATGTGTGCGTCTCGCGTCGGCAGCTGGAGCGGATCTTCAAGCAATACCTCAATCGCGTGCCGAGCCAGTATTACCTGGAGCTGCGCCTGAACAAGGCGCGGCAGATGCTGATGCAGACCAGCAAGTCGATCATCCAGATCGGCCTGTCCTGCGGTTTCTCCTCGGGGCCACACTTCTCCAGCGCCTACCGCAACTTCTTCGGCGCCACACCGCGGGAAGACCGCAACCAGCGGCGTAGCAGCAGCCCGTTCGAGCTGTCTTCGGTGCCTTCCGAGCGCGGTTGATCCGCCTCTTCGTTTTGTCTGTCAGATTTTTATCGCGAGCAAGCTTCGCTCCTACACAAGAATGCGTTCCGTGTTGGAGCGAAGCTTGCTCGCGATGGCGTCGTTACGCCAGGCGCAAATCGTTGGACAATCCTGCCGTTAAAGCCTCCAGCAGTTTAAACTGCGCCTTTGCGACGCTATTTGTCGCATTGCCGTAAACCCGCGTAAAACCGGGGTTGGCGCTATAAGAAGTTGTCGCTTGGCGACAAGGCCGGGCAGAAAACTGTCCTTACAATCCCCCCATCGCTCGCCAGTTTCAGGCAGGCGTTCCTCTTCAGGAGACTCCGATGTCCGTTGAGCAAGCTCCGGTGCAACGCGCCGATTTCGATCAGGTCATGGTTCCCAACTATGCACCTGCAGCTTTCATTCCTGTGCGTGGCGCGGGCTCCCGAGTCTGGGATCAGTCGGGCCGAGAGCTGATCGACTTTGCCGGCGGGATCGCGGTCAACGTACTGGGCCACGCCCATCCGGCGCTGGTCGCTGCTCTGACCGAGCAAGCCAACAAGTTGTGGCATGTATCCAACGTCTTCACCAACGAGCCGGCCCTGCGCCTGGCCCACAAGCTGGTCGACGCCACCTTTGCCGAGCGCGCGTTCTTCTGCAACTCCGGCGCCGAAGCCAACGAGGCCGCCTTCAAGCTGGCCCGTCGTGTCGCTTTCGACCGTTTTGGCGCGGAAAAATACGAAATCATCGCGGCCCTCAACAGCTTCCACGGTCGCACCCTGTTCACCGTGAACGTGGGTGGCCAGTCGAAGTACTCCGACGGCTTCGGTCCTAAAATCACCGGTATCACCCACGTTCCCTACAACGATCTGGCGGCATTGAAAGCGGCGATTTCGGACAAGACCTGCGCGGTGGTACTGGAGCCGATCCAGGGCGAAGGCGGTGTGTTGCCAGCCGAGAAGGCTTACCTGCAAGGCGCCCGCGAGCTGTGCGACGTGCACAACGCGCTGCTGGTGTTCGACGAAGTGCAGACCGGCATGGGCCGCAGCGGCGAGCTGTTCGCCTATATGCACTACGGCGTGACCCCGGACATCCTGACCAGCGCCAAGAGCCTGGGCGGCGGTTTCCCGATCGCCGCGATGCTGACCACCGAAGCGCTGGCCAAGCACCTGGTGGTCGGTACCCACGGCACCACCTACGGTGGCAACCCGCTGGCATGCGCGGTGGCCGGCGCGGTGATCGACGTGATCAATACGCCCGAAGTGTTGAACGGTGTGAAGGCCAAGCACGATCGCTTCAAGACCCGTCTGCAGCAGATCGGCGAGAAGTACGGCCTGTTCACCGAAGTGCGTGGCCTGGGCCTGCTGCTCGGTTGCGTGCTCAGCGATGCCTGGAAAGGCAAGGCCAAGGACGTGTTCAACGCCGCTGAAAAAGAAAACCTGATGATCCTCCAGGCCGGTCCGGACGTGGTGCGTTTCGCCCCGAGCCTGGTGGTCGAAGAGGCGGACATCGAAGAAGGCCTGCAGCGCTTCGAGCGCGCGGTAGCCAAGCTGACCCAGGCCTGATTCGGGCCGCGGTACTCCTCGGCGCTTGTCTTCAGGGCCAGCGTCGAGCCCCATTTTCGGTGCCGGGCTGTCCCGGCATTTTTTTCCCTGAGTCGGCCTCCTGGCCGGCCTGTTTCGAGTAAGGAGTGACACCATGCTGGTGATGCGCCCCGCGCAAATGGCTGATCTGGGCGAGGTACAGCGTCTGGCTGCGGACAGCCCGATTGGTGTCACTTCCTTGCCGGATGACGTGGAACGCCTGAGCGACAAGATCGCGGCAAGCGAGGCTTCGTTCGCCGCCGAGGTGAGCTTCAATGGCGAGGAGAGCTACTTCTTCGTTCTCGAGGACACCGAAACCGGCAAGCTGGTCGGTTGCTCGGCCATCGTTGCTTCGGCCGGTTACTCCGAGCCGTTCTACAGCTTCCGTAACGAGACCTTCGTGCATGCCTCCCGCGAGCTGAAGATCCACAACAAGATCCACGTGCTTTCCCAGTGCCATGACCTGACCGGCAACAGCCTGCTGACCAGCTTCTATGTGGTCCCGGAGCTGGTGGGTTCGCCGTGGTCGGAACTCAATTCCCGCGGTCGCCTGCTGTTCGTCGCCAGCCACCCGGAGCGTTTCGCCGATTCGGTGGTGACCGAGATCGTCGGCTACAGCGACGAGAACGGCGACTCGCCGTTCTGGGACGCCATCGGCCGTAACTTCTTCGACCTCAACTACGCCGCCGCCGAGCGTCTGTGCGGGCTGAAAAGCCGTACCTTCCTCGCCGAGCTGATGCCGCATTACCCGATCTATGTGCCGCTGCTGCCGGATGCCGCGCAGGAAGCCATGGGCCAGGTGCATCCGCGGGCGCAGATCACCTTTGACATCCTGATGCGCGAAGGCTTCGAGACCGATCATTACATCGACATCTTCGACGGTGGCCCGACCCTGCATGCCCGGGTCTCGGGGATTCGTTCGATCGCCCAGAGCCGCGTGGTGCCGGTGAAGATCGGTGAGGTCGCCAAGGGCGGCGGACGCCAGTACCTGGTCGCCAACGCGCAGTTGCAGGATTACCGCGCGGTGATGCTGGAGCTGGATTACGCGCCGGGCAAACCGGTGACCCTGGATCTGCAAGCGGCCGAAGCCCTGGGCGTCGGCGAAGGTGCCAGCGTGCGCCTGGTGGCGGTTTAACGCCTTAAGCGAGTTTCGCGGGGGCCGTCAGCGGCGCCCGTCTGAGGAGATAGCATGATCGTTCGTCCCGTACGCAGCAGCGACTTACCCGCTCTGATCGACCTGGCCCGCAGCACCGGCACCGGCCTTACCACCTTGCCGGCCAATGAAGAACGCCTGAAGCACCGCGTGGGCTGGGCGGAAAAGACCTTCCGTGGCGAAGCCGAGCGGGGCGATGCGGATTACCTGTTCGTGCTTGAGGACGACAACGGCCGCGTGGTGGGGATTTCCGCGATTGCCGGCGCGGTCGGCCTGCGCGAGCCCTGGTACAACTTCCGGGTCGGCCTGACCGTCAGCGCCTCCCAGGAGCTGAACATCTACCGCGAGATTCCGACGCTGTTCCTGGCCAACGACCTGACCGGCAATTCCGAGTTGTGTTCGCTGTTCCTGCACGCCGATTACCGCACCGGCCTCAACGGCCGCATGCTGGCCAAGGCGCGCATGCTGTTCATCGCCGAATTCCCGCAGCTGTTCGGCAACAAGATCATCGCCGAGATGCGCGGCATGTCCGATGAAGCCGGGCGCTCGCCATTCTGGGAAAGCCTGGGCCGGCACTTTTTCAAGATGGAATTCAGCCAGGCCGACTACCTGACCGGCGTGGGCAACAAGGCGTTCATCGCCGAGCTGATGCCGAAGTTCCCGCTGTACACCTGCTTCCTCTCCGAGGGCGCGCGCAACGTGATCGGCAAGGTGCACACCGATACCGAGCCGGCGCTGGCGATGCTCAAGAGCGAGGGCTTCAGCTACCAGGGTTACGTCGACATCTTCGACGCCGGCCCGGCAGTGGAGTGCGAAACCGCCAAGATCCGCGCGGTGCGCGACAGCCAGGCGCTGGTGCTGGCCATCGGCACGCCGGGCGACGACGCCACGCCTTTCCTGATTCACAACCGCAAGCGCGAGGACTGCCGGATCACCGCCGCACCTGCGCGCTTTGCGTCGGGCACCCTGGTGGTTGATGCGCTGACCGCCAAACGCCTGCAACTCAATGCGGGCGATCAGGTCCGTGCCGTTGCGCTGTCTGCTTCCCGGGAGTCGAAATAATGAACACGCTGTACATCGCAGGCCAGTGGCTGCCAGGCCAGGGCGAAGCCTTTGAGTCGTTGAATCCGGTGACCCAGCAGGTGCTGTGGTCGGGCAACGGCGCCACCGTCGCCCAGGTTGAAAGTGCGGTGCAGGCCGCGCGCCAGGCATTCCCGGCCTGGGCCAGGCGTTCGCTGGACGAGCGGATCGCGGTGCTGGAAGCCTTTGCCGCCAGCCTGAAAAGCCATGCCGACGAACTGGCCCGCTGCATCGGTGAGGAAACCGGCAAGCCGCTGTGGGAAGCCGCCACCGAAGTGACCAGCATGGTCAACAAGATCGCGATCTCGGTGCAGAGCTACCGTGAACGTACCGGCGAGAAGAGCGGCCCGCTGGGCGACGCCACTGCGGTACTGCGGCACAAGCCCCACGGCGTGGTGGCGGTGTTCGGCCCTTACAACTTCCCCGGCCATCTGCCTAACGGTCATATCGTTCCTGCCCTGCTGGCGGGTAATAGCGTGCTGTTCAAGCCCAGCGAACTGACCCCGAAAGTCGCCGAGCTGACGGTCAAATGCTGGATCGAAGCCGGCCTGCCGGCGGGTGTGTTGAACCTGCTGCAAGGCGCGCGGGAAACCGGCATCGCCCTGGCCGCCAACCCGGGTATCGACGGTCTGTTCTTCACCGGCTCCAGCCGCACCGGCAATCACCTGCACCAACAGTTCGCCGGCCGTCCGGACAAGATCCTCGCGCTGGAGATGGGCGGTAACAACCCGCTGGTGGTGGATCAGGTCGCGGACCTGGACGCGGCGGTCTACACCATCATTCAGTCGGCCTTCATTTCCGCCGGCCAGCGTTGCACCTGCGCGCGCCGCCTGCTGGTGCCGCAAGGTGCCTGGGGCGATCAGTTGCTGGAGCGCCTGGTGGCGGTCAGCTCGACCATCGAGGTCGGTGCGTTCGACCAGCAGCCGGCGCCGTTCATGGGCTCGGTGATTTCCCTCGGCGCTGCCCGCGCGCTGATGCAGGCCCAGGAAAACCTGTTGGCCAATGGCGCCGTGGCGCTGCTGGAAATGACCCAGCCGCAGGATCAGGCCGCACTGCTGACCCCGGGCATTCTCGACGTGACCGCCGTGGCCGAGCGCCCGGACGAAGAACTGTTCGGCCCCTTGCTGCAAGTGATTCGCTACGCCGATTTCGAAGCGGCGATCGCCGAGGCCAATGACACCCAGTACGGTCTGGCAGCAGGCCTGCTGTCGGATTCCGAGGCGCGTTACCAGCAGTTCTGGCTGGAAAGCCGGGCCGGCATCGTCAACTGGAACAAGCAACTGACCGGTGCCGCGAGCACCGCGCCGTTCGGCGGCGTGGGCGCCTCGGGCAACCATCGCGCCAGTGCCTATTACGCCGCGGATTACTGCGCGTATCCGGTGGCGTCGCTGGAAACCGCAAGCCTGACCTTGCCGAGCGCGCTGACGCCGGGTGTACGCCTGGTGTGATGGGTTGCGCTGCAGATTGCTGGAAGGTCCTGCGACCTTCGCAGCCTGCAAAGCGGCTACAGAGAGCGGCGGGGCGTCGGTGGCTGTGGTAACCCTGTAGCCGCTGCCGCAGGCTGCGATCGCCTGCGAAGCGGGCGCCGACGGCCTCAAGACATGTACTGATACCGATGCCTATAACAACAGATTCTCGTGGAGCCTCGCTGATGAAATCCTATGAAGTCAATTTCGACGGTCTAGTGGGGCCTACCCATAACTACGGCGGCCTGTCCTACGGCAACGTCGCGTCCCAGAGCAACAGCCAGCAGTCTTCCAACCCCAAGGAAGCTGCGCTGCAGGGCCTGGCGAAAATGAAAGCGCTGATGGAAATGGGTTTCCAGCAAGGCGTGCTGGCGCCACAGGAACGCCCGGACGTGGCCGCCCTGCGTCGGTTGGGTTTTGCCGGCAGCGATGCGCAGGTCATCGAGCGCGCCGCCAAGGATGCGATGCCGCTGCTGGTCGCCAGTTGCTCGGCGTCGAGCATGTGGGTGGCCAACGCCGCCACGGTCAGCCCGAGCGCCGACACCGCTGACGGTCGCGTGCATTTCACCGCCGCCAACCTGAACTGTAAATATCACCGCAGCATCGAGCACCCGACCACCAGTCGTGTACTGGGGGCGATGTTCGCCGACCAGCAGCACTTCGCCCATCACGCGGCGTTGCCGGCGGTGGCGCAGTTCGGCGATGAAGGCGCGGCCAACCACACCCGTTTCTGCCGCGACTATGGCCAGGCCGGTGTCGAGTTCTTCGTCTTCGGTCGCAGTGCCTTCGATACCCGCTACCCGGCACCGCAGAAGTACCCGGCGCGCCAGACCCTGGAAGCCTCGCAGGCCGTCGCCCGGCTGCACGGCCTGAGCGACGACGGGGTGGTGTATGCCCAGCAGAACCCGTCGGTGATCGACCAGGGCGTGTTCCATAACGATGTGATCGCGGTGGGTAACGGCGAAGTGCTGTTCTACCACGAGGACGCGTTCCTCGAGACCGACAAGATGCTCGCCGAGCTGGATGCCAAGCTGGGCAAGCGCGGCGGCAACTTCCAGTCGATCTGCGTGCCGCGCTCGCAGGTCACGGTGGAAGACGCGGTGCGCTCCTACCTGTTCAACAGCCAGCTGCTGTCCCGCGCCGATGGCTCGATGCTGCTGATCGTGCCGGAAGAGTGCCGCGGCAACGAGCGCGTCTGGCAGTACCTGCAAGGCCTGACCAGCTCCGGCGGCCTGATCCGCGAGGTGAAAGTCTTCGACCTCAAGCAGAGCATGCAGAACGGCGGTGGCCCGGCGTGCCTGCGGCTTCGGGTCGCGCTCAATCAAACCGAGCTGGCGGCGGTCAACCCAGGGGTTATCATGACCGCGCCGTTGTACGACACGCTGACCCAATGGGTCGACAAGCACTACCGCGACCGCCTGAGCGAAAACGATCTGGCGGACCCGCAATTGCTGCTTGAGTGCCGGACGGCACTGGATGAACTGACGCAAATCCTTAAACTGGGCGCGGTTTATCCATTCCAGATCAATTGAAAGCCCGCGCCTGTTTCCGCTGATCCAGGCGCGCCGCTTTACCTCCAGATGAGAGCGTAATAAATGAGCGATACCCTGCAGCTGATCCTTGAAGACACCGACGGCACTCAACTGGAAACTTCCTGCACCCGCGTTGCCGTGATGTGGCAAGGCAAGGAACTGTGGATCCAGCAGGACGGCCGCGGCCAGCTGCTGATCGGCGTGGACGTCGAGGAAGGCGACGAAGAGTACGCCAACCTGCTGCTGCGTCCATTGGCGACTAATCTGGTAAGTCTGCAACTGGAAATGGAACCGGCCGACGCTGGTGACGACGATCACGTGCATGGCCCTGACTGCCAGCACGACCATTAAGGAATAACGTTCTATGCTCGCCCTCGGCAAACTGCTTGAACTGACCCTCGCCGGTCGTGAACCGGCGGAGAAGACTCAACTGACTGTCGACGGCGTGCGGATGCGCTGGCTGAGCGAAGGTGCGCTGGAAGTCCGGCCACCCCAGGCGCGGGACAATGGCATGGACCTGCTGCTGTCCGCCGGCATCCACGGCAACGAGACGGCACCGATCGAGTTGCTCGACCGTCTGTTGCACGACATCGCTCGCGGCGACCTCAAGCCGTGCGCACGCATTCTGTTTCTGTTCGGCAACCCCGAGGCCATGCGCCGCGGCGAGCGTTTCATCGAGCAGGACATCAACCGGCTGTTCAACGGCCGTCACGAACAAAGCAGTGGCAACGAAGCCTTGCGCGCCTGCGAGCTGGAGCGCCTGGCGGCGAGTTTCTTCAGCCTGCCGGACCGTACTCGCCTGCACTACGACCTGCACACGGCGATCCGCGGTTCGAAGATCGAACAGTTCGCCCTGTATCCGTGGAAGGAAGGTCGCCAGCACTCGCGCCGGGAGCTGGTGCGCCTGCGGGCCGCGGGCATGGAGGCGGTGCTGCTGCAGAACAAGCCGTCCATCGTGTTCAGCTCCTATACCTACGACAAGCTGGACGCCGAGTCTTTCACCCTGGAACTGGGTAAGGCACGGCCGTTCGGGCAGAACCAGGGGGTGAATGTCGAGCGTCTGGAAACCCGTCTGAAGCAGATCATCGAAGGCCGCGAACCGCCCATGGCGGAGGAGAAGCTGGATGGCTTGCAGCTGTTCAGCGTCGCTCGGGAAATCATCAAGCACAGCGATACCTTCCACCTGCATCTGCCGGCGGATATCGAGAATTTCTCCGAACTGGAAGTGGGTTACCTGCTGGCCGACGACATCGCCCAGACCCGCTGGATAGTCGAGGAGGAGGGTGCGCGGATCATTTTCCCCAACCCCAAGGTGAAAAACGGCCTGCGTGCCGGAATCCTGATCGTGCCGACCACGGCTGACGGCCTGGCCTGAGCTGTAGCTGCTGCCGAAGGCTGCGATCGACCGCGTAGCGGGCGCCGCCTTTGAGGTTAATTAGAAGGCCCTGCGGGCCTTATCGCAGCCTGCGGCAGCGGCCACAAAAAACATCGCGAGCCAGCCCGATCCTTGCTGGAACGAGCAGGCTCGCGATTTTTGCTTTCAGCGTCTGACGCTTACACCGCTACCCGCTGCTCAGGGCGACGCAGGGCGCGAGTCTTGTGCAGGGTGTCGGCGCAGGTCTTCGCCGCTTCCTGGCCCTTGTGCACGAAATGCTCGAAGAAGAATTTCTGATGTTCTTCGCCGGCGTGGAAGTGGTGCGGGGTCAAGACCACCGAGAACACTGGCACTTCGGTTTCCAGCTGGACCTGCATCAGGCCGCTGATCACCGACTGGGCGACGAACTCGTGGCGGTAGATACCGCCGTCCACCACCAGGCCTGCGGCGACGATGCCGGCATACCGGCCGGACTTGGCCAGCAGCTTGGCGTGCAGTGGAATTTCAAAGGCGCCGCCGACTTCGAAGAAGTCGATATCGCTTTCCTGATAACCCTGGGCGAGCATTTCGCTGACGAAACCTTTGCGGCTCTGGTCGACGATTTCCTTGTGCCAGCAGGCCTGGATAAACGCCACGCGTTCACCGTGATGCTGTTTGCTTTTGCTATCGATTGCGGTGGGTTGCATCTGTTCTGACTCCTGTTTGTGTGAAAAACAGGGCGTTATGAATCGAAAGGGATTTAAGGGTACGTACCGGCCAGGCGCACAAACAGTCGCGCGCAGGTCTGTGGACGGCCCTTTGGCGCCAATCCCGTTCTCTCTTCATCCGGACTATGACCGTCGGCCCCGGGATCACACCGGGTCTGCTGACCTTGCCGTCATTCGCCGCCGAAGCGGTACCTGTCGCCAAGCGCTCGCGGGCTATGCGCATTGCGCGCAATTACCGCCGGTGGGGAATTACACCCCGCCCTGAGAACGTTGCCACCGGGCTTTGCGGCGGCGGTGAGTTTGTAACACATATTTTTCGGCAGTGCATTGCGGCTTTTGGATGATAAGCATCGGTTTTTCATCTCCATCGATGGGCTTTTCCTGGGCGGGCCTTGATAAATCGTGGTTGTGCCCGTAGTAATTCAGTTCGAAAGAATTTCTTTATCCCAGCGACGTCCGCGTCCCCTTGCCGAGGCCTGATTCATGAGCGTTATCGATCTTCGTAGTGACACCGTTACCCAGCCCACGGCGGGCATGCTGGAGGCAATGGCCACGGCGGCCACGGGCGATGATGTCTACGGCGAAGATCCGACGGTCAACCGCCTGGAGGCCGAACTGGCGCAGCGCCTCGGGTTCGCCGAGGCGTTGTTCGTGCCGACCGGTACCATGAGCAACCTGCTGGGCTTGATGGCCCATTGTGGGCGTGGCGACGAATACATCGTCGGCCAGCAGGCGCATACCTATAAGTACGAGGGCGGTGGGGCGGCGGTGCTGGGCTCGATCCAGCCCCAGCCGTTGGAAGTCCAGGCCGACGGCTCGCTGGACCTGGCCCAGGTCGCCGCGGCGATCAAGCCGGACGATTTCCACTTTGCCCGTACCCGCCTGCTGGCGCTGGAAAACACCATGCAGGGCAAGGTGCTGCCGTTGAGCTATCTGGCGCAGGCCCGGGCCTTTACCCGTGAGCATGGCCTGGCCCTGCACCTGGACGGCGCGCGCTTGTACAACGCGGCGGTTAAGCTGGGCGTCGATGCGCGGGAGATTACCCAACACTTCGACTCGGTCTCGGTGTGCCTGTCCAAGGGCCTGGGCGCCCCGGTGGGCTCGGTGCTGTGCGGCTCGGCGGAGCTGATCGGCAAGGCCCGACGCCTGCGTAAGATGGTCGGGGGCGGCATGCGCCAGGCCGGGATCCTGGCCGCGGCGGGCCTGTATGCGCTCGATCAGCATGTAACGCGCCTGGCCGATGACCATGCCAATGCCCGGTTGCTGGCCGAAGGGCTGCGTGAGGCGGGCTATGAGGTCGAGCCGGTGCAGACCAACATGGTCTATGTGGCGATGGGGGACAGGGCAGAGGCCCTCAAGGCCTTCGCCGGCGAGCGCGGGATCAGGCTGAGCGCCGCGTCACGGCTGCGGATGGTCACCCATATGGACGTCAGTCGTGCACAAATCGAGCAAGTCGTCGGGACTTTTATCGATTTTTCCCGCAACTGACAGTGTTAGCCGTCCAATTGACCGTCTCTATCGTATAAACACGCTGTACCCCAAGCTCAGGGCCGATATAATGCGGCCCTTTGCCGTCGTTTCGTCTGATGACGTTTCGCACAGGCCTTTGGCCGCAGTCTCCGTGGAAGAACCTAATGAAAAGCGCAGAAATCCGTGAAGCCTTCCTTCGCTTCTTCGAAGAGCAAGGCCACACCCGTGTAGCCTCCAGCTCTTTGATTCCGGGCAACGACCCAACCCTGCTGTTCACCAACGCGGGGATGAACCAGTTCAAGGACTGCTTCCTGGGCCAGGAAAAGCGCGCCTATACCCGCGCCGTAAGCAGCCAGAAATGCGTACGCGCCGGCGGCAAGCACAACGACCTGGAAAACGTCGGTTACACCGCCCGCCACCACACGTTCTTCGAAATGCTGGGCAACTTCAGCTTCGGCGATTACTTCAAGCGTGACGCCATCACCTTCGCCTGGACTTTCCTGACGTCCGACAAGTGGCTGAACCTGCCGAAAGAAAAGCTCTGGGTCACCGTCTACGCCAGCGATGACGAGGCCTATGACATCTGGACCAAGGAAGTCGGGGTTCCGGCCGAGCGCATGGTCCGTATCGGCGACAACAAGGGCGCGCCATACGCCTCCGACAACTTCTGGACCATGGGCGATACCGGCCCGTGCGGTCCTTGCACCGAGATTTTCTACGATCACGGCGCCGATATCTGGGGCGGCCCACCGGGCTCGCCGGAAGAGGACGGTGACCGTTACATCGAGATCTGGAACAACGTCTTCATGCAGTTCAACCGCACCGCCGATGGCGTGTTGCATCCGTTGCCAGCGCCGTCGGTGGACACCGGCATGGGCCTGGAGCGGATCAGTGCGGTCCTGCAGCACGTTCACTCGAACTATGAAATCGATCTGTTCCAGAGCCTGCTGAACGCGGCGGCCAAGGCCATCGGTTGCACCAACGACGCCCAGGCGTCGCTGAAAGTCGTGGCCGATCACATCCGTTCCTGCGGCTTCCTGATCGCCGACGGCGTGCTGCCTTCCAACGAAGGTCGCGGTTATGTCCTGCGTCGCATCATTCGCCGCGCTTGCCGTCACGGCAACAAGCTGGGCGCCAAGGGCAGCTTCTTCTATCAAATCGTGGCCGCGTTGGTCGCCGAAATGGGCGAAGCCTTCCCGGAACTGAAATCCCAGCAGGCGCATATCGAGCGCGTGCTGAAAGCCGAAGAAGAGCAGTTCGCCAAGACCCTGGAGCAGGGCCTGAAAATCCTCGAGCAGGACCTGGCCGAACTCAAAGGCACTGTGGTTCCGGGCGACGTGGTGTTCAAACTCTACGACACCTACGGTTTCCCGATGGACCTGACCGGCGACATCGCCCGTGAGCGCGAGCTGACTCTCGACGAGGAAGGTTTCGAGCGCGAGATGGAAGCCCAGCGTGTGCGTGCTCGTTCCGCAAGCTCCTTTGGCATGGACTACAACAGCCTGGTCAAGGTCGATGTGGCTACCGAGTTCACCGGTTATCACGCCACCAGCGGTGCGGCCAAGGTGGTGGCTCTTTATAAGGAAGGGCAATCGGTCGACGTGCTGAGCGAAGGTGAAGAGGGCGTCGTTGTTCTCGACCAGACGCCTTTCTACGCTGAATCGGGCGGCCAGATCGGCGACTGCGGTTACCTGCAAGCGGGCAGCGCGCGTTTCGACGTGCGCGATACCACCAAGACCGGCGGTGCTTTCCTGCATCACGGCGTATTGGCCAGCGGCAGCCTGACCGTTGGTGCTCCGGTGCAAACCCAGGTCGATGCCGAAGTGCGTCACGCCACTTCGCTGAATCACTCGGCTACCCACTTGCTGCACGCCGCTCTGCGCCAGGTATTGGGCGAGCATGTGCAGCAGAAGGGCTCGCTGGTCGACAGTCAGCGCCTGCGTTTCGACTTCAGCCATTTCGAAGCGATCAAGCCTGAGCAGATCAAGGCCCTGGAAGACATCGTCAACGCCGAGATTCGCAAGAACACTGCGGTGGAAACCGAAGAAACCGATATCGACACCGCCAAACAGAAGGGCGCCATGGCGCTGTTCGGCGAGAAGTACGGCGACAGCGTGCGTGTACTGAGCATGGGCGGCGACTTCTCCGTCGAACTGTGTGGCGGTATCCACGCCAACCGTACCGGCGATATCGGCCTGCTGAAAATCATCAGCGAAGGCGGCGTGGCCTCGGGCGTACGTCGTATCGAAGCAGTCACCGGTGCTGCGGCACTGGCGTACCTGAACGCTGCGGAAGAGCAACTCAAGGAAGCGGCGACCCTGGTCAAGGGCAGCCGTGACAACCTGATCGACAAGCTGTCGGCCGTGCTGGAGCGCAATCGCCTGCTGGAGAAACAACTCGAGCAGCTACAGGCCAAGGCCGCTAGTGCCGCTGGCGACGACCTGTCGGCGCAGGCGCTGGATGTCAAAGGCGCGAAAGTGCTGGCGGCGCGCCTGGACGGTCAGGACGGCAAGGCGCTGTTGGCGCTGGTCGATCAGTTGAAAAACAAACTCGGTCGCGCAGTGATCCTGCTCGGCAGTGTCCATGAGGAAAAGGTCGTACTGGTTGCGGGCGTAACCAAGGACCTGACTGGCCAACTCAAAGCCGGTGATTTGATGAAGCAAGCCGCTGCGGCAGTGGGCGGGAAGGGCGGTGGTCGTCCGGACATGGCGCAGGGCGGTGGCGTCGATGCCGCTGCGCTGGATGCCGCGCTGGCCCTGACCGTTCCGTTTGTCGAGCAGGGGATTTAAGGTTCCAAGCCGAGCCCGTCGTCTAGTGGCGGGCTTTGGAGCTGCGCAGTTTGATTGATTAATGGGCGCCCCTTTACGGGCTGAGGCGGCTTAGAAATGGCTTTGATCGTACAGAAATTTGGAGGCACCTCGGTCGGTTCCGTCGAAAGAATCGAGCAGGTCGCCGACAAGGTGAAAAAATTCCGCGAAGCCGGTGACGACCTAGTGGTTGTACTGTCGGCCATGAGCGGCGAAACCAACCGTCTGATCGACCTTGCCAAGCAAATCAGCGGCGACGGTCAGCCGGTTCCTCGCGAGCTGGACGTGATCGTTTCCACCGGTGAGCAGGTGACGATCGCACTGCTGGCCATGGCGCTGATCAAGCGCGGCGTGCCGGCAGTCTCCTATACCGGCAACCAGGTGCGGATTCTGACCGATAGCGCGCACAATAAAGCGCGCATATTGCAGATCGACGATCAGAAAATTCGCGGTGACCTGAAGGCCGGTCGCGTGGTTGTGGTTGCAGGTTTCCAGGGCGTTGACGAGCACGGCAACATCACCACCCTCGGTCGTGGCGGTTCCGACACCACCGGCGTGGCGCTGGCGGCAGCCCTGAAGGCTGACGAATGCCAGATCTACACCGATGTCGACGGCGTCTACACCACTGACCCGCGCGTGGTGTCCGTGGCCCAGCGCCTGGACAAGATCACCTTCGAAGAAATGCTGGAAATGGCCAGCCTGGGCTCCAAGGTGTTGCAGATCCGCGCGGTCGAGTTCGCCGGCAAGTACAACGTTCCGCTGCGCGTACTGCACAGCTTCAAGGAGGGTCCGGGTACCCTCATTACTATTGATGAAGAGGAATCCATGGAACAGCCGATCATTTCCGGCATCGCTTTTAACCGCGATGAAGCCAAGCTGACCATCCGTGGCGTGCCAGACACTCCCGGCGTGGCCTTCAAGATTCTCGGCCCGATCAGCGCCGCGAACATTGAAGTCGACATGATCGTGCAGAACGTTTCGCACGATAACACCACCGACTTCACCTTCACCGTGCACCGCAACGATTACCTGGCGGCCCAGCAAGTGCTGGAAAACACTGCCCGTGAAATCGGCGCCCGGGAAGTGGTTGGCGACACCAAGATCGCCAAGGTCTCGATCGTTGGCGTCGGCATGCGCTCCCACGCGGGCGTTGCCAGCCGCATGTTCGAAGCGCTGGCCAAGGAAAGCATCAACATCCAGATGATCTCGACCTCGGAAATCAAGGTTTCCGTGGTGATTGAAGAGAAGTACCTGGAACTGGCTGTGCGCGCTCTGCACACGGCTTTCGAACTGGACGCTCCGGCCCGACAGGGCGAGTGATGCGTTGCCCGAAGGGCGCGGTTTACCGCGCCCTTCGTTTTTTTGATCGGCGTGACAGAAAACTGTTCTTTTGCTCGCGCTAGTCAATACTTAGGCGTGTAGGGCTACGGCCGTCCTGGTTGTAGGTCGATACCCTTTTTTTTGCAGACTGTTGTCCCTGAAATGAAATGCGTGAGGAGAAAGGTATGCTGATTCTGACTCGTCGGTGCGCAGAAAGCCTGATTATTGGTGATGGCGAAATCACCGTGACCGTGCTTGGCGTCAAAGGAAATCAAGTGCGTATCGGTGTCAACGCCCCTAAAGAGGTAGCGGTGCACCGTGAAGAAATTTACCTGCGGATAAAGAAAGAGAAGGACGAAGAACCAAGCCATTAATTTTTATCGTTTTTTTTGTTTGCAAACGGGGAGAAAGCTGGTTAATATACGCCCCGTGTTGCGGAGAGCTGGCCGAGTGGCCGAAGGCGCTCCCCTGCTAAGGGAGTACACCTCACAAGGGTGTCGGGGGTTCGAATCCCCCGTTCTCCGCCATTATTTACTTAGTTCGTTGTAATCTGGCTTCTTCTGTAAGTTGTTGAAATTACTAGAAAAAGTGCTTTACAAAAAGATTTAACGGCCTATAATGCGCGGCAACAAATGCACTCGTAGCTCAGCTGGATAGAGTACTCGGCTACGAACCGAGCGGTCACAGGTTCGAATCCTGTCGAGTGCACCATTTAAGAGTTGTTTGCAGTGATGTGAATAACTTGGCTCCAACCAGTTGTGGTCTGGTCTAAAAACACAAAATGCACTCGTAGCTCAGCTGGATAGAGTACTCGGCTACGAACCGAGCGGTCACAGGTTCGAATCCTGTCGAGTGCACCATATACCAAGAAGCCCGCATTCATTGCGGGCTTTTTGCTTTCTGTCGTTTGGCTTTTTTCCCTTTTTTATCGATTCCTCTCTTTGAACGTCGCGATCATTCTGGCGTCGTATTCAGCGTGTGCCTGTCTTTTTTGATGTGGCCTTTCGAAAGCTCCCGGCAATTGTGAATTGATCGCGGGGGCGAGTTCCGGGCGCAGTTTTTTCGTCTGGGGTGTGTTTTCTTTTTCGGATGGTGCGTCGCAGCTTTATAGATTCAGCGCTTCTTCAGCTTTGCGCCGCAAGCGCTTGTTCTTACCATGATTTTTTAACGTTTAAAGCCGTCAAGCGGTGTATGATTGCGCCCGT
Source organism: Pseudomonas sp. B3G-3 (assembly GCF_028640915.1). Lineage (NCBI taxonomy): Bacteria > Pseudomonadati > Pseudomonadota > Gammaproteobacteria > Pseudomonadales > Pseudomonadaceae > Pseudomonas > Pseudomonas sp. B3G-3. The sequence goes on along the minus strand of NZ_JAQZAB010000130.1, from coordinate 96,383 downwards.
CAGCCCCGCCGGGGCTTGTGGAATACCTCCATGGACTTACCCAGTAGTTACTCAGTATCCCGTTTTTACAATCATGAATTGACTGATTGATCCTTCCGGCGTGCTCCTCTGCTGGGAGTGGAGTTCGCCTATGACCGAAGTAGAAGTAAAGAAAACACAAGACAGCCTGCAGGATCGCCTCGCTCAAGTCGTTGAGCTGCTGCAGCGCCAGCGGGTGGTCGAAGACCTGACTCATCGTCAGGAAGGTCATCATCAGGATCGGGTCGAGAACCTGGTCCACCGGCAGAACCTCGTCGAGCTACAACGCAAACTCGATGATCTGCACTCCGCCGACGTTGCCTACATCCTTGAAGCTTTGCCGCTCGACGAGCGTCTGACTGTCTGGCAGCTGGTCAAGGCTGAGCGCGACGGCGATATCCTGCTCGAAGTATCCGATTCCGTACGTGAAACCCTGATCGCCGACATGGACGATCATGAGCTCCTGGCTGCTGCCAAGGAGATGGACGCCGACGAACTTGCTGACCTGGCTCCCGAGCTGCCGCGAGACGTTGTCCATGAGCTGATGGAGGCGTTGGACGGCCAGCAGCGTGAGCGCGTTCGCTCCGCCTTGTCATATGACGAGGAGCAGGTCGGTGCGTTGATGGACTTCGAGATGGTGACTATCCGTGAGGATGTCAGCCTTGAAGTGGTCCTGCGTTATCTGCGTCGTCTCAAAGAATTGCCTGGCCATACCGACAAGCTGTTCGTCGTTGACTATGACGGTGTGCTCAAGGGCGTGCTGCCCATCAAGCGGTTGCTGGTGAATGATCCGGAGAAACAGGTTTCTGAGGTCATGGCCAGCGACCCGGTAAGTTTCCATCCGGATGAAGATGCCTACGACGCTGCGCAAGCATTCGAGCGTTACGACTTGATCTCGGCGCCGGTGGTCGACAAGAACGGCAAATTGATCGGCCGTCTGACCATCGACGAAATGGTCGACTTGATTCGTGAGGAGAGTGAGACCGAAGTCCTCAACATGGCCGGTCTGCGCGAAGAGGAAGATATTTTTGCCTCGGTCTGGCGTTCCCTGCGCAACCGCTGGGCCTGGCTGGCAATCAACCTGATCACTGCATTCGTCGCTTCGCGAGTGATCGGCCTGTTTGAAGGCTCCATCGAAAAGCTGGTGGCCCTGGCGGCCCTGATGCCGATCGTGGCGGGTATTGGCGGCAACTCGGGTAACCAGACCATCACCATGATTGTTCGCGCCATGGCGCTGGACCAGGTCAGCACCGGCAATACCTCGCGACTGATGCGCAAGGAGCTGGCGGTGGCCTTGATCAACGGCCTGGTCTGGGGCGGAGTGATCGGCGTGGTGGCCTACCTGCTCTATGGCAGCTGGTCGTTGGGTGTGGTGATGACGGCGGCCATGACACTCAACCTGTTGCTGGCGGCGTTGATGGGGGTTCTTATTCCGATGACGCTGGCGCGTCTGGGGCGCGACCCGGCAATGGGGGCCAGTGTCATGATCACGGCCATGACCGACAGTGGCGGCTTCTTTATCTTCCTTGGGCTGGCCACCATCTTCCTGCTTTGATCCTGCATACAGCCCCTCTAATGGGGCTGTATCGTTTTCTCCATCCCTTTGCGATCCAGGCCCCAGTGCTTTTGTAGCGTTCGAGCGGTAAATTTCGGGTAAAAAAAAGCCAGCACAAGGCTGGCTCTAGCTTTCGAGGTCGAATCAGGAAGCGTCTGCGGCCATTTCGGCGTCATGGGCGATCAGCGAAACGAGGGCGTTCTGCTGGCGGTGGGAAAGTTGACGGAAACGTTGAAGCAGTTCGCGTTCATGCAAGGAGAGCTCTGGGCTGTCCAGGCGCATGCTCAACTCTTCACCCAAGGCGCCTTCCTGAATAAGACTCTGCTCCAGGCGCGCGATGATTTCGGAGTTCATGCTGCGGTGATGATTGCGTGCCACCTCGGCAATGCGTTCACGCATCCCGTCGGGTAGACGTACGACGAACTTGTCAGCCGTACGGCTGGAATAAATTGCCTGTTTCAATGGGCGCATATATTTAACCGGTTAGTTCAGGGGAGCGGTTCTCGGAGTTGGCCGCGGGATGTCAGTTAGGACAAGCGTTGCTGCCAAATGTTCAACCTGAATTGTTAAGAGGCCCGCATCATGCCTCAAAATAGCCAGATCCTTGGCGTCAATTCTGTGACAAATATTGAACTGGATAAAGGCGTTATGCCAGCACCAATTATCAGAAATGCGGACTGGTTTGAAAAGATTGCCTGTCCGCCTATCTGCCCGCGTCCTGGTGTCCGAGAGCTGGCACGCTTGTGCGTCGCTAGACGGGCCTTGCATGCGGATCCGATCATTGTTTCCTACCTTGTACAGGATAGTGGCAAATTGCCGATTTACTAGGCTGCGAGCGCCATGGAGTCTTTGAATGCCAGGCAGATTGATTTATTTGATGGGGCCTTCCGGGTCTGGCAAGGACAGCCTGATCGAGGCTGCGCGCCGGCCTTTGGCGCAGTTCGGCTGCGATGTGGTGCGGCGGGTGATCACCCGTTCCGCGGAATCCGTGGGGGAAGAAGCCCATGGGGTAAGCGCTGACGAGTTCGAACGCCTGGAGCGGCAGGACGCCTTTGCCTTGTGCTGGCGGGCGAATGGCCTGGCCTACGGAATTCCCGTGCAGATCGACGAATGGCTGGCCAGTGGGCGTCATGTCCTGATCAATGGCTCCAGGGCTTACCTGGATCAGGCTCGCCAGCGTTATCCGCAGCTTTTGGCGATTCTGTTGACGGTGGACATCGACGTGCTGCGGCAAAGGCTGACGAGTCGCGGTCGCGAAAGTGCGGAGCAGATCGAGGCGAGGCTCAAGAGAAGCGCTCTTTTTTCCGCTGAGGACGGACCTGTGCTGGGAGAATCCGTGTTTTTTCTGGACAACTCAAGCGAACTGTCCGTGACGCTTGAGCGTTTTCTGAAGCTATTGAGAGATCAGGGGATCAGCGCAGTACCGGGTCGAACTTGATTTTGCGTCCCAACACCAGTGCTAGCAGGAACAAGCCGGAAAAAACGCCACAAGCAATCAAGGACGCATCACCCACGGCCTTTTCAGTGGTGAAGCAACCCAGTGTGGCGCTGAGTACTGCCAGGATGAGAAGGCCTTTGGCAAGTCGGGACATTAACAGGCTCCTGAGAGGGTCATATTCAAAATACCCAGCTTTCGGGTCTTGGGTTGGCAGGTAGAACAATGGCTTCCGGGGTATCGGAGACCTGCGTCATACCAGGATTCTCCGATGTGCTGCTCATCACAGCCCATTGCGGGGCCTGGTGTTGCACGGAGTGGGCCCTGTACTGGGTACTCTGATCAGCGCTGCCATCAGGCTGAAAGTGGAAGATCACCAGTACGGCGATGGCAATGGCATTCGATAGAAGAAGGGCGCTGTTCATGGGCTTGATCTCCACTGTTCTTTCATAGAGATGAAGCAGCGCTCATGCCAAGAGTCTAACCTCTAATAAACCCTTTAAAAACAATGAATTAATAGGGTTTTTAGAAGGCAGGAGATTGCATTCTGCAATGATGGCTTTTTGCAGTGATGCAATTTGCACGACGGCTCTGGCAAGTTGCCTGATGGCTAGAGGTAGCCACCGGTTAAAAAGCCCTACTCACAACATGACAAAATCAGGGCTGGCCGTTAACATGCACGCCGTCCTTTGCGCCGCAGCAGTATCCGCGGTGGTCAATTTGTCCCAGTAGCTCAATTGGATAGAGCATCCCCCTCCTAAGGGGAAGGTTGGCAGTTCGAACCTGCCCTGGGACACCATCTACTTCCGGGCTTTCAGGCCAAACGTGGTTCTCGCCCTTATTTCGCAGCAGCGGCTACGTTTGTGCACACAGTTCTCGATGCTGTGGAGTCATCCATGATTGTCATTGCTGGAAAAAACAATATTTCGGTATTTGGCCTGGAACAGGCTCTGCAACAATTTTCGCCTGACGAAATTGCGGTGGTCTGCAACCGTAACGACACGGGTGTCGACGGTTGGCAGCGTTCGTTGCGGGCGGCGGCGCTGAAATATGGCGTACGTGAGATCAGCCTGGAGACGGCTTACGAACTAGCATCCGTTGCGTTCATTTCCCTGGAGTTCGACCGGATCGTCGTGCCTGAGCGCTTCTCCATCAGTCGCGTGTTCAACATTCATTTCTCGAAGCTGCCGGAATACAAGGGCATGTTTACCTCGGTCTGGCCGTTGCTGGAGTCCAGGGCAGAAGCGGGTGTGACCTTGCATTTCATCGACCGGGGTATCGACACCGGGGACATCGTCGCGCAACAGGTATTCCCGATCCTGTCCTGGTGGACCTGTCGCGATCTGTATTTCGCCTTTAATCAGCATGCCGGCCAGTTGCTGGAGCAGTGGTTTGCCACGTTGGTCGATGGGGACCTCGGAGCACAGCCACAGAGTGCGGTGGGGGCCAGCTACTTCTCAAAGGACGCCATCGATTATGGGGCGTTGAGAATCGATCCGCTGTCGACGGCCTGGGCACTACGCAATCAGATCAGGGCGTTCGCCTTTCGTGAATATCAGTTCTTGCGCTGGGAAGGAAAGCCGGTGGTCTCGGCGACGATTCTGTCTGGGCGTTCACAATTCAAGGCCGGGACCCTGATCAACGCAACCGAGGATTATGTCGAGCTCTGCACCATCGATTACGACGTCCGGCTGAATTTTGATCGATTGCCGGAGATGCTCAAGGCTTGTGAACAGGGCGATCTGGAGGCGGTAATGGCGCTGCAGGCCAATATTGCCGGTTACAACGATGCCAACTTGCAAGGCTGGACGCCGCTGATCGTCGCCAGTTATGCGGGCGCCTATGAGGTGGTTGACTGGCTGTTGCAGCAAGGGGCCGACCCGGAGCGGAGCAACAACAAAGGCACGACGCCCTTGATGTATGCCAAGGACGCCTACCTGGCCGGGCGTTGTCGTAGAACCTTTCCGTTATTGCTGCGCAGGGGCGCTAGGCTTGAGGCTGTCGATCATTCCGGTCGGGCACTCGCCGACTATGTGACGAACGAGCAGTTCGCTCAGTTGCGAGGCGCTTTCTAGGCACCTCGCAACAGGCGCATCAGCGGGCTGTGAACTGGTTGATGGCGGTGACAATGTGTTGCTGTTGTTCCTGGCTCAATGTCGGGTAGATCGGCAATGACAGGATCGAGTCATGCAGCGGGGGCCGGGACACCTTGGAAGTCCTGGCCAGATCGCTGTAGGCCCGCTGCTCGGTAATCGCCAGCGGATAGTGAACCAGGCATTGGATGCCACGTTCGGCCAGATACGCCTTCAACTGATCGCGCCATGGGCAGGTAATGACATACAGGTGCCAGACATGGGCGCTTGCTGTCGTGACCGAGGGCAGGGTGATGCCCGGGTGCCGGATGTGTTCGCTGTAGTAGCGGGCGACGCTGCGTCGACGGGCAGTATCGCTGTCCAGGTGTGCCAGCTTCACCCCCAGCATCGCGGCCTGGATTTCATCGAGGCGGCTGTTCACCCCTTGATAATCGTGCTGGTACTTGATGCGTGAGCCGTAGTTGCCCAGCGCCCGGACCAGGGCTGCCAGCTCGGCGTCGTTGGTGGTGATGGCACCGCCGTCGCCCAGGGCGCCGAGGTTCTTCCCGGGGTAGAAGCTGAATGCCGCGGCATCGCCCCAATTGCCGGCTTTGCATCCGGCCAGTTCAGCGCCATGGGCCTGGGCGGCATCTTCAAGCACCAGCAGGCCATGTTTGTGGGCCAGCGCCATGATCTGTGGCATCGGCGACAGCTGGCCATAAAGATGCACCGGCAGTATCACTCGGGTTTTGTCCGAGATGGCCCGTTCGACGGCCTCGATCTCCAGGTTGTGGGTGGCAGGGTCGACATCCACCAGGATCGGCGCCAGATCGTTTGCCAGAATGGCCGAGATAGTGGCGATAAAGGTGTTGCTCTGCACTATCACTTCATCGCCGGCCTGAAGCTTGCCTTGCTCTTTCCAGGCACGCAGGATCAGGGTCAGGGCATCCAGGCCATTGGCGACGCCGATGGCATGGCGGCTGCCACAGTATTCGGCGAAGGCGGCCTCGAATTGCTCAAGCTCGCGCCCCATCAGGTACCAGCCGGAGTCGATCACGCGGCTGCAAGCGGCTTTGAGCTGATCGGCATATTCGTGATTGATGCCTTTCAAATCCAGAAACGGGATATTCATCATGTGAGTCATTGCCCGACCATGTCCATGAACTGGGCATAATCTCGGACATAGTCGCCTTCTTCGTAGAGTTGATCGGCCAGAACCATCAGTACACAGTCTGGAGAGAAGTCATACATCTCACGCCAGATAAAGGATTCGATCAGCAGGCCCTGGCAAGGATTGTCCAGGGTGATGTCGATCTTTTCCCGGCCGTCGTCCAGCAGAAAACGGCACGAGCCGCGTACGGCGATTGCCACCTGCTTGAGGGTCTTATGGGCATGGTAGCCGCGGCGAACCCCTTCACCGGTATTGAACATGTAGTACACCCGCTTGACTGGGAAGGGGATGTTTTTCCCTTCTTCCAGGGCGATCAGCGAGCCACGGTCATCGCCGTGGGTCTGCAGCGGCAGAATGTGAATCTTCATCGCGTCTCCTTTTCGAGCCGTTTCGACAAATGCTGTTGCAGCCAGTTTTCAACGCTCTTGGCGTCGACCCGATAATTCCGGTAATACAGTTCCCTGGAGTCGGTCGAGCCTACCCGGTAAGCGATGTAGTCCATTTCGACGCCGACGACCGCCGCCAGGTTGGAAAAGCACGACAGCTCTGCGTATTCCTCGGCCATCCAGCACAGGGCGCGAGCGTTTTTCGAGGCGAAAATCAGATTGGTCCAGGCCGCGCCGGTGGGGCCAACTATGACTTCGGCATTGGTCATGATCGCCACCTGATGGTTGATGTCCTGCTCTTCCATATACACGCAGGTAAACCCATAGGGTTCCAGCAGCTTGAGGATCTCGGCCTGGTTGTAGTGCCGGAGAAAGCCTTTGCGGGCCAGGAATACTCGTTTGGGGAGTTCACTGATGGGAATGTCATGGGCCAGATGCAGCGCCTTTTCCCGCAGGAAATGGATCGACTCCGGGCGGACGAAGCCGCTGCTGGCACTGTTCTGTGCCGCGCCTTTGAAGTTCGGGATCATATTGTTCGGGGCACTGATCAGCAGTAGGTCGGCCACCTGGTAACTGGTGATGTTTTCCAGGAGCACCAGCGGGCGGTCAACACCGATTGCCTCGATCAGGGCCTTGATCGAGGGAATGTTCTGGCTGCTCTTGGAGATCAGCAGTGGATAGTCCGCATAGTGCGGCGGCAGTTCGGCCACGAATTGCAGTTGCGACAACACTTCTACCGTCCAGTGGTAATAGTTCTGCTCGTTGCAGCCGCTGATCAGCAGGCCTTTTTCCAGCTCCACAGGCTTGCCGCTCCTGACCAGGGCCAGGCGCTGCCCATGGTAGAGCAGGTGCGCAGCACTATAGTCGGCCTGCAGGGATTTCGCCGTGGGCACTCGCTCCAGCACCAATTGCCCGTCCGGCAGTATCACCGAGCGGGACACTGAACAGACTTGCCCCTGGCGGAAGTGGTAGAGAGCTATCTCGGGTAATTCCAGGGTGATCGCCGGTGTCGATTGATGGATGAATCGTGGCGGCTGGCTGGTGCCCGGTTGGCTCGGGCGAAAGACATGGACCTTGTGCTCGTCGCTTTCATCCAGCCAGCGCAAGGCCAGGCGCCGGGTATCCTGGCGTCGAAAAAACAGTCGATACAGCAGGTCGCTGATCAGCCCCGGTTTTTTGCATAGCCGTTCATAACCCAGTTGCTCGAGGTGTTTGCCAATACGCTGGAACCATGGGAGCTGCGAGTTGATCTGCGCGCCATGGAACACTTCGACCTTTTGCTCATTGATGGCCAGCTTCTCAGTGAGCTGCGGATGGATCTCGCGGTAGTAATCGCTGGCGATGATGATCTTGTCGAAAGCCAGCGAACTCAATTGCTGAGGCGCGTGGATCAGTTTGCCGAACAGGCGCTGGCCCTGCTTCTGCTGGTTGTTATCGACGAAGCCGATCACCCGGTAGCGGCGGCGGTTGTACTTGTAGAAGTTGACCCCGCCGGCGCCGGTACCGAATATCAGCACCCGCGCTTTTTGTCCAAACCCTGTCGACACATTGACCTCGTCTTGCTGGTGCAGCCGGTGGTAGATCGTCACCCGAGCGGTTCGCCCGCTCGGTAAAGGCGGTGACGCTAGCCATTGTTATTGATGATGTTGCCCTTGATCTGGGCGATACCCTTGGCGTTCAGGTCGCGTCGGGTCCTTATCGGTTGCAGCTCGCCCTGGATTGCGGCGTTGATGGTATCAATCGCGGTCTTGCCGGTGTTACTCCGGGACTTGCCCAGCAGGTAGCGCAGCGACAGGCGGAACTGTTCCGACTCATTGGCCACCGGCCGCGTACCGTGCAAGGTGCAGTTGTGCCAGAGCCCGACGTAACCCGGTCCGCCCGTCAGCCGATAATCCTGGCAGGCCATCTGCTGCCCCTGATCGTCGGCGTAGGTCCATTGGTCGTGTTCCTGATGTTCCAACTGATGAGGGAACAACGTGGCGCCAAAACGGTGAGTACCGGGCATCAGGTGCAGCGGTGAGTCGTTTTCGGTGACTTCGTGCAGGTACACATAGAGGGTCAGGAAGGTCGAAGGGTCGAGTTCCACCCGGCCCTGGGGCCAGTCGATGATGTCCTGATGAAAGTCGATCCCGCGGAAGTAGGTGATGTCGCGAAAGGGCTTTTTGATGTACGGCCCCAGATTCGCCACATTCACATCGCGGATCTTTTCCCGCACCCAGTCCGGTAGCCATGAGTCCGGTACGCCGCACACCGCTTTCTTGATCACCACTTCATAGTCGGTGCCGAGCACTTCATCGAGCACCGCGCTGAGGCGCGGATCCTGCTCGATGAACTGCAACTGCGGCTCGAAGGCATTGAGGAAGTTGAAGGTCTTGTTCGGGTTGGCGTTGAGGTGGTTTTCCTGGGCCAGGTATTCAGCCTCGTCCATGAACAGCCCGGCCCCGAAGGCCCGTGCGGCGACCATCTCGCGGTACAGCGCCTGCGTGCGGTCAGCGTCCAGGATCTCGCCAAAGATGTGGGCGCCCTGGTCGATGAGGTTTTGGATACAGGTTTGCATGTTGCGCTCGTTTTGACTGTTGCTGTCTGTCTGCAAGGTATCGGCGTGGCTGGCCTGAAGTTGATGCCGCCCGGCTGATATTCCCGATGGAATTTGCCGCAACCGGGGCTGGCGGGCGGCGCGAGCAAGGATATCGAAGGCTTTTGGCAACTATCTATAAGGGAACGCCAGAATCGGCCGATAACCATCATGGATGTTGTTGCAGGTCAAATGGCGGGGCCATGGACCGAGTGCCCGGCGAGAGCAGACGGGCGCTTTTGCGGGTTGATGTAGAATGCATTGATGGCCTGTGGCCATTATCGTTGTCCGGGTGCAACAAAGGTGACGACCTTGAGCGTGTCCTGCTGTTGCCGCGGGCTTCATCTTTTTTACGGGTCTGGAATCTTCGATGCTGGCGTACCACCAAAAAAGCTTTTTGATCGTCGATGATTTCTCGGATTTCCGCAGTTCTGTCCGGTCCATGCTGCGTGAGCTGGGCGTCAAGGACGTGGACACTGCCGATACAGGCGAGCAGGCGCTGCGCATGTGTGCGCAAAAGCGCTATGACTTCATCCTGCAGGATTACCACTTGGGCGACGGCAAGAAGAACGGCCAGCAGGTGCTCGAAGACCTGATGACCGACAAGCTGATCAGCCATGAAAGCGTATTCCTGATGGTCACCGCCGAGACCAGCCAATCGATGGTGCTCAGCGCCCTCGAGCACGAGCCGGATGCCTATCTGACCAAGCCTTTCAACCGCTCCAGCCTGGCTCAGCGGCTGGAGCGGCTGCAGCAGCGCAAGTCGTTGCTCAAACCGATCCTGCAGGCGCTCGATCGCGGCAAGCCGCTCGAAGTGCTCAATGCCTGCATCGCCCTGTGCAAGCAGGATCCGCGCTATTCGCCGCTGTGCCTGCGCTACCGGGCCGATGCCCTGCGTGAAATGAACCAGAACGAAGCATTGGAGCGGCTGTACGAGAGCATTCTGGCGGATCGCCCGTTGCCATGGGCCTATGTCGGCCTGGGGCGTCTGCTGTTCAAGCGTGGCCAGGTGACCCAGGCCAAGGCCATCTACGAAAAGGCCTTGAAAGCCTTTCCGATGATGCCGGCGCTCTACGATGGCATGGCCGAAGTGCTGCTTGCCGAAGGAGACTCCAAGCGTGCCCAGAGTGTGCTGGAGGAGGCCGTGCGCCTGTCGCCGCTGGCCGTGCGCCGGCAAGCGCTGCTGGGCAAGCTGGCGATGGCCAACGAAGACTTCGAGACCGCCTCCAGGGCCTATCGCCAGGCGGTATCGCAAGGTGCACAATCGCGTTTCAAGGACCCGGAAAGCAACCTTGGCCTGGCGCACGCGCTGATCAGCAAGGGCAGTGAAAGGGGTCTGGATACCCGCACGCGCCTGGAAATCAACAGCACCCTGAGTGCGGTGGCCAAGGAAAACCCCAGCGATCCGGGGTTGCAGATTCGCGCCCGCCTGATGAAGGCCACCAGCCTGTTGCTCAACGATGCTGAAACGGCGGAAAAGCTCACCGAGCAGGCGATGTTGCGCCTGGACGGGATGGAACAGTTCATGAGCCCGGAAGCGGCGCTGCTGGTGGCCAAGCAACTGCAGATGCTGGGACAGGCCGATGCCGGCGCGTCGATGCTGAAAAACTGTGCGGAAATCTACGGCGACGACCCGAAGGTGATGGAAGGCATCGCCAAGCTCACCGATGACCCGGCGATCCTCAATTCCGCCAACGCCGCGGCGGACATGAACCGCCAGGGTGTGCGCAGTTACAAGGCCGGCGCCCTGGGCGAGGCCCGGGACCTGTTCCGCCGGGCCTTGGCCATGCAACCGAAGAACATCAGTATTGCCCTGAACATGGCGCAGTCGTTATTGCACGGCACCGACATCACCCAGGATACGGCGCTGCTGGAAGAGTGCCGGACCTGCCTGAAGATGGTCGGCCTGATGCCCGATACCGACGCGCGTTATCCGCGTTATCAGAAGCTGCGAAGCAAGGCGTTTGGCGAATGAATACCCACGAACAGGCTCTCGACTTTTCCACGGTGATCGCCTCTACCGTGCACGACATGAAGAATTCCCTGACCCTGCTCATGCAGGCCCATGCCCAGTGGCTGGCAAGATTGCCGCAGGCGCAGCAGGGCACGCCGGAACAGGGCGTGATGGAGTTCGAATTCGCCCACCTCAACGGCATGCTGGTGCAACTGCTGGGGCTCTACAAGCTGGGAGTCAACCAGTTGCCGGTGCAGCCGGGCTACCACGAACTGGATGACTTCATCGAAGCGCAGTTGGTCAGCCATCAGGATGTGTTCGCCAGTCGCGGCATTGCCGCGACCTATGAAGTCGATCCTTTGACCCCCCTGGGTTTTTTCGATCGGGAACTGATCGCCTCGGTGCTGGCCAACTGCATCAACAACGCCATTCGTTATGCGCGCCATGCGCTGCTGGTCAGCGTGCACGATGAAGGCGGGCAGACGGTGCTGACCATCAATGACGATGGCGAGGGTTATCCGCAGCAGATGATCGATAACCAGGCCGACTACGTGCAAGGTATCAATCACAGCAGCGGCAGCACCGGCCTGGGGCTGTACTTCGCCGGGCGCATTGCCGCGCTGCATCAGCGCAATGGTGTCTGCGGGCGTACCGAGATCCGTAATGGCGGGCCTCTGGGTGGTGGTGTGTTCAGTCTCTATCTGCCTTGAAACCGGCCTTGAAGCGGTTGCCGAGCTTGTAGGGGCTTCGCCGCATTTCGGTGGTGTGTCCGATCCCGAGGGCTTTTTGTTCGAGGCTGCTTGATATTCCGAACAGCCGGAGCCTATTTTGTACGGGTCGCCGTTCTCGGCTCGTACAACAACAAGGATTGAGTCATGACAACCGATGGCCGCAGTTCACTCGCACAGCGATTGACGGGCATTGACGAGATTGAATGTGTCACTCCGGATCTGAACGGCGTGCCACGGGGCAAGGTGATGACCGCCGAGGGTTTCCTCGAAGGGCGGCGTTTGCAGATGGCCCGCGGGGTGCTGCTGCAATGCATCATGGGTGGGTATCCACCCGCGCGTTTCTACGGCAGTGACGACGGCGACCTGGCGCTCAATGCCGACCCGCAACAGATTCATCGCCTGCCCTGGAGCTCGCAGCCGCGTGCGCTGGCGATTTGCGACGCGGACGAGTTGAGCGGCGAAAGCTCGCGCCTTTCCACCCGCGGCCAGCTCAAGGAGGTCATCGCGCGGTACGCCGCTCGCGGCCTGGCGCCAGTGGTGGCGACCGAGCTGGAATTCTTCGTGTTTGCGCCCAATACCGATCCGACCCAGCCTTTCCAGCCACCCCTTGGCCTGGACGGTCGTCGCGAAGACGGGCATTCGGCGTTCAGTGTCAGCTCCAACAACGGCTTGCGGCCGTTCTTCAGTGAGGTCTACGCCTGCATGGCGGCCTTGGGCCTGCCGCGCGATACCTTCATGCATGAAATGGGCGTCAGCCAGTTCGAGATCAACCTGCTGCACGGCGATCCGCTGTTGCTGGCCGACCAGACCTTCCTGTTCAAGCACCTGCTCAAGGAAGTGGCGCTCAAGCATGGCCTGACCGTGGTGTGCATGGCCAAGCCACTGGCGCATACGCCGGGCAGTTCGATGCATATTCACCAGAGCCTGGTCGAGTCGGCCAGCGGGCGTAACGTGTTCAGCGACGAGGCCGGAGAGCCGACCGCGATGTTCCGCCACTTCATTGGCGGGCTGCAGGCGGGCATGGCGGATTTCACTGCGCTGTTCGCACCGAACGTCAACTCCTACCAGCGCCTGTGTCATCCTTACGCCTCGCCGAACAATGCCTGCTGGTCCCATGACAATCGGGCGGCGGGTCTGCGTATTCCGGCCAGCTCGCCGGTGGCGCGGCGGGTCGAGAACCGTTTGCCGGGCGCCGATGCCAATCCGTATCTGGCGATCGCCGCGAGCCTGGCGGCCGGTTTGCACGGCATCGAAAACGAGCTGGAGCCGACGCCGGCGATTCAGGGTGAGTTTGCCGTGCCGGACAGTTTATCTTTGCCTTGTACCTTGCATGCCGCTCTCGAGCGTCTGAAACGTAGCCAGTTGGCCAAGGAATTGTTCGGCAATGAGTTCGTCGAAGGTTATGTCGCTTCGAAGACCATGGAGTTGACCAGTTTCTTTGATGAAATAACTCCCTGGGAGCGGCGCGTCTTGGCGGCCCAGGCTTAACCGAACCGTCGCAGTCGGGCCATCGTTCGGATGGCCCGGCACTCAATTCAAGGAGCCGCTCGGAACGCCGATGCGCCAAATCTGGAAATCCTTTCGAGCGCTTTATTTCGCCTCGCTGATGATGTTGATCGGCTCGGGCCTACTCAGTACCTACCTGGCGTTGCGCCTGGCCGCCGATCATGTCGACGGGTTATGGGTGGGGGCCTTGATGGCGGCCAACTACTTCGGCCTGGTGCTGGGTGGCAAAATCGGCCACCGCCTGATTGCCCGGGTCGGCCATATCCGGGCCTACGCCACCTGTGCCGGGATCGTCGGCGCGGCGGTGCTGGGGCACGGCCTGGTGGACTGGTTGCCGGCCTGGCTGGTGCTGCGGATGATCGTCGGCCTGGGCATGATGTGCCAGTACATGGTCATCGAAAGCTGGCTCAACGAGCAGGCCGACGCCAAGCAACGCGGGCTGGTGTTCAGCGGCTACATGATCGCCTCGTATCTGGGGTTGGTTTTGGGGCAGTTGATTCTGGTCATGCACCCGGCCCTCGGGCTTGAATTGCTGATGCTGGTGGCCCTGTGTTTTGCCCTGTGCCTGGTGCCGGTGGCCATGACCCGACGCATTCACCCGGCGCCTTTGCATCCGGCGCCCATGGAACCGCGCTTCTTTATCAAGCGCGTTCCGCAGTCGCTGAGCACGGTGCTCGGGTCGGGGCTTATTGTCGGTTCGTTCTATGGTCTGGCGCCGTTGTATGCCTCCCAGCAGGGCTTGAGTACCGAGCAGGTCGGCCTGTTCATGGGCAGCTGCATTTTTGCCGGGCTGGTGGTGCAGTGGCCGCTGGGGTGGCTGTCCGACCGTTATGACCGGGCCCTGCTGATTCGCTGCTTTGCCTGCTTCCTGGCGGTCGTGGCTTTGCCGTTGGCGATCCTGCCCCAGGTGCCGCTGGAGGTGCTGTTCGCCCTGGGGTTCCTCTGTTCGCTGGTGCAGTTCTGCCTGTACCCGTTGGCGGTGGCGTTTTCCAACGACCATGTCGAAGGCGATCGGCGGGTCTCGTTGACCGCGATGTTGCTGGTGACCTATGGCGTCGGGGCCAGTGTCGGGCCATTGGTGGCAGGGGTGCTGATGAAGTTGTTCGGCAGTCAGATGCTTTATGCGTTCTTCAGTTTTTTTGCCCTGGTACTGGTCTGGCGCATCCGGCCGAAAGCCGTGACCAACCTGCATCAGGTCGATGATGCGCCGCTGCATCACGTGGCGATGCCGGACAGCATGTCCAGTTCGCCATTGGTGGCCGCGCTCGATCCGCGGGTCGACGAGCAGGTGGTGCAGGATCAGATGCAGCAGAGCAGCACGCCGGAAGCCGAGCCCCCGGTCGCGAGCGAAGAAGCCATGGATGAGGTTGAGGATCCAGTGGTGAAACCGGAAGAGCCGGGGCCGGACCAGTTCAGTGGGGCCAGGCCCTAGAAACAAAAAAACGGGCAGTCACCGCAAGGGGCTGCCCGTTTTTTTATCGACCTGCGAAACTCAGAGGTCGTCTTTGTCGAAGCGCCGGGCTTCGCGTTGCAACTGATAGACAAAGCGCTCGACCTGGCGTTGAACTAGGCCGCTCATGTTGTGGAAGCGCACGCCGGCGAAAGTCGTGTCGATCTTCTCTTCGTAGTGCAGATAACGCAGTTCCACCGGCGCGGTCATGCTGCCGAAGGGCAGGGCGGCGATAAAACGCTCGTAGACCTGGCCCAGTTGCAGGCGGCTGGAGATGTCACCGTCGAAGCGCAGCTTGCAGCCGGTGGCGGAGATATCCAGCAGTTTGCCGGCGATCGGCGCCTTGAGTTTTTCGCCACCCAGCTCGATGTTGACCAGTTGCGCCAGCTTCAGGGCTGCGCGAAAGGCATTGCGGCGCTGGTGATAGACCACCTCGTCCGGCAGGGTGCCGCGGTAGCAGCGTCCGCCATTGGATTCGTCGATGGTCGGGATGCCGTTGCTTTCCCAGGCGATGCGCACGCCTTCGTGAAAGCCTTCGACGCGAAAGGGTTCGCCGGCGAGCATGAAGCGTTCGCCATCGCGGGGGATCATTTCGTCCAGGGCCATCATGTTGCTGTCACGATCGACCTCGACCAGATAGCTTTGAAAGCGCTGGCTGCGTTCGTGGAAAGTGATGATCAGCGGGTCATGGCTGTCTTGCAGCAAGCGCAGCGTGGAGTTGATTTCCAAGGGGGTGGTGAGCACCTTGGGTGGCTGCGGCGCATCTTCTGCGTTTACGGCATTGAACACGGTTCATCAATCTCCAGACAAAATACGACTACACGCAAGAGCCGGCATTTTGCCAGCATGCTCCACGACTTGATAGGGCGCGCTCATCTCTGGGGTCAGGCCTGGCTAAGCGGGCGAGGCTTGGCCAGCTTGGCGGTTGAGCCGCGGGCATCATAGAGGGCTGGAGGCTCGCCACCGGTGAGGATCTTCAATTGATTGGCGGTGGTGGCCTGTTGAACCTGGATCGAGCGACCGTTGAGTTCGTTCGCCGCCTGGCAATCGGCAAGCATCTGGGTCAGCACATCGCTCTGGGTCAACAACTGCTCGCCAACCGAAGAATGGCTGGCCAGTTGTTCCAGGCCGGCACGGCTGGCGGGAAGATTCAGGCTGGCAAGGATTTCGCTGCGTTTGCGGCCATGCTGCTCGAGCAAAATGATCAGGGCTTGCTTCTGCGCAAGAATCTCTTCCAGCAGCGGCATGTCGCGACCGTGCAGGGCGAGGGATTCGGTGCGCAGCAATTCCAGCAATTGTTGAGCTGGAGCAAAGTCGTCAGTGATCAGTTGCAGCAAATTAGTGTCGTGCATGTATGGCCTTGGGTTTTAAGCGTCCAAAAAACTGGCGCAGGCCTTATTGGCTAGCGCTGGGCTTCGAAATTGAGCAGTTTGCTGGCTACACGGTTGCTGTCGACTTTATAGCTGCCATCGGCAATCGCTTGCTTCAACTCGGCCACGCGGGCGTTGTCGACGGCAGGCTGGTCGCGCAGCTTGTCAGTGATCTTCTGCAACTGTTGAGCCTCATTGCTGAGGTGTACCGACTCCCCGCTGGTGCTGGCCTGTTCGGCCGGAGCGTTCAGCGGCGCGGATTTGTCGGCGTCGCCGGTTTCCTTGCTGGCGCTGGTGCGCGTGCTACCGGTGAGTGAAGGAGAGCTGTTTAAACGGCTGAAATCGATGACCATGGTAAAAAACCTCTGGGTATTTGGACGCTTGACTTGTTTTCGGCAATACCCCGGAAAACTTTAGGCTTCAAATATCGATAAGCCCGCACGCGCCGCTATTGCCCTGCATGGGCCACAGTTTAGGGGGCAAGAGTGCGCAGCGCCAGTCGTCTACATCGCGACTTCCACCTGTCCCGGCGCGGTGATCCGCGCTTTGATGACCCGTTGTGAATTGAGGTTCTTGACCCGTATCTGCTCGCTCATGCCGCCATTGGACAAGGCTTCACCCGGCATTTTCACGTTCAGCGTGCCGCTGCGGGCGGAGATCACCACCTGATCGCCCTTGCGCACCACTTCCGCCTGTTCCAGGTGAACCAGGGTGACGAGCTGGTCGGCGACCATTGGTCGGACAAGCTTCTGCCCGATGGCCTGGTCCACCGAGGTCAGATAACCCTGGTTGATCTGGCCGATATCGCGCTCGCGCAGCATCACGTCTTCGGGGCTGATGATGCCGGCGCGCTTGAGTGGCCGGGTGGTGGTCACCACTTCGCGGAACAGCTTGACCTGGGCGGGCACGAATACGGTCCAGGGCGAGGCGCCGTCGCAACGCACACGAACGGTTACGCGTCCCAGCGGTTGCGCCGGGCTTTCCAGGGTCGCTGTCAATTCCTTGTCGCAGTGCGGCATGCGCAGCCGCGGGTCGAGCTGATTGACCTGGATCTCGTAGCGCCCCGGGGTTTGACTGGTGGCTAAATAGTCTTCTACGGTGAATTCAAGAAACCCCTGAGTGACGCCGATAAGTAGATCAGGCAGGGTTACCGAGTCAGCAACGGCAGGATGGCCAGGGTTTACAAAAAACAAAGCCGACAGCCCGTACAGCAATCTGCGGTAGTTTGATGTCAGGCGTCGGGAAAATGTCGTTTTGGCGTTCATAACAGTTAAAAAGCAAGCGCCGTGCCGTTTAGCGATGAGCGCGCGTCGGAACTTAAGCTTTGGGGGGGGCTGGGCATGGCTGGTGTAATGGATTCGGTGAACCAGCGCACGCAACTGGTAGGGCAGAATCGCCTTGAGCTGCTGTTGTTCCGTCTCGATGGGCAGCAACTCTATGGGATCAACGTGTTCAAGGTTCGGGAGGTACTGCAATGCCCCAAACTGACGTTGATGCCCAAATCCAGTCCTGTGGTGTGCGGTGTCGCGAATATTCGAGGGGCGACCATTCCGATCCTGGACCTGGCAATGGCCACCGGTTCAGGCGGGTTGCAGGATCTGAGCAACCCCTTTGTCATCATCACTGAGTACAACACCAAGACCCAGGGGTTTCTGGTGCGGTCGGTCGAGCGCATCGTCAACATGAACTGGGAAGAGATCCATCCGCCACCCAAGGGGACGGGGCGCGATCACTACCTGACGGCGGTGACGCGGGTCGACAATCAGTTGGTGGAAATCATCGACGTCGAGAAGGTGCTGGCCGAGGTCGCGCCGACACCCGAGACCATTTCGGTGGGCGTGGTGGATGTCGAGACTCAGCACAAGGCGGTTTCGCTGCGGGTGCTGACGGTCGATGACTCGTCGGTGGCGCGCAAGCAGGTCACGCGTTGCCTGCAGACCGTGGGGGTCGAAGTGGTGGCCCTGAACGACGGCCGACAGGCGCTGGATTACCTGCGCAAGCTGGTCGACGAGGGCAAGAAACCTGAAGAAGAGTTTCTGATGATGATCTCCGACATCGAGATGCCGGAGATGGACGGCTACACCCTCACGGCCGAAATACGCAACGATCCACGCATGCAAAAGCTGCACATCATCCTGCATACTTCGTTGTCAGGTGTATTCAATCAGGCGATGGTGAAGAAGGTCGGTGCCGATGACTTCCTTGCCAAGTTTCGTCCTGATGACCTGGCATCCCGGGTTGTCGACCGGATCAAAGCAGCAGATAACAGCTAGGGATATCCATCCCCGGCGGTCATACGATTTAAGAGGCGGCATCATTGTCTACGGGTAATTTGGATTTCGAACAGTTCCGGGTGTTCCTGGAAAAAGCCTGTGGGATCTTGCTGGGCGAGAACAAGCAATATCTGGTGTCGAGCCGTCTCAACAAGCTGATGGAACAGCAAGGCATCAAATCCCTCGGGGAGCTGGTTCAGCGTATCCAGAGCCAGCCGCGCAGCGGTTTGCGAGAGATGGTGGTCGACGCCATGACCACCAACGAGACCCTGTGGTTTCGCGATACCTATCCATTCGAGGTGTTGAAGAACAAGGTCCTGCCGGAGGCGATCAAGGCCAGTCCCAACCAGCGCTTGCGCATCTGGTCAGCGGCCTGTTCCTCGGGCCAGGAGCCCTATTCGTTGTCCATGTCGATCGACGAGTTCGAGAAGGCCAACATGGGGCAACTGAAGATGGGGGTGCAGATCGTTGCCACTGACCTGTCCGGGACCATGTTGAACAACTGCAAGACCGGCGAGTACGACAGCCTGGCGATCGGTCGCGGTTTGTCGGCCGACCGCCTGCAGCGCTATTTCGACCCCAAGGGGCCGGGGCGCTGGGTGGTCAAGGCGCCGATCAAGAGCCGGGTCGAGTTCCGCTCGTTCAACCTGCTGGACAGCTATGCCAGCCTGGGCAAATTCGACGTAGTGTTCTGCCGCAATGTGCTGATCTACTTCTCCGCCGAGGTGAAGAAGGACATCCTGATGCGCATTCACAGCACCCTGAAACCGGGTGGTTACCTGTTTCTCGGGGCGTCCGAAGCGCTCAATGGATTGCCCGACCACTATCAGATGGTCCAGTGCAGCCCTGGGATCATTTACCAGGCGAAGTAGGAATGTCGCTGTTGAAAAGAGAGGCCTTCGGGCCTCTTTTTTTGTGCCTGCGATTCCTTCTGTGGCGCAGGGCGGCAACCGTTGCATTGCCGCTTTGCTGACGTTTCGCGGAAATGCCTTGCCGCTTTTCTGGCATTGCCGCTTTGCCGCTGCCCGCAAAGCCTTGATTTAAGGGGTTCGAGCACTTGGCACGCAGCTTGCTATGTCCAGCTTACGAAAAATCTGGTCGAAGGTTTCCCGACATGAGCATCAGCTTCGATAAAGCGCTCGGCATTCATGAACAGGCTCTTGGCTTTCGCGCCAAGCGTGCCGAGGTGCTGGCCAACAACATCGCCAACGCCGACACCCCGAACTACAAGGCTCGGGATCTGGACTTCTCCGCCGTGCTCGCCGAGCAGAATGAGAAAGCCAAGAGCGGCACCTTTGCCCTGAACATGACCAACAGCCGGCACATCGAAGCTGAAGGCCTGAGCAGCGGCGACGAGTCGCTGCTGTATCGCACGCCGATGCAACCATCGATCGACCAGAACACCGTGGATGCCCAACTGGAACAGTCGAACTACGCCGAGAACTCGGTGAACTTCCAGGCCAGCTTCACGCTGCTCAACAGCAAATTCAAAGGGCTGGTGTCAGCCCTGCGCGGAGAGTAATCCATGTCCCTCGCCAGTGTTTTCAATATTGCCGGTAGTGGCATGAGTGCCCAGACCACTCGCTTGAACACCGTCGCCAGTAACATCGCCAACGCCGAGACGGTCTCCTCGAGCATCGACCAGACCTACCGTGCGCGCCACCCGGTGTTCGCCACCATGTTCCAGGGCGCGCAAAGCGGCGGCAGCCAGTCGCTGTTCCAGAACCAGGACGCGGCTGGTCAGGGCGTCCAGGTGCTGGGTGTGGTCGAGGACCAGAGCAACCTCGAGGCGCGTTACGAGCCTAACCATCCGGCCGCCGACGCCAAGGGGTATGTCTACTACCCCAACGTCAACGTGGTGGAAGAAATGGCCGACATGATTTCCGCCAGCCGCTCGTTCCAGACCAACGCGGAAATGATGAACACCGCCAAAACCATGATGCAGAAGGTCCTGACCCTCGGTCAGTGATAAGAGGCGACTCAGATGAGTGTTTCCGATAGCACCAGTGGCCTGACGCTCAAGGAGATCCTGGCGAACTCCTCGAAGAAGACCCCGACCACCAGCAATGATGGCCTGGCGGCGGCCACCAACAGCGTCAAGGGTAAAAACGAGCTGGGCAAGGACGCGTTCCTGAAGCTGCTGGTGACCCAGCTGAAAAACCAGAACCCGCTGGACCCGCAGGACAACAGCGAGTTCGTTGCCCAGTTGGCGCAGTTCTCCACCCTGGAAGGGATCACCACCCTCAATACCTCGGTGAACTCCATCACTGGCAGCTACAAGTCGTCCCAGGCCCTGCAGGCTTCGTCCCTGGTGGGGCGTTCGGTGATCGTCCAGGCCGGTACCACCCAGGTCGACACCACCAAGAGCATGACCGGTTCGGTGACGGTTCCGGCCAGCGTCAGCGGTCTGAAGGTGACCATCACTGACAAGGATGGCAAGGAGGTCAAGACCCTCGACCTGGGCAGTCAGAAGGCCGGCAGCACCAGCTTCGTCTGGGACGGCACCAAGACCGACGGCACCAAGGCCGATCCGGGCAATTACACCTTCAAGGCCAGCACAACGATCGATGGCAAGGCGACCGACCTGGTCACCTACCTGCCAGCGACGGTCAACAGCGTCACCATCAGCCAGACCGGCGGTGAGCTGATGTTGAACCTCGCAGGACTGAGCAGCCCCGTGGCGCTCTCCAAAGTTCAAACCATTGGTATCTAGAGCCGACTAACGCGGCACAAGGAGTGGAATATGTCTTTTAATATCGGCCTTAGCGGTCTCTACGCTGCCAACAAGCAACTGGACGTGACCGGCAACAACATCGCCAACGTGGCGACCGCCGGCTTCAAATCGTCGCGTGCCGAATTCGCCGACGTCTACTCGGCCACCAAGCTGGGCACCGGCAGCAAGACCATCGGTAATGGCGTGCGTCTGGCCAACGTTTCCCAGCAGTTCGGCCAGGGTGACGTGAACAACACCGGCAACGTACTGGACATGGGTATCCAGGGTTCGGGTTTCTTTGTGCTGAGCGACAACGGCTCGCTGACCTATACCCGCGCCGGTACCTTCAAGACCGACAAGGACGGCTACATCACCAACACCGATGGCACTGCCCGCCTGCAAGGTTATGCGGTCGATGCCAATGGCAAGATCGTCAACGGCGTGCTGACCGACCTGCGCATCGACACCTCGAACCTGTCGCCGAAGGCCACCAGCTCGGTGTCCTCGACCATCAACCTGAACTCCACCGCGCCGGTCATCGACCAGAGCGTGACAGGTTTTGCCTTTGATCCGACCAAGGTGGAAACCTACACCAAGCAGTTCAGCACACCGATCTATGACAGCCAGGGCAACGAGCACAAGCTGGACCAGTACATGGTGAAAACTGGTGCCAACACCTGGAAGACCTATACCCTGGTCGATGGTCGTAACCTCGATGGTTCCGCTCCGACCACCACCGGTGCTACCGCTCCAGTCGCATCGACCATGAATTTCGACTCCGCCGGCAAACTGGTTTCGGTCATCACGCCGCCTGCCACTACGCCTAATCCGGGCAACAACCTGACCCTGGCGGGCTGGGTGCCTGGCACTGTGACCAACGGTACGTGGAAGGCCAACGGTGCCAGCGCCAATCCCGGTGGCGTGACCATCTCCATGACCAGCACCACTCAGTTCAACGCCGATACCGCGCGTTCGCTGCCGGTGCAGGACGGCTACGCCACTGGCCAGATCACTAACCTGACCATCGACGGCACCGGTACCCTGTTCGCCAACTTCAGCAACAGCCAGAACAAGGCCATCGGCCAGATCTCCCTGGCCAGCTTCACCAACGAACAAGGCCTGCAGCCGGTAGGCGGCACCAGTTGGAGAGAAACCTACGCTTCGGGCGTACCGGGCTACGATGCTCCTCAGACCGGCACCCTGGGTTCGATCGTGTCCAACTCCCTGGAAGAGTCGAACGTCAACCTGACCAACGAGCTGGTGGACCTGATCAAGGCCCAGAGCAACTACCAGGCGAACGCCAAGACCATCTCCACCCAGAGCACCATCATGCAGACCATTATTCAGATGACCTGATAATGGCTGGCTGACAGCGCTTGAAAAAAAGCCCCTCACCGCAGGGGCTTTTTTGTGCCCGCAAGCTTCATCGACCACGACCGGCTTCCGTAGGAGCGAAGCTTGCTCGCGATGAGGGATATGGCAGAGGAGGTGGATCGGTCCTGCCACGGCTGCCTGGCTCACAGGGCTGTATTCGGCTGGTTCATTCCCGCGAAGCTGACGTTGGGGGCTTCTGGCAAGTCGTCTGCAACAGGTTGTGGGAGGGCTTGGTCCTCGAAGTGCCGTCCTTTGGATTCGGTGGTGCTGTGGCTTTCCCGGGCAAAAGAAAACCCCCGGCAGGCAGGGCCTGTCGGGGGTTCGGATAAGCGCCGGGGAGGCGCCTATCGGCTCAGCTTATTGGCAAGCTTCGCAATCCGGCTCGTCGATGGCGCAAGCCTTCGGCACTGGAGCAGGACCGGCTGGAGCGGCCAGGACCGAGTCGTCACCGTGGTTGCCGCCGCTGGAAACAGCGTTCAGCTTGCCGGTGTTGATGGTCGACTTCTCGGTGCTGGTCGCGGCCAGGGCACGGAGGTAGTAAGTGGTTTTCAGGCCACGGTACCAGGCCATGCGGTAGGTCACGTCGAGCTTTTTGCCCGAAGCGCCGGCGATGTAGAGGTTTAGCGACTGAGCCTGGTCGATCCACTTCTGGCGACGGCTGGCGGCGTCGACGATCCACTTGGTTTCCACTTCGAAGGCAGTCGCGTAGAGCTCCTTGAGTTCTTGCGGGATGCGCTCGATCTGCTGCACGGAACCGTCGTAGTACTTCAGGTCGTTGATCATGACCGAGTCCCACAGGCCGCGAGCCTTGAGGTCGCGAACCAGGTACGGGTTGATCACGGTGAATTCGCCCGACAGGTTCGATTTCACATACAGGTTCTGGTAGGTCGGTTCGATCGACTGCGACACGCCGGTGATGTTGGCGATGGTCGCGGTCGGAGCGATGGCCATGATGTTGGAGTTACGAATGCCTTTCTGTACACGGGCGCGCACTGGTGCCCAGTCCAGGGTTTCGTTCAGGTCGACATCGATGTACTTCTGGCCACGGGCTTCGATCAGGATCTGTTGCGAATCCAGCGGCAGGATGCCTTTGGACCACAGCGAACCCTGGAACGTCTCGTAGGCGCCACGCTCGTCGGCCAGGTCGCAGGAAGCCTGGATCGCGTAGAAGCTCACCGCTTCCATGGACTTGTCGGCGAAGTCGACGGCAGCATCGGAACCGTAAGGGATGTGCTGCAGGTACAGCGCGTCCTGGAAGCCCATGATGCCCAGTCCGACCGGACGGTGCTTGAAGTTGGAGTTCTTTGCCTGCGGTACCGAGTAGTAGTTGATGTCGATCACGTTATCGAGCATGCGCACGGCGGTGTTCACGGTGCGTTGCAGCTTGGCGGTGTCCAGCTTGCCGTCGACGATGTGGTTCGGCAGGTTGATCGAGCCCAGGTTGCAAACGGCGATCTCGTCCTTGTTGGTGTTCAAGGTGATCTCGGTGCACAGGTTCGAGCTGTGGACCACGCCCACGTGCTGCTGCGGGCTGCGCAGGTTGCACGGGTCCTTGAAGGTCAGCCAAGGGTGGCCGGTTTCGAACAGCATGGACAGCATCTTGCGCCACAGGTCTTTGGCCTGGATGGTCTTGAACAGCTTGATCTTGCCGTATTCGCACAGGGCTTCGTAGTACTCGTAGCGCTCTTCGAAGGCCTTGCCGGTCAGGTCGTGCAGGTCCGGTACTTCCGATGGCGAGAACAGGGTCCACTTGCCGTCATCGAAGACGCGCTTCATGAACAGGTCAGGGATCCAGTTGGCGGTGTTCATGTCGTGGGTACGACGACGATCGTCACCAGTGTTCTTGCGCAGCTCGATGAACTCTTCGATGTCCATGTGCCAGGTTTCCAGGTAGGCACACACAGCGCCTTTGCGCTTGCCACCCTGATTCACGGCTACGGCGGTGTCGTTGACCACTTTCAGGAACGGCACGACGCCCTGGGATTTACCGTTGGTGCCCTTGATGTAGGAGCCCAGCGCACGCACCGGAGTCCAGTCGTTGCCCAGGCCGCCGGCGAATTTCGACAGCATGGCGTTGTCGTGGATGGCGCCGTAGATGCCCGACAGGTCGTCCGGCACGGTGGTCAGGTAGCAGCTCGACAGCTGTGGACGCAGGGTACCGGCGTTGAACAGGGTCGGAGTCGAAGCCATGTAGTCGAAGGACGACAGCAGGTTGTAGAACTCGATGGCACGGTCTTCTCTCTGCTTCTCTTCGATCGCCAGGCCCATGGCCACGCGCATGAAGAAGATCTGCGGCAGTTCGAAACGCACGCCGTCCTTGTGGATGAAGTAGCGGTCGTACAGGGTCTGCAGGCCCAGGTAGGTGAACTGCTGGTCGCGCTCGTGGTTGATCGCCTTGCCGAGTTTTTCCAGGTCGAAGTCGGCCAGCACAGGGTTCAGCAGTTCGAACTCGATACCTTTGGCGACGTAGGCCGGCAGTGCCTTGGCGTACAGGTCGGCCATCTCGTGGTGAGTGGCGCTCTCGGCCACTTCCAGGAAGCTCAGGCCTTCGGCGCGCAGGGTGTCCATCAGCAGGCGGGCGGTCACGAACGAGTAGTTCGGCTCGCGCTCTACCAGGGTGCGCGCGGTCATCACCAGGGCGGTGTTGACGTCCTTGAGCGCTACGCCGTCGTAAAGGTTCTTCAGGGTTTCGCGCTGGATCAGGTCGCCGTCAACTTCTTCCAGGCCTTCGCAGGCTTCGGTGACGATGGTGTTCAGGCGGCCCATGTCCAGAGGCGCGAAGCTGCCGTCGGTGCGGGTGATGCGGATCGACGGGTGAGCCTGCACCGGCTCTTCGCTTGGCGTGCGGGTGGCGCGCTCCTTGGCGCGCGAGTCACGGTAGATCACGTAGTCGCGGGCAACTTTCTGCTCGCCGGCACGCATCAGGGCCAGTTCGACCTGGTCCTGGATCTCTTCGATGTGGATGGTGCCGCCCGAAGGCATGCGACGCTTGAAGGTGGCGGTGACCTGCTCGGTCAGGCGAGCGACGGTGTCGTGGATTCGCGACGAAGCGGCAGCGGTGCCGCCTTCAACTGCGAGAAACGCTTTGGTGATGGCGACGGTGATTTTGTCATCGGTGTAAGGAACGACAGTGCCGTTACGCTTGATCACTCGCAGTTGGCCAGGCGCGGTGGCAGACAGATCCAGGTTGGAATCGGCAGCCTGCGGCGCTTTGGCCTGCGGGTTCTCGCGAGTTGTGTCGGTTTGCATGGGTGTCTCCACGTTCTCTATGTTTGTTTGGGCACCCTTTGGGTGCCCACCGTTCCGTCCTGAAGCACTACAACCGGCGCACGCCGGGCATAACAACTTCGGGACAGTTCAGGAAGGGGGGCTGTTGGCGCCGCTTCCATGCCGAAGTCATAGGTCGCGAGCCTGGGGCTCGTGACCGTATTCCTGGTGGGTGACAGTCATGTACTGCAACACCCGTACCGTTTTCCTCGCCGTGGGCTGGAAAACCGCAGCCATCCGCACGCGCGGTTTGGCTTCTGAAAATCCGATTGGTTCAACCAAAGAAGTGCAAGAAAAGCGCTTGAGTTTCTTGTCTGATTTGTGTTTGGTTTTTGGCCTGAAACCCTAGATATAGGGTTTTTTCGCGGCCGAGCTACAAGATAATGCGTTTCTGGGGGTGATTGCAACGTACGGCCTGTGGATAAGGTTGTGCGTAAATTGTGTATGAAGCGAGTAAACCTCACGCAGGCCGCAGCAGGGCTGGATCCTACCGTTTGTCACTGTTTTTTACCCTGCAAAACTGCCCGGGGCGGATTTTTGCGGGCGCGAACCCTATCACAAAAAAACGCCTTTACCGAGCGCATTCAGCGCCTTGTGTTCACGGCCTTTGCCGTTGCTACAATCGGGCCTTCGATGCATCGTTTTATCCATTTCACATTACAAAAAGACGGGCGGATTCTTCCGGAGCCCGTACCTGGCAAGCAGAGGTCACCGTGGAGCAAGAAGCGTGGCAGATATTGATCGTCGAGGACGATCAGCGACTGGCCGAGTTGACCTGTGAATACCTGCAGAGCAACGGACTGCGCGTCGCCATCGAGGGCAATGGCGCCCTGGCCGCGGCGCGGATCATTGCCGAACAACCCGACCTGGTGATCCTCGACCTGATGCTGCCCGGCGAGGATGGCCTGAGCATTTGCCGCAAGGTCCGCGATCGTTACGACGGACCGATCCTGATGCTGACCGCGCGCACCGACGACATGGACCAGGTGCTGGGGCTGGACACCGGCGCCGACGATTACGTGTGCAAGCCGGTCCGTCCGCGTCTATTGCTGGCCAGGATCCAGGCCCTGTTGCGGCGCAGCGAACCCGTGGACGGCGCCGCGCCGGAGAAATCCCGGCGCCTGCAATTCGGCCCGCTGGTGGTGGACAGCGCCTTGCGCGAAGCCTGGTTGCACGATGCCGGTATCGAGCTGACCAGCGCCGAGTTCGATCTGCTCTGGCTGCTGGTGGCCAATGCCGGGCGCATTCTGTCCCGCGAGGAAATCTTCACCGCCCTGCGCGGCATCGGTTATGACGGCCAGGACCGTTCCATCGATGTGCGCATCTCCCGGATCCGCCCGAAAATCGGCGACGACCCGGAACACCCGCGGCTGATCAAGACCATCCGCAGCAAGGGTTATCTGTTCGTCCCCGAAGCCGCTGCCGATCTGTCGTCGTGAACTCCATATTTCTGCGCATCTACGGCGGCATGTGCGCCGCGCTGATTCTGGTGGCGCTGTTGGGCGTGCTGGCGCTGCACCTGCTCAATCAGGTGCGCAGCGAGCAATACCGCGAGCGCCTGGCCCACGGCACGTTTTCGCTGATGGCCGACAACCTGCAACCGATGAGCGAAATCGAGCGCCGCCGCGCCCTGGCGGTATGGGAGCGCTTGTTGGGCATTCCGCTGACCCTGCAAACCTTCACCCAGACCGGCCTCGACCTCGGGCAGCGCAACCGCGTGCTGCGCGGCCAGGCCCTGGTGGAGCAGACCGGGCCTTACGCGGCGCGGGTCTATCGCCTGGTCAGCGAGCGGGAACAACTGCTGCTGACCGGTGAGGTGCAGCAGATCAGCGAACAGCTGGCGCGGGCGACTATCTATCTGCTGGCCGACGAATTGGTGCGCTTTCCAGTGGCCGAGCAGCCAGAGCGCCTGGCGGCGTTGAAAAAGGACAAGGGCTTTGGCTTCGACATGCACCTGGTCACCCAGGACGACGCGGACATGGACGAGGACCAGCGTCGCCGGGTTGCCGAGGGCGATACGGTGATGGCCCTGGGCAAGGGCGGCGATTCGATCCGCGTGTTCGCGGGCATGGTAGGCACGCCCTGGGTCCTGGAAATCGGCCCGCTGTACCAGATGAATCCCTACCCACCGCAGTGGCTGGTGTTGATCGCGGTGCTGGGCCTGAGCCTGATCGGCCTGATCGTCTATTTATTGGTGCGCCAGCTGGAGCGACGTTTGCGTGGCCTGGAATCGGCGGCCACGCGCATTGCCAAGGGCAGCCTGGAGGCCCGGGTGCCGGCCGGTGGCGCCGACTCGGTGGGGCGGCTGGCGGCGGCCTTCAACGGCATGGCCGAGCACTTGCAGCGCTTGCTGGCGATCCAGCGCGAGCTGGTGCGCGCGGTCTCCCACGAGTTGCGCACGCCGGTGGCGCGCCTGCGCTTCGGCCTGGAAATGATCGGCTCGGCGACGACGCCCCAGGCCCGGGACAAATACATGGAGGGCATGGACAACGATATCCAGGACCTCGACCGGCTGGTGGACGAAATGCTCACCTATGCGCGGCTGGAGCAGGGTTCGCCGGCGCTGAACTTCCAGCGTATCGACCTGGATGCCCTGATCAACCAGGTGATCAGCGAGCTGGCGCCGTTGCGTGCGCAGGTCAAGGTGCAGCGCGGCTCATGCCTGTCCGCGGCGGATTGCGATGGCGCCTGGGTCGAGGCCGAGCCGCGCTACCTGCATCGGGCGTTGCAGAACCTGGTGAGCAACGCCATGCGTCACGCCGAGTCGCAGGTGCTGGTCAGTTACCAGGTGGGGCAGATGCGCTGTCGGGTCGACGTC
Organism: Pseudomonas sp. B3G-3; assembly: GCF_028640915.1. Taxonomy (NCBI): domain Bacteria; kingdom Pseudomonadati; phylum Pseudomonadota; class Gammaproteobacteria; order Pseudomonadales; family Pseudomonadaceae; genus Pseudomonas; species Pseudomonas sp. B3G-3. The sequence goes on along the minus strand of NZ_JAQZAB010000130.1, from coordinate 67,715 downwards.
GAGGACGATGGCCCGGGGGTTCCGGAAAGCGCCTGGGAGCGGATATTCACCCCGTTCCTGCGCCTGGATGACAGCCGCACCCGCGCTTCGGGCGGTCACGGCCTGGGCTTGTCGATCGTGCGGCGGATCATTCACTGGCATGACGGCCGCGCGTTGATCAGCAGGAGCAAGACCCTCGGCGGCGCCTGCTTCAGCCTGAGCTGGCCACGGCACCAGGATAAAGGTTGAGGGCCTGCGCTCAGGTTCGTCCGGGCATCAAGCCCGGATGCTGACCAGGCTCAGCAGTTGCCCGTCCTGCAGGGCGAATTGCGCGTCCAGTTCACTGCCACTGCGCCATTCGCTGGACAGGTCGGTCAGCAGGCGCAGACGGATCTGGCCGCTGGCTGTCCACTCCAGCACTTCGGCGTGTTCGAAATAGAAGCGTTGCTGGACGATCGGGTACAGCGCCTTGAACAGGCTTTCCTTCACCGAAAAGGTCAGGGTGACCCAGAGCGCCAGTTGCTCGCGCGGGGCGGCCGCCATGCGCTGCATTTCGGCCGGGATAAGGATTTCCCCCGCCAGGCGTTCCGCCCGTTCAATGTTGAGCAGGTTCTCCAGGTCCATGCCCAGCCCGCGCCAATGCTCCTTGCGCGCGACGATCGCCGCGGCACGCCCGGTGCTGTGGGTGATCGAGCCACTGATGTGCGCCGGCCAGACCGGCGCCCGGTCCTCGCCGATCGGAGGAATGCAGTCCAGGCCGTCCAGGCGTTGCAGGGCGGCGCGGGCGCAGAAGCGACCGGCGAGAAACTCGGCCTGCCGTTTCGCCACCGAACGTTGAATGCTCGCGGGCGGCTCGATGGCGCTGAGCTGGAAGTCGTCGCTGGCCAGGCGCGAGGCATCGAAATGGGTGCCGAGCAGGACGGTGTCCGGCAGGGCATCGGGCAGCGGCCACTGGTCGTCGAGTGGGGTGCAGCAGGCGGGGAGGGTAGGGATGCGATTCATGCCAGGCATTTTGCCGGGTTGTAAGGCCGGAGGGTAGCCTGGCAACCGTCGGCCTTGAGGCCGCTGTCCCGGGAGTTGAGGCCCCCGGGGCGGTCGGTGCGGGATCAGTTGAACAGTTTCTTGAAGAGCGCCTGCATGTCCGCCCACGAGCGTTCATCGGCGGCCTGGTTGTAGCCGATGTCCAGCCCGCCATGTTCGCCGTGGCTCATGCGGTCGGCATCCGGATTGCTGAAACTGTGCTTGGCGCCCTCGAGGTTGACGAACTGGTAGTCGGCGCCGGCCTTGTCCATTTCTGCCTTGAAGGCGCTGACGTTATCGGCGGTGACCATGCTGTCGAGGGCGCCGTGTTCAACGAGAATCTTCGCCTTGACGCTGCCGGGGGTGGCTGGGGTGTTGGTGACCAGGGCGCCATGGAAGCTCACCACCCCGAGCAGGGGTAGGCCCTGGCGCGCCGCGTCCAGCACCACCTTGCCGCCGAAGCAGTAGCCGATCGCGGCCAGCTTGTCCGGGTCGGTCTGCGGCTGTTTCTTCAGCAGGTCGAGCCCGGCCTTGAAGCGTGCGCTGGCGGCGGCACTGTCTTTGGAGGCGGCCTGCATGAAGGCCATGGCGTCTTTCGGGTGCTCGGTGTGCTTGCCGTCGCCGTACATATCGATGGACAGGGCGCTGTAGCCCAGGGCTGCAAGGTCCCGGGCCCGGCGTTTGGCGTAGTCGTTCAGGCCCCACCATTCATGCACCACCACTACCCCTGGGCGTGGCCCTTTCAGCGCGTCGTCATAGGCGTAGTAGCCGATGAGCCGGGTACCGTCGGGGCTCTGGTAGGGGATTTCCTGGGTCTTGATGGCCGCCTGGCTCATTGCGCAGAAGGTCAACAACAAGCAAGCAAAAAGCGCGCGCATAGTCCGTTCTCCTTTAAAAGACTGCCAGACAGCCTAGTCGATTTGATTCAGCCGAGGTTCAGAGTGTGTTCAGGGGGAGTTCAGGGCGGGGTCGGTAGTCTGGCCCCGTACCCAAAAACACATAGCGAATGAGGAAATACCCCCATGACTACTTTCAAGAAGATGATCCTGGCCTTCACTGTTCTCGGCGCCAGCGCTGTCGTCCAGGCCGCCGACAGCAACTTCGCCAGCCTTACCTACGGCCAGACCAGCGACAAGGTGAAGAAGTCCAGCCTGCTCAACAGCAACCTGAACAACCCGAACGCCGACGGTGTGATCGGCAAGGACAACACCTGGGGCGTGCGCCTGGGTCAGCAGAATGACCAGCACCGCTACTACGCCACCTACGACAATGTCTCCGGTTCCCACAATGGCATTAAACTGCGCCAGGAAAACCTGCTCGGCAGCTACGATGTGTTCCTGCCAGTGACCAGCAGCACCAAGCTGTTCGGCGGCGGCACCGCGGGCCTGACCAAGCTGACCCAGGATTCCCCAGGCTTCAGCCGCGACAGCGATATCGGTTACGCCGTCGGCGTGCAGGCCGGTGTCCTGCAGCAGGTTTCACAGAACACTTCGGTCGAACTGGGTTACCGTTACCTGCGCAGCAATGCCAGCACCGAGATGAGCGAGCGCAGTGGCAGCAAGCAGGGTTCGCTGAGCCTGACCAGCAGCGCCCAGACGTACCTGTCGGCCAACTACGCTTTCTAAAATACCGTCCTGGTTCTGACCGCGCCGGATCTGCCAAGGCAGGATCCGGCGTTGCCATATATACGATCAGGGCGCCTGAGCGCCCTTGGAGATGTCGAATTTTGCCTGGGAGAGCTGCATGAAACTGCTCGTCGTTGAAGATGAGGCGCTGCTGCGCCATCACTTGCAAACCCGCCTCACGGACAGCGGCCATGTGGTCGAGTCCGTGGCCAATGCCGAGGAGGCGCTGTATCAGACCGAGCAGTTCAACCATGATCTGGCGGTGATCGACCTGGGCCTGCCGGGCATGGGAGGGCTGGACCTGATCCGCCAGCTGCGCTCGCGGGGCAAGGCATTTCCGATCCTGATCCTGACGGCTCGCGGCAACTGGCAGGACAAGGTCGAAGGGCTGGCCGCCGGTGCCGACGACTATGTGGTCAAGCCCTTCCAGTTCGAGGAGCTGGACGCGCGCCTGAATGCCCTGCTGCGCCGCTCCAGCGGGTTCACCCAGTCGACCATCATCGCCGGCCCGCTGCTGCTCGACCTGAATCGCAAGCAGGCCTCGCTCGACGAACAGCCGCTGGCGCTGACCGCCTACGAATACCGGATTCTCGAGTACCTCATGCGCCACCATCAGCAGGTGGTGGCCAAGGACCGCTTGATGGAGCAGCTGTACCCGGACGATGACGAGCGCGATCCGAACGTGATCGAGGTGCTGGTCGGCCGCCTGCGGCGCAAGCTGGAAGGCCCTTCGGGCTTCAAGCCCATCGATACCGTGCGTGGCCTGGGTTATCTGTTCAACGAGCGCTGCCGATGATTCGATCGTTACGCCTGCGCCTGATGCTGGCGGCCACGACGCTGGCGGTGCTGTTCATGCTGGCGTTGTTGCCGGCCATGCAAGGTGCGTTCAGTCTGGCGCTGCAGGACTCCATCGAGCAGCGCCTGGCCTCCGACGTGACCACGCTGATCTCGGCGGCCCGGGTCGAGAACAATCACCTGCAAATGCCGGCGCAACTGCCGGACGAGCGCTTCAACCTGACCGACAGCCGCCTCCTGGGCTACATCTATGACCGGGAGGGGCGGCTGGTCTGGCGTTCCAAGGCGACCCAGGAAGAGAACATCAACTACAAGCCGCGTTATGACGGCCGCGGCAATGAGTTCGCGCGCATCCGCGAAGTCAACGGCCAGGAGTTTTTCGTCTACGACGTCGAGGTCAAGCTGCTCGGTGGTAAAAGCGCGGCGTTCAGCATCGTCGCCTTGCAGCCGGTGCGTGAGTACCAGCTGACCCTGGAAGGGGTGCGGGAAAACCTCTACCTCGGTTTCGGCGCCGCGTTGCTGGTGCTCCTGGCGCTGCTCTGGCTTGGCCTGACCTGGGGCCTGCAGGCCTTGCGCCGGCTGAGCCAGGAACTGGACGAAATCGAAAGCGGCACCCGGGAAAGCCTCAGTGAAGAACACCCGCGCGAGCTGTTGCGCCTGACCGGTTCGTTGAACCGCCTGTTGCACAGCGAGCGCGAGCAACGCAGCCGTTATCGCGATTCCCTGGACGACCTGGCCCACAGCCTGAAAACCCCGCTGACGGTGTTGCAAGGGGTCAGCGAGGACATGGCCCTGCGCCCCCAGGATCGCGAACAGGCCTGGGTGCTGCAGACCCAGATCGAACGCATGAGCCAGCAGATCAGCTACCAGTTGCAGCGGGCCAGCCTGCGCAAGAGCGGCCTGGTGCGTCATCAGGTGCGTCTGCGTCCGGTGCTGAAAAGCCTGTGCGACACCCTGGACAAGGTCTATCGCGACAAACAGGTGCGGGTATCGTTTGATCTGCCGGAGCGTTGCTATGTGCCGATCGAGCATGGGGCCTTGCTCGAGCTGCTGGGCAACCTGCTGGAGAACGCCTACCGCCTGTGCCTGAGCGAAGTGCGCATCAGTGTCCGCCAAGACCTCCACGGCGCGCAGTTGTGTGTCGAGGACGACGGGCCCGGTGTGCCGCCGGACCAGCGGGCGCGGATTCTCCAGCGTGGTGAACGGCTGGATCGCCAGCATCCGGGGCAGGGGATCGGCCTGGCGGTGGTCAAGGACATCATCGACAGCTACGGCGCGCAGTTGACCCTTGGCGATTCCGCCCTGGGCGGGGCGGCGTTCCGCATTCACTTCCCGGCGATCTGAGCGGCGCGCTCAGGTTTCCTGGGCGCGGTAGGCGCCCGGCGTCAGCCCGGTCCACTTCTTGAACGCGCGGTGAAAGGCCGAGGGCTCGGAAAAGCCGGTCTGCTCGGCGATCTGTTGCAATGACAGGTCGGCCCGACGCAGATGGTAGATGGCGATATCGCGCCGCAACTGATCCTTCAATTCCTGAAAGCTCGTGCCTTCTTCGCGCAAATGCCGGCGCAGAGTCTGCGGGCTGATGTGCAGGTGCTGGGCGATGCTTTCCAGGTCCGGCCAATGGTTGCTGTCGCGGCTGAGCAGGCGGCGCAGCTGGCTGCTCAGGCTGTCGCCGTCATCCGGGCGGGCCAGCAGGTCGGCGGGGGAGCGCTCGAGAAAGTGCTTGAGGGTTCGTTCGTCCTGCAGCAGCGGCATGCTCAGGTAGCGGCTGTGGAACAGCAGGCTGCTGCAGTCGCGGGAAAACACCAGGGGGCAGGGGAACAGCAGGTCGTACTCGTTGCCATGCTCGGGTTTCGGGTAGCTGAAACAGGCCTGTTCGAGGCGGATGCGCTGGCCGATCAGCCAACTGCCGAGGCGATGCCAGATCACCAGCAGGCTCTCGCTGAGAAAGTGGTCCGGGTCCCACAGCCCAGCGTCGTCCAGGCTCAGGCGGGTCATTTCCCCTTCGCGCGTCAGGCTCAGCCGCGGCGCCTGGGGGAACAGGCTATAAAACAGCAGGCCGCGCTGCAGGGCCTTCTCCAGGTTGCTGCAGTGGATCAGGGCGTGGCACATCATGGCGAAGGTGCCGCGCTTGCTCGGGCCGTCGCCGAACCCCAGGTACTCGTCATCGAGGACTTGCCAGAGCTGTTGCAGCAGGCTGGCGAACTGCTCGGGGGCGATACGGGCCTTGGGTTCGTTCAGCAATTCGAGGCTGATGCCCAGGGTCTGCAGCAACTCCGAATAGTCGTAGCCCCGTCGGCGGGCCCCGCCCAGGGCGGCGCGGGCGAAATGACTGGCGATGGTGCGTTCGCGCATGAAGGTTGATCCGTCCATTAAGTGGCGGATGTTAACAGCCGCCAGCGACCGGACAAGGCGGATATCCGCCAAATTGTAGGACGAGGGCCGGATGATGGGCGGAAATCCGCCACTTCGTGTGGGGCGAGGAGCGCGAAGGGCGAGAGCAAACCCTGATGTCCAAAGGCCTTCAGGTTTTTTGGGCAAGCTGGCACGGGCTTTGCGATAGCGAGCGAGGAGAAGGGAGCAGCGAAAGGTGTTCCCCGCAGCTCTACACAACAAATCCCTCCAGTGCAGGAGGGTTCGCACTTTAGGCGTCGTGTGCATCGATGGATGGTGTGCAACGGTGCTCTTGAGGAACTTTGCAATGACGACTCGTCAGCCACTGTACAAATCCCTGTATTTCCAGGTGATCGTTGCCATCGCCATCGGCATCCTGCTCGGTCACTTCTACCCGCAGACCGGTGTGGCCCTCAAGCCCCTGGGTGACGGGTTCATCAAACTGATCAAGATGGTCATCGCGCCCATCATCTTCTGTACCGTCGTCAGTGGTATCGCCGGCATGCAGAACATGAAATCGGTGGGCAAGACCGGTGGCTACGCGCTGCTGTACTTCGAAATCGTCTCGACCATCGCCCTGCTGATCGGCCTGGTCGTGGTCAACGTCGTGCAGCCGGGCAACGGCATGCACATCGATGTGTCGACCCTGGATGCCTCGAAAGTGGCGGCCTACGTCACCGCCGGCAAGGACCAGAGCATCGTCGGCTTCATCCTCAACGTCATTCCGAACACCATCGTCGGCGCCTTCGCCAACGGCGATATCCTGCAAGTGCTGATGTTCTCGGTGATCTTCGGTTTCGCCCTGCACCGCCTGGGTGCCTACGGCAAGCCGGTGCTGGACTTCATCGATCGCTTCGCCCACGTGATGTTCAACATCATCAACATGATCATGAAGCTCGCGCCGATCGGTGCGCTGGGTGCCATGGCCTTCACCATCGGCGCCTACGGCGTGGGTTCGCTGGTGCAGCTGGGCCAGCTGATGATCTGCTTCTACATCACCTGCGTGCTGTTCGTGCTGGTGGTGCTGGGCGCCATCTGCCGCGCCCACGGTTTCAGCGTGCTGAAGCTGATCCGCTACATCCGTGAAGAGCTGCTGATCGTACTGGGTACTTCCTCGTCGGAATCGGCCCTGCCACGCATGTTGATCAAGATGGAACGCCTGGGCGCGAAGAAATCGGTAGTGGGTCTGGTGATCCCGACCGGTTACTCCTTCAACCTCGACGGTACCTCGATCTACCTGACCATGGCGGCCGTGTTCATCGCCCAGGCGACCGACACCCACATGGACATCACTCACCAGATCACCCTGCTGCTGGTGCTGCTGCTGTCCTCCAAAGGTGCTGCGGGCGTGACCGGTAGCGGCTTCATCGTGCTGGCGGCAACCCTGTCGGCCGTGGGTCACCTGCCGGTGGCCGGCCTGGCGCTGATCCTGGGTATCGACCGCTTCATGTCCGAAGCCCGTGCGCTGACCAACCTGGTGGGTAACGCGGTAGCCACCGTAGTGGTCGCCAAGTGGGTCAAGGAGCTGGACGAAGATCAGCTGCAGGCCGAGCTGGCTTCCGGTGGCCGTGCTATCAGCGACACCCGCGAAGAAGACGACCTGGGCGTTGCCGAAGGCCCAACCCCGACGACCGTGAAGTAACTTCACCGCGTTGATGAAAAACCCGCTCCGGCGGGTTTTTTCATGCCCGGCGTTTGAGCGCAACGGTCAGCCCGGGTGGCGCTTGCGGTGATTGCCGGGCCTTGAGGCGCTGCCTACTCTGTGGGCAATCAATCGGCAAGGGAGAGTGTTCATGCAAGGGCCACTGGCGTCACTCAAGGTACTGGATTTCTCCACGCTGCTGCCGGGGCCGTTCGCCTCCTTGCTACTGGCGGACATGGGCGCCGAGGTGCTGCGCATCGAATCGCCGACCCGCATGGACCTGCTGCGGGTGCTGCCGCCCCACGATCAGGGCGTTTCCGCCAGCCATGCCTACCTCAATCGCAATAAACGCAGCCTGGCGCTGGACCTCAAGCAGCCCGAGGCGCTGGAGGTGATCCGCCAACTGGTGCTGGAGTACGACATCGTGCTGGAGCAGTTCCGCCCCGGGGTGATGGAGCGCCTGGGGCTGGGCTACGAGGCGTTGAAGGCGATCAACCCGAAGCTGATCTATATCTCGATCACCGGTTACGGCCAGACCGGCCCGTATCGGGAGCGCGCCGGCCACGACATCAATTACCTGGCCCTGGCGGGCCTGGCCAGCTACACCGGGCGCAAGGACAGTGGACCGCTGCCCCTGGGCATCCAGGCGGCGGACATCGCCGGAGGTTCGCTGCATGGGGTCATCGGCCTGCTGGCGGCAGTGATTGCCCGCCAGCACAGCGGCCTGGGGCAGCACCTGGACGTGAGCATGACCGATTGTGTGTTCAGCCTGAATGCCATGGCCGGGGCCGGCTACCTGGCGTGCGGGATCGAGCCCGCGGCGGAGCAGCAGGTGCTCAATGGCGGCAGCTTCTATGACTATTACCGCAGTCGGGATGGTCGCTGGCTGTCGGTGGGCAGCCTGGAACCGCCGTTCATGCAGGCGCTGTGCAAGGCCCTGGGGCGTCCGGAACTGGCGGCCCAGGGGCTGTCACCGCAGCAGGAGCAACAGCAGGCGCTCAAGCAGGCCTTGCAGGTCGAGTTCGAGAAACACGATTTTGCCGAGCTCTGCGAATTGTTTGCCGGGGTCGATGCCTGCGTCGAACCGGTGCTGGGCCTGGCGGAGGCGGTGGCGCATCCGCAGTTGCAGGCGCGACAGCTGGTCAGCCAGGTGCCGCGTGGCGATGGCAGCCACCAGGCGCAGATGGCCTGTCCGTTGAAGTTTTCCCAGGGGCTGCCGGAGCCGCGGCATATCGGGGCGGTGCTGGGGGCGCATAGCGACCAGGTGCTGACCGAGCTGGGTTACAGCACGCAGCGCATCGCTGAGCTACGCCAGGGCCGGGTCATCCTGTAGGGCCGGGTTCACTCCACCCGCATCTCGCCGCTGAACACCAGGGTGTGCCGGCAACGCCGGCACAGATAACGCCGGCCCTGGGCGACCAGGCGGTGGCGCTGGGCGGAAAACGGGAAATCGTTGTCGCAGGGGCAGCGATAGATGTAGCGCGTCACGCTGCGACGCTGGATCTCGTAGGTGTGGCAGCGATTGGGCGGCAGTTCGTACACCCCGCGCATGATCAGTTGCCATTCTTCGCCGTGGGGCTGGATGCGCTCGCCGAACAGTTGGTGGGCGATCAGGTGCGCGACTTCATGGGCCACGGTCTGCTTGAGGAAGTCTTCGGTGTTTTCCCGGTACAGCTGCGGGTTGAAGCGCAGCAGGTTCTCGTGCAGGTGGGCGACACCGGCTTTCTGGCCACGCAACTTGAGGCTGACCACCGGGCGTTTGAAAGGTCGTTTGAAAAAGGATTCAGCGAGTTGGAAACAGTCTTCGACGCGGGTATTGAGTTGCTCGGGCATGCTTAACGGCTCTCCAGAGCGGGTGAGTATGCCGCAAAGCTGATGCATTCCGAATCGTCCAGGCGCCGAATGGTCGTTGCGCAGATTAGAAGGCCGCCTTGCGGCGGCCTGTGTTGGCAGATTGTGTTTGTTTTTTGAGCAGCGTCAGTTGGTGTAAACGGGGCCGACGCCAAGACCCCAGACGATCACGGTGAACGCCATGATCGCGACCAGCACCACCAGCCCAACGGCCAGTACGGAGCTTGAGAACAGGAAACCTTCGTCCGATGGAATGTTCATGAAGGTCGGCAACCCGACATACAGCAGGTAAACGGTGTAACTGATGGCGGCCGTGCCGACGATCATGCCGAGCCACATGTGCGGATACAGCGCCGCCAGGCCGCCGATGAACAGCGGCGTCGCTGTGTAGGTGGCAAATGCGATGCAGCGTGCAAGGCTCGGGCTGGCGTCGTAGGTGCGGGCCATCCAGTGGACGAAGGCGCCCATGACCGCGACCCCGCCGAGCATCGCCAGGTACGACATGATGGTCATCCACAGCGCGCTTTCCATGGTCAGCATGACCGGCGCTCGATTACCAATGACCCAACCGACCTGGGTGGTGCCGATAAAGGCCGAAATCGCTGGAATCGCCGCGAGAATCAGCGTGTGGGTGAGGTACATGTGGCTGATGCTTTCCTCTTCGTCGCCACGTATTTCTCGCCATTCCTGATCGGGGTGGGTGAAGAGTCCCACGACATGATGAATCATAGTCAGTCACTCCTTTGTTATTGCCATCGCCCCCCAACGGAGCGCCTACGGGCCAGTGGCCAAGTAAGTAAAGGTCTGAATATGTGTGCGACCTTATGTCGCAGTATAGAAAGGACTGCCTTGCAAAAGGCGCAGGCGTTAGAGCAAATCGCGCTGTCGACGCAGCTGGTAATCGCATTCGGTGATTTGATCGGTCGACTGGCGCCCGGCGCTTCGCCCGCGCGCGGTTTTTGCGTAAAATGACCGGCTTTTCGTCACACACCGCGGATTTCAAGCGCCATGGGCACTCTTACGGTCAACCAGAACAAACTGCAGAAACGCTTGCGCCGCCAGGCCGGGGAAGCGGTCGCCGACTTCAACATGATCGAAGACGGCGACAAGGTCATGGTCTGCCTGTCCGGCGGCAAGGACAGCTACACCATGCTCGACGTGCTGATGCACCTGCAGAAGGTTGCACCGATCAAGTTCGAGATCGTCGCCGTGAACATGGACCAGAAGCAGCCCGGGTTCCCCGAGCACGTACTGCCGGCCTACCTCGAGACACTGGGTGTGGAGTACCACATCGTCGAGAAGGACACCTACTCGGTGGTCAAGGAACTGATCCCGGAAGGCAAGACCACCTGCTCGCTGTGCTCGCGCCTGCGTCGCGGCACCCTGTACACCTTCGCCGATGAGATCGGCGCGACCAAGATGGCCCTGGGTCACCATCGCGACGACATCGTCGAGACCTTCTTCCTCAACATGTTCTACAACGGCTCGCTCAAGGCCATGCCGCCCAAGCTGCGGGCCGACGACGGGCGCAACGTGGTAATCCGCCCGCTGGCCTATTGCAGCGAGAAGGACATCCAGGCCTATTCCGACCTCAAGCAGTTCCCGATCATCCCGTGCAACCTCTGCGGCTCCCAGGAAAACCTGCAGCGCCAGGTGGTCAAGGAAATGCTCCAGGAATGGGAACGCAAGACCCCGGGCCGTACCGAAAGCATTTTCCGCGGCCTGCAGAACGTGGTGCCGTCGCAGCTGGCGGACCGTAACCTGTTCGACTTCACCAGCCTGAAGATCGATGAAACCGCGGCCTCGCGTTTCGTCAATGTGGTGAACCTCTGAGTCGTTTCGCGGCTCTGTATCGTGGAATCACGGCGCTCCTCTGAGCGCCGTTTCTTTATCGTCATTAGGAGAGGGCATGCGCGATTACAAGTGGCTGCACGAATACTGTCTGAACCGTTTCGGTTCGGCGGCCGAGCTGGAAGCCCATCTGCCGGTGCCGAAAACCCCGGCGCAATTGCGCAAGATCAGCGATGACCGTTATCTCTCGACCCTGGCCCTGCGGGTGTTTCGCGCCGGCTTGAAGCACAGCCTGGTGGACGCCAAGTGGCCGGCTTTCGAAGAAGTGTTCTTTGGTTTCGACCCGGAGAAAGTGGTGCTGATGGGCGCCGAGCACCTCGAGCGGCTGATGCAGGACACGCGAATCATTCGCCACCTGGGCAAGCTCAAGAGCGTGCCGCGCAACGCGCAGATGGTGCTCGACGTGGAAAAGGAGAAGGGCAGCTTTGGCGCCTTGATCGCCGACTGGCCGGTGACCGACATCGTCGGCCTGTGGAAGTATCTGGCCAAGCACGGTCACCAGTTGGGCGGCCTGTCGGCCCCGCGCTTTCTGCGGATGGTCGGCAAGGACACCTTCGTGCCGACCTATGACGTGGTGGCGGCGCTGAATGCGCAGCAGATCATCGACAAGGTACCCAGCAGCCTCAAGGACCTGGCCACTGTGCAGGGCGCCTTCAACCAGTGGCACGCCGAAAGTGGCCGGCCGCTGTGCCAGATCTCGATGATGTTGGCCTATACGGTCAACCACTGATTCGGGGTTGATCTCATCGCGGGCAAGCCTCGCTCCTACAGAAAACCGCATGCTTCTGTAGGTGTCCGCATCGGCCGCTCCCGGCAGACCCGGCATCAGAATGCCGATCCCGGTGCCACTCC
>NZ_JAQZAB010000130.1:0-55659 GCF_028640915.1 Pseudomonas sp. B3G-3 | reverse complement strand
TGCAGGCGAGTCACCCGAGGTTCTAACGGCCTCCTTGCAGGAAACTCACCGCCGCCGCGCCGCATGCTTCTGTAGGGGCGAGGCTTGCCCGCGATGGCGTACCGTCAGGCGGCGCTGACCTCGCTTTCGCCCGCCAGCTTGCGGTTGAGCTGGAAGCGCCAGCGCACGTAGAGCAGGGCCGAGCAGAACACCGCCAGGCTGGCGAGCATCTCCAGGATGCCGAACAGTTGCCGGTTCGGATCGTAGGCGGCCAGCGCGCCCTTGATGAAATACAGGTTCACCACAAAGCACATCCACGAATGCCCGCGCGCGCTGCCCACCAGCATGCCCGGCGCCATCAGCAGCAGCGGTACCAGTTCGATCAGCAGGATCACCCAGGGCCGGGCGCCGTGCAGGTCGGCGACGAACAGGTAGTAGCCGCAGAGCAGGCCGACCAGGCCGAAAAAGCAGATCAGGCTCAGCACCCGGGTGATGCGTACGCGCGGCTCCAGCCATTCGATGGCCGGCAGGATCTTCGGCTTTTTAGCCACGGCTGCTCTCCAGTTGCAGGGCCGTCTTGGCCAGGCGCAGGCCCAGGGCGCGGCAGAGGGCGACCTCGTGCTCGTTCAGCGGGCTCTTGCCGTCGGCGCCGGCATGGTGGCTGGCCCCGTAAGGCGTGCCGCCGCCACGGGTTTCCAGCAGGGCCGATTCGCTGTAGGGCAGGCCGGTGATCAGCATGCCGTGGTGCAGCAGCGGCAGCATCATCGACAGCAGGGTGGTTTCCTGGCCGCCGTGCAGGCTGGCGGTGGAGGTGAACACCCCGGCCGGCTTGCCCACCAGGGCGCCGGTCAGCCACAGGTTGCTGGTGCCGTCGAGGAAATACTTCAGCGGCGCGGCCATGTTGCCGAAGCGCGTCGGGCTGCCCAAAGCCAGGCCGGAGCAGTGCTTCAGGTCATCGAGGCTGGCGTACAGCGCGCCGTCTTCCGGGATGCTCGGGGCCACGGCCTCGCAGTCGGCGGATATCGCCGGCACGGTGCGCAGGCGCGCCTCCATGCCACCTTGTTCGATACCCCGGGCGATCTGCCGGGCCATCTCGGTGGTCGAGCCGTTGCGGCTGTAGTAGAGAACCAGGATGTACGGCGTACTCAAGGCAGGATCTCCAGTAAGTTCTCTGGCGGCCGGCCGATGATGGCCTTGTCGCCGACTTCGAGAATCGGCCGTTCCATGAGTTTCGGGTGCGCGGCGATGGCGGCGATCAGCTGCGCTTCGCTCAGGCTGGCGTCGGCCAGGTTGAGGCTCTTGTACTCGTCTTCGCCGGTGCGCAGCAGCTGGCGGGCGCCGATCCCGAGCTTGCCCAGCAGGCTTTGCAACTGGGCGGCATCGAGCGGGGTTTCCAGGTAGCGGACCACGGTCGGGGTCAGGCCACGGGCTTCCAGCAGTTCCAGCGCACCGCGGGATTTCGAGCAGCGCGGGTTGTGATAAAGCGTCAGATCGGTCATGGGCGGGTCGCATCTTGCGTAAGGTGGCGGCTATTCTACCTGTGCGACGGGCAGTCCTGAACCTTGCGAGGCGATGGGTCGCACGAGAAAGCGGGTTTGACTGTTTTTTTTCAATACAAGGATCAAGGCATGGCAAGGCAACTGGCAGCGGCATTGGCGATCATCGGCACCTTGTTGCTGAGCGGCTGCGGTAACGATTACGGGGTCGATCAATATGGCCGGCAAGTCGCCGCCGAGCGCGTGGACAAGCAGTGGCTGGTGCTCAATTACTGGGCCGAATGGTGTGGGCCGTGCCGCACCGAGATCCCCGAACTCAATGCCTTGGCCGAAGGGCTCAAGGGCCAGCCGGTGAGTGTGCTGGGGGTCAATTTCGATAACGTCCAGGGCGAAGAACTGAAAAGCGCCAGTGAAAAACTGGGCATCAAGTTCACCGTGCTGGCGCAGAACCCGGCGGAGATTTTCGATTTGCCACGCAGCGAAGGGTTGCCGGTGACCTACATCATCGATGACCAGGGCAAGGTGCGTGAGCAACTGATGGGCGAGCAGACCGCGGCGGGCGTGATGGCGAAGCTGGAAGCCCTGCGTGGGCATTGATCCGTAGCCGCTGCCGCAGGCTGCGAACGGCTAGCAAGGCTGTTGCGATCTCGGGATCGCTGAAGGCCTGCGGACCTTATCGCAGCCTGCGGCAGCGGCTACAGGGGGCGGTCAGCCTTCCTCGAGCCACCAGCGCAACGGCTTGCCTTCGGCCGGCCAGAAGCGCACTTGTTCGATCGGGGAAATGTCCCAGCGCTGGACGGTTTCCAACGCCTGCAGGAAGCGTCGTTCCTGCTCCATCAGGGCGGGCGCGCACATCTTGCGGGTGCTGCCGACCTTGCCGAAGCTGAGCTTGTCGCCGTCCAGGGTATAGGGCGCGAACCAATGGTTGCAGCCACCGTTGCCGTAGGCGCGACCGTCTTCACCGAGGGTGATGGTCAGGTGGCTGTAGTCGATCAGCGGACGCTCGCCGATCCACTCCAGGATATAGCTGCGATCCTGCTGCAGTTTCACCGGCTCCGCCGCGCAACCCAGCAGGCCGGCGCCGAACGCGGCGGTCAACGCCAGGCGTTTCATTGGGCGGCTCGCTGGCATTTCGGGCAGAGGTGTTTTTCCCCTTCACTGATCCAGCCCAGCTCGGCGATCCGTGCGCTGGCCGCGGGTTTTTGCGCCTTGCTGCCCAGCTTGGCATCCACTGCGAACTCGAAGCTCAGCTCGGCCGCGCAGCTGTCGCAGTTGACCTGCCACTGATGGATCGCCAGCTCGCCGAATACCGGGCCGCGGGCCACGGCGACCCATTGGCCGACCGGGTTGATCAGGTGCCGCACGGTTTCCACCGTCAGGCGCATCGACAGGTCCTTGCTGCCCTTGAGGGTGACGATCAGCACGTCGTCGTTGCGGATGGAACCACCGTTGCCGGTGACCTGATAACGGCCGGGCACCAGGGCGCGGCATTCGATCAGGGTGTGTTGCGGGTTCATCAGGCTGTAACGGAAATCGTGTTCGACCATGGGTCCTCCAAATCTGGCGCGTATGCTAGCACGCACCCTGATATCTCAGGTTGCAGGCAGATGACCTTCGCTTACCGCCGGTCCGTCGACTCAGCCTTCCACCTGGTTGCAGGGCGCGCCGGCGGCCCAGGCAGCGATGTTGTGCAAGGTGGTGTCGGCGATCGCCGCCAGGGCCTCGCGGGTGAGGAACGCCTGGTGGGCGGTGACTATCACGTTGGGGAAGGTCAGCAGCCGCGCCAGCACGTCGTCCTGCAGCGGCAGGTCGGAGCGGTCCTCGAAGAACAGCTGCGCCTCCTCTTCGTAGACATCCAGCCCCAGGTAGCCCAGTTGGCCGTTCTTCAGGGCTTCGATCAGCGCCGGGGTATCCACCAGGCCGCCGCGGCCGGTGTTGATCAGCATCGCCCCCGGTTGCATCCGGGCCAGGCTCTGGCGGTTGATCAGGTGTTTGCTGTCGGCGGTGAGCGGGCAGTGCAGGCTGATGATCTGCGCCTGGGCCAGCAGCTCCGGCAGGCTCAGGTAACGCGCGCCCAGGGCCTCGACTTCTGGGTTGGGGAAGGGGTCGTGGGCCAGCAACTGGCAGCCGAAGCCGGCCATGATCCGGGCGAAGGTGGCGCCGATCTGCCCGGTGCCGACGATACCGACGGTTTTTCCCACCAGGTCGAAACCGGTCAGGCCGTGCAGGCTGAAGTCGCCTTCGCGGGTGCGGTTATAGGCGCGGTGCAGGCGGCGGTTCAGTGCGAGGATCAGGGCTACGGCATGCTCGGCCACGGCATGGGGCGAGTAGGCCGGGACCCGCACCACGCTCAGGCCCAGGCGCTTGGCCGCGGCCAGGTTGACATGGTTGTAGCCGGCCGAGCGCAGCGCGATCAGGCGCGTGCCGCCGGCGGCCAGCTGTTCCAGCACCGGGGCGCTCAGGTCGTCATTGATAAAGACGCAGACCACTTCGTGGTGCTCTGCCAGGGCCGCGGTGTCCAGGCTCAGGCGCGCGGCCTGGAACTGTAGCTCGAGGCCCGGCGGCCGCTCGGCGCCGAGGAAGCTGTCGCGGTCATAGTTCTGGCTGCTGAAGAGAATCGTGCGCATGGCGTCGTCCTTGTGGGTGGTTGCCCCCAGCATGAACCTTCGGGGCAACCGGGTCGTTGCCCTGAGTCAGGCGTTGATGCGGGCCTCCGTGGCCAGGCGGTTGATCGCCCGTTCGAGTTCGTCGAGGGCGGCGAAGGCCTTGATGTCTTCCTGCTTGAGCAGGGTTTCGCTGCGCTGGCAGGCGGCGCGCAATTGCGGCACTCCGCAGTAGCGGGTCGCCCCGTGCAGGCGGTGGACCCGTTCGATCAGGGCATTGTGGTCGTTGGCGGCACGGGCGGCGCGAATCGCTTCGCGATCAGCCTCCAGCGAGGCCAGGAGCATCGCCAGCATGTCGGCGGCCAGATCCGCCTTGCCGGCGGCCAGGCGCAAACCTTCGTCGTGATCCAGCACTTGCAGCTCAAGGCCGTTGCCGGACGGTTCGCCCGTGCGTTCCGGGCCCTGGTTGCGCAGGGCCAGACCGGTCCACTTCAGCACCACCTGAGCCAGCTGCCGTTCGCTGATGGGCTTGGTCAGGTAGTCGTCCATGCCGCTTTGCAGCAGCGCGCGTTTTTCGTTGGCCATGGCGTGGGCGGTGAGGGCGATCACCGGCAGCGGCGTGCAGTTGCGCTCGCTTTCCCACTGGCGAATCGCCTCGGTGCTCTGGCGACCGTCCATGCCGGGCATCTGCACGTCCATCATCACCAGGTCGAAGGATTCGTTCTGCACTGCCTTGACTGCCGCGTAACCGCTGTCGACCGCGAGCACCTTGGCGCCCATGTCCTCGAGCAGGGTCTGCACCAGCAGCAGGTTGGCCGGGTTGTCATCGACACACAGCACCCGCGGCGGGCGACTGGCGATCGGTTCGCTCGGCTCGCTGCGCACCGCCTTGGGGTTGACCAGGTCGGCCAGGGCGCGCCGCAGTTTGCGGGTGCAGGCCGGTTTGGCCTGCAACTGGCTGTGAGGGTTGGGCACCGACAGGTGGAACAGCGTCTGTTCGGTGGTCGGGCACAGCACCAGCACTTTGCAGCCCAGGTGTTCGAGGTCCCAGATGTGCTGGTTGAGGCGTTCCGGCGGCATGTCATTGGTGGTGATGCCGAGAACCGCCAGGTCGATCGCCTGTTCGGTCTGGTGCACCCCGGTCACCCCGTTGGTCAGGGCTTCCAGGGTATTGAACGGCGTGACTTCCAGGCCGCAATCCTCGAGTTGATGCTGCAGGGCCTGGCGCGCCAGCTCATGGTTCTCCAGCACCGCGACCCGCCTGCCGAGCAGCGGCGGGGCGGGCAGGTCTTCAGCGTCGTCGCGGGTTTTCGGCAGGCGCAGGCTGATCCAGAACTCCGAACCTTCGCCGGGCGTACTGTCGACGCCGATCTCGCCGCCCATCTGTTCGATCAGGCGCTTGGAGATCACCAGCCCCAAACCGGTGCCGCCGGGTTGCCGCGACAGTGAGTTGTCGGCCTGGCTGAAGGCCTGAAACAGGGCGCGCACGTCCTGGTTCGACAGGCCAATGCCAGTGTCCTGAATGCTGATGCGCAGTTGCACGCTGTCTTCGTGTTCTTCTTCGAGCATGGCGCGGGCGACGATGGTGCCTTCGCGGGTGAACTTGATGGCGTTGCTCACCAGGTTGGTGAGGATCTGCTTGAGGCGCAGTGGGTCGCCCACCAGCGACAGCGGCGTATCGCGATACACCAGGCTGACCAGTTCCAGCTGCTTGGCGTGGGCGGCCGGGGCGAGGATGGTCAGGGTGTCCTGCAACAGGTCGCGCAGGTTGAACGGAATGCTGTCGAGCACCAGCTTGCCGGCTTCGATTTTCGAGAAGTCGAGAATTTCGTTGATGATCCCCAGCAGGCTGTCGGCGGACTTTTCGATGGTGCCCAGGTAATCCAGCTGGCGCGGGGTCAGCTCGCTTTTCTGCAACAGGTGGGTGAAGCCGAGGATGCCGTTGAGCGGGGTACGGATTTCGTGACTCATGTTGGCCAGGAATTCCGACTTGATCCGGCTGGCCTCCAGGGCCTCCTTGCGCGCCAGGTCCAGTTCGATGTTCTGGATCTCGATGGTCTCCAGGTTTTGCCGGACATCCTCGGTGGCCTGGTCGATGCTGTGCTGCAGTTCTTCCTGGGCATTCTGCAGGGTGCCGGCCATGCGGT
Source organism: Pseudomonas sp. B3G-3 (assembly GCF_028640915.1). Taxonomy (NCBI): domain Bacteria; kingdom Pseudomonadati; phylum Pseudomonadota; class Gammaproteobacteria; order Pseudomonadales; family Pseudomonadaceae; genus Pseudomonas; species Pseudomonas sp. B3G-3. The sequence continues at coordinate 49,434 of NZ_JAQZAB010000130.1, read as the reverse complement.
TGATGCCCGAGGCCAGTTCGTCCAGCTCCTGGCTGCCGAGCAAGGGCAGGCGGGTTTCCAGGTTGCCGTCCTTGAGTTGGGTGACGGCCTGTTTGATCTGGCTCAGCGGGTTGTTGATGGTGCGCCCCATGCGCAGCGCCAGCAGGCCGGTGCAGATCAGCCCGGCGGTAATCAGCATCAGGCTGGCGAACAGGCTGCGGTAGCCGCGCAGCAGCATGCTGTTGTGGGACAGTTCCAGCTCGACCCAACCGAGCAGGCGGTCGGACTCGTCGGGAATCAGGTCGCCGGCCAGGTTGCGGTGGCGGCCGAACACCGGCAGCAGATAGCGGGTGGCGTCGCTGCCGGTGCGTTGCAGCATCTGGCTGCCGTTACCGGTGGGCGCCTGGTTGAGCATGCTCGGGCCGGCATGGGCCAGGGGCGTGCGGTCGGGTGCAAGGAAGGTCACCGCGCGTACGTCCTGCTGTTCCAGGGACTGGGTGGCGATGCGTTCCAGCAGGGCGGTGTTCTGGTGGGCCAGGGCCGGTGCCACCAGGGGCGCCAGTTGCTCGGCGATCATTTCGCCGCGTTGCAGAAGCTGGGTTTGCAGGTCCGACTGCTGCATCCAGGTGAAATAACCGCCCAGCACCAACGCCATCAGGCTGGTTGGCAGCAAGGTCAGCAACAGCACGCGGCCTTTGATCCCCAGTTTCTTAAGCACGCAACTCTCCTGCTAACACGCCATGTTGAATGAACCCTGCGCACATCCGGTGCGCACCACCTGCGCAGTGTAGCCATTTGCTTTGCCGCAATCTTCGCAAAATTAACCGTCGAACCGCTCGGCCTTCCCCCGGTGTAGCGAACGCTTTGTCGACCGGTGTCGGTTGCCCGGCCGCGGACAATCTTGAATAATCGCCCAACTGAGAATTACTTGCAGAAGCTAATGAATCCCGTATCTGTCGGCCATCCCCGGATCCTGAGCATCGAAGACGACCTGGTGCTCGGCGCCTATGTGCACGAGCAATTGGGCCGTTGTGGGTTTGATGTCACCTGGTGCCAGAACGGCCAGGAAGGGCTGGCGATGGCCCGCCAGCAGCCTTTCGATGTGGTGCTGATGGACATCCTGCTGCCGGGGATGGATGGGCTGACGGTGCTCACGCATTTTCGCCAGAGCCATTCCACGCCGGTGCTGCTGATGTCGGCGCTGGGGGCCGAGGCCGATCGCATCAGCGGTTTTCGCCTGGGCGCCGACGACTACCTGCCCAAGCCCTTCAGCATGGCCGAGCTGCGGGTACGGATCGAAGCCATCCTGCGGCGCGTGGCCCTGGATCGCCGGCCGGCCCCGGCGCCGCTCAGGCAGGAAGCCCGGGGGCTGCGTTTCGACGACGAGCTGTGCGACGTGTATTACGGGCAACAGTGGGCCGGGCTGACCCGCAGCGAGTACCGCCTGCTGGAGACACTCAACCGCAACGACGATGAGGTCCTGAGCAAACCCTTCCTTTATCAGCATGTGCTGCAGCGCGGCTACGCGCCCCATGATCGCAGCCTGGACATGCACATCAGCCAGATCCGCCGCAAACTCAAGGCGGTCGGTTATGTCGCGCGGGAAGTGCGCACGGTCTGGGGCAAGGGCTATGTGCTGAGTGCCGTCGATGAAATGGCCTGAGCTGCCCGGCAGGCATTCGCTGTTCTGGAAGCTGGCCTGTCTGTTGGTCGCCTTCTGCCTGCTGATGATCTGGCTGAGCTGGTCCTGGGGCCGCTACATGGAACAGAAGAACCTGTTCCTCTCCGATGAGGCCCGCGGCACGCTGACCGGTTACGCCGCCGAGGCCGAACAGGCCTGGAGCCAGGGGCAGAGCGCCGGGATCGATGCCTGGTTGCAGGGCATGGCCGGGCGTGAGCGGCATTGGATCGGGGTCATCGGCCGCGACCTGCAGTCGCTGAGCAGTTATCCGCTGAGCGAAGCCGAGAGCCAGCACCTGACATTCCTGCGCGGCCTGGATTGGCCGGTCAGCCGTCATACCCGTGGTTTGCCCTGGCTGAAGATTCCGTTTCCCAACGACCCGTCCGCCGGCAGCCTGGTGATCGAGCTGCCCCAGCGCTTCATGCCCGGGCGCTACCGGGTATTCTGGCGGGTACTGACCAACGGGGTGATTCCCGGCCTGTTCACCCTGTTGCTGTGTGTCGGGCTGTATCGACTGTTGGTGGTGCCGCTGAACCAGTTGCGCGAACAGGCCAACGCCTGGCGCGCCGATCAACTGAATGCGCGGCTGTCGAGCCAGACCACCAGTCGCCAGGACGAGCTGGGCGAACTGGGCCGGGCGTTCGACCAGATGTCCGAGCGCCTGCAGGGCACCGTGGCCTTGCAACAGCAATTGCTGCGCGACCTTTCCCATGAATTGCGCACGCCCCTGAGTCGTCTGCGGGTGGCCTGCGACGGCGAGCAGAGCCTGCCGGCATTGCGCGAGCGGTTGGCGCGGGAAGTCGATGGCATGCAGCGGCTGGTGGACGACACCTTGCAACTGGCCTGGCTCGACACCGAGCGGGCACCGTTGGCCGAGGAAGACATCCAGATCCAGGCCCTGTGGGAAATGCTCACGGAAAACGCCTGCTTCGAAAGCGCCTGGTCCAGCGCGCAACTGCACTGCGCGCTGGATGCCTCGTGCTGGGTACGGGGCAACCTCAATACCCTGGCCCAGGCCCTGGAGAACATCCTACGCAATGCCATTCGTCATTCGCCCGCGGGCGGTCGTGTGCTGCTGGACGGCCAGCGCCAGGGCGAGCATTGGCTGCTGTGGCTGGAGGATGAAGGGCCTGGCGTGGCCGACGCCGATCTGCAGCGAATCTTCGATCCCTTTACCCGCCTCGACGGCTCGCGTCCGGGCAATGGCGGTTTTGGCCTGGGGTTGAGCATCGCGCGCAACGCCGTGCAGCGTCAGGGCGGTCAACTGTGGGCGGAAAATGCCGGGCGTGGCTTGCGCCTGAACATGCGTCTGCGGGCTGCCGTTAGGGTGCAAGCGCCTTCGAGCGAGGCTGATTCGCTGCCTTATATCGTTAAGCCATAAGACCCTCACTTTGCGTGATATGGCCTGCGAACGTTTGCCGGTATGATAGTCGCCCCCGCAGTCCGGATTGCGAATACGCCATGACCTTGCAGTACCCCACCATCGCCGATTGCGTCGGCAACACCCCGCTGGTCCGTTTGCAGCGCCTGCCTGGCGTCACCAGCAACACCCTGCTGCTCAAGCTCGAGGGCAATAACCCGGCGGGTTCGGTCAAGGACCGCCCGGCGCTGTCGATGATCACTCGCGCCGAGCTGCGTGGGCAGATTCACCCCGGCGATACGCTGATCGAGGCAACCTCGGGCAACACCGGGATTGCCCTGGCCATGGCTGCGGCGATCAAGGGCTACAAGATGATCCTGATCATGCCCGACAACTCCAGTGCCGAGCGCAAGGCGGCGATGACCGCCTATGGCGCCGAGCTGATCCTGGTCAGCCAGGAAGAGGGTATGGAAGGCGCGCGCGACCTGGCCGAGAAGATGCAGGCCGAAGGTCGCGGCAAGGTGCTCGACCAGTTCGCCAACCTGGATAACCCGGAAGCGCACTACACCGGCACCGGCCCGGAAATCTGGCGCCAGACCGAGGGCACCATCACCCATTTCGTCAGCTCCATGGGCACCACCGGCACCATCATGGGCACCTCGCGTTATCTGAAGGAACAGAACCCGAACGTGCAGATCATCGGCCTGCAACCGATGGAAGGCTCGGCCATCCCCGGCATTCGCCGCTGGCCGCAGGAATACCTGCCGAAGATCTACCAGGCCACTCGCGTCGATCGCATCGTCGACATGACGCAGAGCGAAGCCGAAGACGTGACCCGGCGCCTGGCCCGCGAAGAAGGCATCTTCTGCGGTGTGTCCTCGGGCGGTGCGGTGGCGGCGATGTTGCGCTTGTCCCGCGAAGTCGAAAACGCGGTGATTGTCGCGATCATCTGTGACCGTGGCGACCGTTACCTGTCGACCGGCATCTTCGATGCGCCCAACTGATGGCTAAGCCAGTCAGAGGCCTGCGCTTCCAGCCTTCGGGCGGGAGCCGGGCGGCGCAGATCCCCGTTGGAAAAAAACAGCGCCTGACCATCGAGCGCCTGGCCAACGACGGTCGTGGCATCGCCTTTCTGGAAGGGCGTACCTGGTTCGTTGTCGGTGCACTGGCGGGCGAAGAGGTCGAGGCGCGAGTACTGGGCGCCCACGGCAAAGTGGTGGAAGCCCGTACCGAGCGGGTATTCAGCGCCAGCGATCTGCGCCGGCCAGCGCCTTGCGCCCATGCCGGCCGTTGTGGCGGCTGCAGCGTGCAGCACCTGCCCCATGACGAACAGCTTGCCCTGAAACAGCGCATGCTCGCCGAGCAGCTGTCGCGGGTTGCCGGTGTCGAGCCAGAGGAGTGGGCGCCACCTTTGAGCGGTCCGGAGTTCGGCTACCGACGTCGGGCGCGGGTCGCGGTGCGCTGGGACGCCAAGGCGAAAAAACTCGAAGTGGGCTTTCGTGCCGCCGGCAGCCAGGACATAGTCGCCATCGACGAATGCCCGGTGCTGGTACAGCCCTTGCAACCGATCATGAGCCGCTTGCCGGCCATGCTGCAGCGCCTGAGCAAACCGCAGGCGCTGGGGCATGTGGAGTTGTTCAGCGGTTCGGCGATTGCTGTGCTGCTGCGCCATATGGCGCCGTTGTCCGCGGCCGATCTGGAGATTCTCCAGGCGTTCTGCGCGTTCCATGAGGCCCAGCTGTGGCTGCATGGCGAAGGCGAGCCGCAACCGGTGGACCCGGACCAGGCCCTGGGCTATCGCCTGGAACCGTGGAATCTGCAACTGGCTTATCGGCCGGGGGATTTTGTCCAGGTCAATGCCGGGGTCAACGAGGCGATGGTGGCCCAGGCCCTGGAGTGGCTGGCGCCACAGGCTGACGAGCGCGTGCTGGACCTGTTTTGCGGCCTGGGCAACTTTGCCCTGCCACTGGCGCAGAAGGTTCGTGAAGTGGTGGCGGTCGAAGGGGTGGCGACCATGGTCGCGCGTGCCGCGGAGAATGCCGCTAGCAACAATTTGCATAACACCCGGTTTTTTCAGGCCGATTTATCGCAGCCCCTGAGCGACGCCGAGTGGGCCCGCGAAGGCTTTTCTGCGGTACTCTTGGACCCACCTCGGGACGGGGCTTTCGAGGTGGTACGCAAGCTGGCGAGCCTGGGCGCCAAGCGCCTGGTTTATGTGTCATGCAACCCTGCCACTCTGGCGCGTGACACAGTCGAACTGGTCAGGCAGGGCTACCGGTTAAAACGTGCCGGGATCCTCGATATGTTTCCTCAGACGGCACATGTCGAGGCCATGGCGTTATTTGAAGCGAGCTAGGATGGCTCGTCTAATCCGTTGGCCCGTCAGGCAGCACTCGCCGGCCCAGCGAGGAAATACTGGCAGTGAAGGTCAGCGATTTGACGCATTGAATGTGCGTCGTAGGGAAGGTAAAGCAAGATGGTACAGGTGAGAGCGCACCAGCCGATCAACACCGACGGCAGTATCAATCTCGAGGCGTGGCTCGATCATGCGGTCAGCGTCGACATGGCACTGGACCGTGAAGCCTTGAAAGAAGCCTGCGAGTTCGCTCGTGAGGCAGAGCAACAACACATCGCCGCGAAGAATCTCAGTGGCGAAGACATGTCGAGTTTCAGCACCGGCCTCGAGATCGCGGAGATCCTCGCCGACCTCAAGCTGGATCAGGATTCGCTGGTGGCCGCGGTACTCTACCGTGGCGTCCGTGAAGGCCAGATCCCGCTGCCGGCCGTCAGCCAGCGCTTCGGCCCGGTGGTGGCCAAGCTGATCGACGGCGTGCTGCGCATGGCGGCGATCAGCGCCAGCCTCAGCCCCCGCCAATCCCTCGTGCTCGGCACCCAGGCCCAGGTGGAAAACCTGCGCAAGATGCTGGTGGCGATGGTCGATGACGTGCGTGTGGCACTGATCAAGCTGGCCGAGCGGACCTGCGCGATTCGCGCGGTGAAAAACGCCGACGACGAGAAGCGCAACCGGGTCGCCCGGGAAGTCTTCGACATCTACGCACCGCTGGCTCATCGCCTCGGTATCGGCCATATCAAGTGGGAGCTGGAGGACCTGTCCTTCCGTTACCTGGAGCCTGAGCAGTACAAGCAGATCGCCAAGTTGCTGCACGAGCGGCGCCTCGATCGTGAGCGCTTCATCTCCGATGTGATGAACCAGCTGCAGAACGAACTGCAGGCCACCGGCGTCGACGCCGACATCAGCGGCCGGGCCAAACACATCTATTCGATCTGGCGCAAAATGCAGCGCAAGGGCCTGGAGTTCAGCCAGATCTACGACGTGCGCGCGGTGCGCGTGCTGGTCCCGGAAATGCGCGACTGCTACACCGCGCTGGGGATCGTCCACACCCTGTGGCGGCACATTCCGAAAGAGTTCGACGACTACATCGCCAACCCCAAGGAGAACGGTTACCGCTCGCTGCACACGGCGGTCATCGGCCCTGAGGGCAAGGTCTTGGAAGTGCAGATCCGTACCCACGCGATGCACGAAGAGGCTGAGCTGGGGGTCTGCGCCCACTGGCGCTACAAGGGCACCGACGTCAAGTCCGGCTCCAACCACTACGAAGAGAAAATCTCCTGGCTGCGCCAGGTGCTCGAGTGGCACGAGGAACTGGGGGATATCGGCGGCCTGGCCGAGCAACTGCGGGTGGATATCGAGCCGGACCGGGTGTACATCTTCACCCCCGACGGCCATGCGATCGACTTGCCGAAAGGCGCGACGCCGCTGGACTTCGCCTACCGCGTGCACACCGAGATCGGCCACAACTGCCGGGGCGCGAAGATCAACGGGCGCATCGTGCCGCTCAACTACAGCCTGCAGACCGGCGAGCAGGTCGAGATCATCACCAGCAAGCACGGCACGCCGAGCCGCGACTGGCTGAACCCGAACCTGGGGTATGTCACCACCTCAAGGGCACGGGCGAAGATCGTCCACTGGTTCAAGCTGCAGGCGCGCGATCAGAACGTGGCGGCGGGCAAGACTTTGCTCGAGCGCGAACTCAATCGCCTCGACCTGCCGCAGGTGGATTTCGACAAGCTGGCCGACAAGGCCAACATGAAAACCGCCGAGGACATGTTCGCCGCCCTGGGCGCGGGCGACCTGCGTCTGGCGCAACTGGTCAACCTGGCGCAGCAGTTGGTGGAGCCGGAACGCGGCAACGAACAGTTGGAGCTGATCCCGCGCAAGGCCACCGGCTACAAGCCGGGCAAGCGCGGCGACATCCAGATCCAGGGCGTCGGCAACTTGCTGACCCAGATGGCCGGTTGCTGCCAGCCGCTGCCGGGGGATGCGATCGTCGGTTACATCACCCAGGGCCGCGGGGTGAGCATTCACCGTCAGGACTGCGCCTCGGTGCTGCAACTGGCCGGCCGCGAGCCGGAGCGGATCATCCAGGTCAGCTGGGGTCCGGTGCCGGTGCAGACCTACCCGGTGGACATCATCATTCGCGCCTACGACCGTTCCGGCCTGTTGCGTGACGTGTCCCAGGTACTGCTCAACGAGCGGATCAACGTGCTGGCGGTCAACACCCGCTCGAACAAGGAGGACAACACTGCGCTGATGTCCCTGACCATCGAGATTCCGGGGCTGGACGCGTTGGGGCGGTTGCTGGGGCGTATTTCCCAGTTGCCGAACATCATCGAGACCCGCCGTAACCGTACCCCTTGAAATCCGGAGCGTAGGAGCGAGCGGACGGCGATCCGGTTTGCCCGCGATAGCGGTATGTCAGACAAATCGCCATCGCGGGCAAGCCTCGCTCCTACAGAAAACATGGTTTGGCAATGAGAGTGACCGATGTACAGCCTTGAAGACCTGTTGCACCTGATGGCGCGGCTGCGGGATCCGCAGTACGGCTGCCCTTGGGATATCAAGCAGAGCTACGCCACCATCGTCCCCCACACCCTGGAAGAAGCCTATGAAGTGGCCGATGCCATCGAACGGGGCGACTTCGAGCACTTGCAGGGCGAGCTGGGCGATCTGCTGTTCCAGGTGGTGTATTACAGCCAGCTGGCGCGGGAGGAGGGGCGTTTCGAGTTCGACGGCGTGGTCGACAGCATCACCCGCAAGCTGATCCGTCGCCATCCCCATGTATTCCCTACCGGGGACCTGTACGCGCCGCTGGATACGCCACGGCTGGATGAAGAACAAGTCAAGCAGCGCTGGGAAGAGATCAAGGCCGAGGAGCGCGCTGAGAAATCGGCAGAGCCTTTGCAGTTGTCCTTGCTCGACGATGTGCCCGCGGCGCTGCCGGCCCTGTCCCGTTCGGCCAAGTTGCAAAAGCGCGCGGCCCAGGTCGGTTTTGACTGGCCGGACGCCTTGCCGGTGGTGGACAAGATCCGCGAAGAGCTCGATGAAGTGCTCGAAGCCATGTCCGAGAATGACCCGCAGGCGATCGCCGACGAGGTGGGCGACCTGCTGTTCGCCGTGGTCAACCTGGCCCGGCATCTGAAGGTCGATCCGGAAACCACCTTGCGTGGCGCCAATGCCAAGTTCGAGCGGCGCTTTCGATTTATCGAGCAGGCATTGCGCGATACCCGCCGACCCATGGAAGATTGCACCCTCGAAGAGTTGGACGCCTTGTGGGGCGAAGCCAAACGTCAGGAAAAGAATTTGCCCAGCTGTGGCTGAGGCTGTTGCCTAAGTGAGTGAGCACCAATGAGCCTTTCCCTTCGCGACCAGTTGCTCAAAGCAGGGCTGGTCAACCAAAAGCAGGCCAAGCAGGTCAGCAAAGAGAAACAGAAGCAGCAACGCCTGGTCCATAAGGGCCAGGTCGAGGCGGACGATACCCAGGCGCGCCTGGCCCAGGAGGCGCAAGCCGAGAAGGTCAAGCGTGACCAGGAACTCAACCGCCAGCAGCAAGAGAAGGCCGAGCAGAAGGCCCGTGCCGCGCAGATCAAGCAACTGATCGAAGTGTCGCGCCTGCCAAAGCTGACCACCGAGGACTACTACAACTTCGTCGACGACAAGAAGGTCAAGCGCCTGTCGGTGAACACCCTGATGCGCAACAAGCTGAGCAGCGGCTCGCTGGCCATCGTGCACCATGCCGGCGGTTATGAAGTCATCCCGCGTGAAGCCGCGCTGAAGATCCAGGAGCGCGATCCACGGCGCATCGTTCAGCTCAACACGCCGACCGAGGCGCCGGACGAGGACGATCCGTACGCGGCCTACCAGATCCCTGACGATCTGATGTGGTAAACCCGCAGAAACAACAAACCCCGCCATGAGCGGGGTTTGTTGTTTCTGAAGCGGCTACCGATGCGTGGCGGCAGCCGCGGCAGTCAGTGTGAGGTCAGGAGCTTTGCGGTGCGCGGTTCTGCTCCAGCTTCTCCAGTTCGGCCTTGTAATTATGGGCATCGCTCTCGGAATGAAACATTCCCACCAGCAAGTCTTGTTGATGCACGTCCCAGATCCGTACACCTGCGGCTACGCCTTCATGGGACATGTGTGAATCGTCGCGTTCAGTTACTTTTACAGTCATCTGCTAGCTCCAATCTCTATTGATCTGCAGCAAGGCGTGTGCAGGACTCCGTTATATATTTTGTTAGCTGGCTAAGTAAATTGCTTTCAAATGCAACAATCTTTTGCAGATTTCGAAACAGTCCCGCAGGCCGCGGAAACTGTGGCATTCGGTCGCAGGGGCCGGAGTTTCATGACAAAAGTTTCATGTTGGGCGGCTGTTGTGCCGGGCATTTTTGCTCGGCGAGCGAGCCTGTCGGGTCGCCAGGAGGGCTGTGCTTGAGCGGCCAAATAGAAACACCAGGCGAAAAAAAGCCCCGCATCGGCGGGGCTTTTTCATTGTCGTGCGGCTTAGCTGCCTTTGACGGTCTTGCCGTTGACGGTGCCGTTCAGGAGCATGATGTTGTACTCCTTGCCGTCGGTTTCGACCTGTTGCAGGCGAACCAGCAGGTAATCCCAGTCCTTGGCGAACCACATGACGGTGATGCGTTTGCTTTGTGTCGGGTCGCGCACGCGCTCGACCTTGATCGCGTCGATCTGGCCGGCCTTGGTGTCGACTTTTTCCGAGCCCAGGACACGGAAGTCGTAGGTGTCGACTTCGCCATCATCGACAACCTGATAGCTCATGCTTTTCTTGCCGGCGGCCACATCGTGCTGCAAGGCGAGCTGGTAGGTGGATTTGTCGACCATGCCGCGATTGAGCGGGATCTTGACCGCATCGCCGCGATCGGTGCCGGTGACCATCTTGGCGTTCCAGTCAAAGTCCAGGTCGGCCTTCTTGGCTTTGCCCAGGCCGCCGCGCTCGAAGTGATAGGACTGCGGCAGCAGGGTGTCCTTGTCGAGCGTCAGGGTGCTTTCTTCAGTCAGGCTGGCGATCATCATCGAAGCCTTGAAGCTCAGCTTCCAGGTGCCGTCGCCTTTCTTTTCCAGGCTGCGTTCGGCGGTACCGCTCATCGGCAGCTGTTTCCAGTCGGCGGTATAGCTGGCGGAGAAGGGTTGAAGGTCTGCAGCCTGCGCGAAAGGCAGGGCGAGCAGAGCACAAGCGAAGAGCAGGGCGCGACGCATAAAATCTCCTAATTACGAATCAAGTGGCCACTGGCGGCCAGTAACTGACCATCCAGTAAAGCACCCTGTTCGCCGAGTGTGAGTCGACCTTCGGCAAACCAGCGTACGGCCATCGGGTAAATCCGGTGTTCCTGGACGTGGACCCGCTGCGCCAGGCTTTGCGGCGAGTCGTGCAACTCTACCGGGATCACTGCCTGTACGACCAGTGGTCCGCCATCGAGTTCCTCTGTCACAAAGTGCACGCTGCAGCCGTGCTCGGTGTCTCCGGCCTCCAGCGCTCGCTGATGAGTGTGTAACCCTTTGTATTTGGGTAGCAGCGAAGGATGGATATTGAGCAGGCGACCCTGGTAGTGCCGAACGAAATCCGCGCTGAGAATGCGCATGAACCCGGCAAGCACCACGAGCTTGGGCTGGAAGGCGTCGATCAGTTCGATCAGTGCGGCATCGAAGGCCTCGCGGCCTTCGAATGCTTTGTGATCGAGGGCGCGGGTATCGATACCCGCGTCCTGGGCGCGTTGCAGGCCGTAGGCATCGGCGCGGTTGGAAATCACCGCGCGGATGCGTACCGGGCTGTCGTCGGCCCGGGTACTGTCGATCAGGGCCTGCAAGTTGCTGCCGGTACCGGACAACAGCACCACTACATCACAGGTGGCTGGCATCGGCTCTTGCATCAATGTGCCTTGAGGTTTTTCAGCTCGACCTGGGCAGCGCCTTCGGCGGCGCTAGCGATCTGACCAATGACCCAAGGCTGTTCGCCGGCTTCGCGCAGGACGTTCAGGGCGCTTTCAACGTGCTCCTGAGCCACGCAGATCACCATGCCCACGCCGCAGTTCAGCACGCGGTGCATTTCGTGTTCTTCGACATTGCCCTTCTCTTGCAGCCAGTCGAATACCGCCGGACGCTGCCAGCTGGCCACGTCGACCACGGCCTGGGCGCCTTTTGGCAGAACGCGCGGGATGTTGTCCAGCAGGCCGCCGCCAGTGATGTGGGCCATGGCTTTGACCGCGCCAGTGTCCTTGATCAGCTTGAGCAGTGGCTTGACGTAGATGCGGGTCGGGGCCATCAGCAGTTCGGTCAACGGCTTGCCGTCGAGCTGGACGGTTTCGATGTCGGCGCCGGAGACTTCGATGATCTTGCGGATCAGCGAGTAGCCGTTGGAGTGCGGACCGGAAGACGGCAGGGCCAGCAGGGCGTCGCCGGTGGCAACCTTGGAGCCGTCGATGATTTCGGCTTTTTCCACCACGCCGACGCAGAAGCCGGCCAGGTCGTAGTCTTCGCCTTCGTACATGCCTGGCATTTCAGCGGTTTCACCGCCAACCAGGGAGCAGCCAGCCAGTTCGCAGCCGGCACCGATGCCGGTAACCACGGTGGCGGCGACGTCGACGTTCAGTTTGCCGGTGGCGTAGTAGTCGAGGAAAAACAGCGGCTCGGCACCGCAGACCACCAGGTCGTTGACGCACATGGCGACCAGGTCCTGGCCGATGCTGTCATGCTTGTTCAGGTTCAGTGCCAGGCGCAGCTTGGTGCCCACGCCGTCGGTGCCGGAGACCAGTACCGGCTGCTTGTAGCCGGCCGGGATTTCGCAGAGGGCGCCGAAACCGCCCAGGCCGCCCATGACTTCCGGGCGCGCAGTGCGCTTGGCGACGCTCTTGATGCGTTCGACCAATGCTTCACCGGCGTCGATGTCTACACCGGCGTCTTTGTAGCTCAGGGAGGGTTGCTTGCTCATGATCCAGGCCTTTAGGGGGGATTCAGGGGGTATCGACCGAGTCCAGGGAGGCCATTGAAACAGTCGCGGCGGCAATGCCACGCAATCATTTCAGCGACCCCGGCTGTTGCCGGTCTGCGAAGGCGCGCGATTTTATCAGGCTTGAGGTGTAGCGGCCATCCTCGGGCCGACGGGCAGGGCATATCCGCTTAAAAAAACTGCAATTGCGTGTGTCGATCGCGTCGCTCAGGACTGTATAAGGTATAGCCTTGTACTCGCTGTCGTTATGACAGCACGAAAACTTCCATCGATCGGGTGAATGTTTGCCTGGGCTTTGTGGTCACAGCCTGGGTCAATCCTGTTCATGCGGTCCGTTCCAGCCGCCTTTTGTCGTCGGGAATCCTCCATGCGTTTGTGCAAATTTCTTTTTATGGGCTGTTTGTCATTGTTCAGCCTGGCGAGTCATGCCGAAACCCTCAATAACCTGTATCAGGTCCGTGAACCGGTCGGCAGCCAGTCCCCTGGCGAGCGCGATCAGGCCACCCAGCGGGCCCTGGAAACCCTGGTGCTGCGCCTGACCGGCGATAGCAAGGCCTTGCAGAGCCCGGGGCTGGCGGCGATCCGCAAGGACCCGCAGCAGATCATCAGCCAGTACGGCTACGACGCCGGTCCTCCCGAGAGCCTGCAGGTCGACTTCGATCCGGCCAGCACCGATCGGGCGTTGCGCCAGGCTGGCCTGTCGCTGTGGGGCAGTAATCGCCCATCGATTCTCGGCTGGTGGCTGACCGACTCCAGTGAAGGTTCCAGCCTGGTCGGCGATGGCCAGGCCAGTGCCACGCCGTTGCGCCGTGCAGCCCTGCATCGCGGCTTGCCGCTGCGTTTGCCGCTGGCTGACCTGAACGAACAGATCGTCGCCACGGCGCCGAATCTCGAAGGTTCCGATTCGGCGCCATTGCGTGCTGCGTCGGAGCGTTACGGCGCGGACGCCCTGCTGGCGGTGCACGCCAGTGAAGAGGGCGGTCAGTGGCAGGCCAAATGGCGCCTGTGGATGGGGGACCAGAAGGAGCAGGGCAGCGTCCAGGGCGCCGATGTGCCGGCCTTGGCCGATGCCGTGCTATTGGCGGTCAGCCAGCGCCTGGCGCCGCGGTTCGTGGTCAAGCCGGGCGCATCCAGCGAGCAGTTGCTGGAAGTGCAGGGCATGAATCTGGAACGTTATGCGGCGTTGGGGCGTTTGCTCGAACCCTTCGGTGGGCGTTTGCAGAGCGTCGATGGCGATCGCTCGGTGTACCGGGTCAGCGGCAGTGCCGAGCAATTGCGCGCGCAGCTGAGCCTGGCTCGGTTGCAGGAGGTCCCAGCGGGCGCTGCGCCTGTCCAGCCGGTTGTCGAAGGCGCGACACCAGCGCCCGCGCCTGCACCGGCCGCGCAACTGCATTTTCGCTGGTAGGTTTTCTTTCTTTATATAAAAGCAATGGAGTGGTTCATGGCTGATACGCGTCGATGGGTCTGGTTGGGTGGGTTGGTCCTGCTCGGTGGTTTTGTGTACCTGTTGCATCCGATCCTGACGCCGTTCCTGGTGGCCTTGCTGTTGGCCTATCTGTTCGATCCGCTGGTGGACCGCCTGGAAAAGCTCGGCTTGTCGCGCACCTGGGGCGTGGTGGCGGTATTTGCCCTGTTCACCCTGATCGTCATGGCGTTGTTGTTGGTGCTGGTGCCTATGCTCGCCAAGCAGCTGCTGCGCCTGTACGAGCTGGCGCCGCAGATGCTCGATTGGTTGCAGCACACGGCGATGCCCTGGGCGCAGTCCAAGCTGGGCTTGTCCGACGGTTTCTGGAAGTTCGACAAGGTCAAGGCGGCGATCAGCGAACACATGGGGCAGACCACCGATATCGTCGGCGTGGTCCTGAGCCAGGCAACGGCCTCCAGCCTGGCGCTGATCGGCTGGCTGGCCAACCTGGTGCTGATTCCGGTGGTCAGCTTTTACCTGCTGCGCGACTGGGACCTGATGATGGCGAAGATCCGCAGCCTGTTGCCTCGTGATCGCGAGGAGCGGGTGGTGGCGCTGGCCGGGGAATGCCATGAGGTGCTGGGGGCGTTCGTCCGTGGTCAGCTGCTGGTGATGGTCGCTCTGGGAATGATCTATGCCGCCGGCCTGATGCTGGTCGGGCTTGAGCTGGGCCTGTTGATCGGCCTGATTGCCGGCCTGGCGGCCATCGTGCCGTACATGGGCTTTGTCATCGGCATCGGCGCAGCGCTGATTGCCGGATTGTTCCAGTTCGGCGGCGACCTGTACCCGATGATCGGCATCGTGGCGGTGTTTATGGTTGGCCAGGCCCTGGAGGGCATGGTGCTGACCCCCTTGCTGGTGGGGGATCGGATCGGCCTGCACCCGGTGGCGGTGATCTTCGCGATTCTCGCGGGGGGCGAGTTGTTCGGTTTCACCGGCATCCTGCTGGCCTTGCCGGTGGCGGCAGTGATCATGGTGCTGGTGCGCCATGTGCACGACTTGTACAAGGATTCGGACATCTATAGCGGTGTAGAGGAGTCCGAGCAGTAACGCCTACTGTTGATGCTTTAGGGGCGCCCGTGTTTCAGGCGGGCGCCTTTGAGAGCCTTTACAGCTGTCACATCCACCGTCAAAGAACCCCCCGTGATTTCATCAGGCTAACGCAAACCTTTGATTTTGCTTGTGGTCTGTTGCATTGTGCGCCCGGCGTCACGGGTATAAACTTTGCAAACTTTACACAGAGGCCACTAACGGTTCGTTTGGAACTGTTCAGTCAGCATGAAACCGATTCAGCTGCCCCTAGGTGTGCGTCTGCGTGATGACGCCACCTTCATCAACTACTACCCAGGCGCCAATGCCGCTGCACTCGGCTATGTCGAGCGGCTTTGCGAAGCCGACGCCGGCTGGACCGAAAGCCTGATCTACCTCTGGGGCAAGGATGGGGTAGGGCGTACGCACTTGCTGCAGGCGGCCTGCCTGCGGTTCGAGCAACTGGGGGAGCCAGCGGTCTATCTGCCCCTGGCGGAATTGCTGGATCGCGGCATCGAAATCCTCGACAACCTGGAACAGTACGAGCTGGTCTGCCTGGACGACTTGCAAGCGGTGGCAGGCAAGGCCGACTGGGAAGAGGCGCTGTTTCATCTGTTCAACCGCCTGCGTGACAGCGGCCGGCGTCTGTTGATCGCGGCCTCGACCTCTCCCCGGGAGTTGCCAGTGAAGCTGGCGGACCTCAAATCCCGCCTGACCCTGGCGCTGATCTTCCAGATGCGCCCGCTCTCTGACGAAGACAAATTGCGTGCATTGCAATTGCGCGCCTCGCGTCGCGGGCTGCACCTGACCGACGAAGTCGGGCACTTTATCCTGACCCGCGGCACCCGCAGCATGAGCGCCTTGTTCGAACTGCTGGAGCGCCTCGATCAGGCGTCCTTGCAGGCTCAGCGCAAGCTCACCATTCCCTTCCTCAAGGAAACCCTGGGCTGGTAAATCCGCGGGCGGTAGTGGCTTTTTGGTATATTTCAGGCGCCAGAAAACCCGCATCCGGAAGCGTTTCCAGAGGCGCGTGCGTTTAAATTGGGCTTAAGGCCTTAGATGTTGAGTAGAAACCGATAAGTCACATTTCAATCGATTGAATTTGCAAATTAGAGCGATAGAAGGCATAGTCGCGGCTTCTTTATAACTTTAAGCCACGGTCGTGCCCATGCTGAAGCGCTTCGCACCCCTCGTGCCTCTTGCACTCGTCACCCTGTTGTTTGGTTGCGCCACCCACTCTCCGGTGAGCCAACAAGAGCAGCAACAGGCTCAAAACTCTTCAAAAGCCCAGTCTTCCGCTATTTTCCAGGAAGAGCTGGCAACCGAAAAAGAACTCGCCGAGTTCGCTGACAGCAAGCCTTACCAGCTGCCAGTCTTGGCCGACAGTATCCTCGAGCGTGGCATGTCCCTGATCGGTACCCGTTACCGTTTCGGCGGTACCTCTGAAGCCGGTTTCGATTGCAGCGGTTTCATCGGCTACCTGTTCCGTGAAGAAGCCGGCATGAATCTGCCGCGCTCCACCCGTGAAATGATCAACGTTGACGCTCCGCTGGTTGCGCGTAACAAGCTGCAGCCGGGCGACCTGTTGTTCTTCGCCACCAATGGCCGCCGCGGTCGCGTAAGCCACGCTGGCATCTACCTGGGCGATGACCAGTTCATCCATTCCAGCAGCCGCCGCAGCGGTGGTGTGCGAGTGGACAGCCTGGGCGACAGCTACTGGAGCAAGACCTTCATCGAAGCCAAACGCGCCCTCGCAATGGCCCCGACTGTGGTCACCGCACGCAAGTAAGCGGACTTTTTGTAAGGTGAAGTTAAAGTCTTACTTGAAGTTTGGCGCGTAGACGCTAGAATCCTGATCTATTGTTGAAAACTAACCGCGTAAGCCCTGCTTACGCGGTTTTGTTTTCGGCCTCACGGCAGAGAAAGCCGCATCCAGATCAGGATTGTTCTGCATATGTCGACGTCGGCCCGCCTCGCATTGATTGTTCTCGCCGCGCTGCTCAGCGCGTGTGCCGGCCGTACCCCACCACCCGCGCCTGTGGTACGTGCTCCCGTTTTCAATACTCCCCAGACCTTCTCGCCCGCTGCCGAAGACGTGCTGTTTCGTGCGTTGGGCCTGGTGGGCACGCCTTATCGCTGGGGCGGCAACACACCGGATTCCGGTTTCGATTGCAGTGGCCTGATCGGCTACGTCTATCGCGACGCGGCCGGTATCTCGTTGCCGCGCTCGACTCGCGAAATGATCGGCATGCGTGCGCCGAATGTCGGCAAGAACGCCTTGCAGACCGGCGACCTGATATTTTTTGCCACCAATGGCGGTTCTCAGGTCAGCCACGCGGGCATCTATGTCGGTGAAGGCCGCTTCGTCCATGCACCGGCCACCGGCGGTACGGTGAAGCTGGACAGCCTGTCCAAGGCCTATTGGCAAAAAGCCTACCTGAGCGCCAAGCGCGTGTTGCAGCCAGAGCATCTGGCGCACAACCCTTAGGTCCTATCTCAATGTTGAGGTTGCCATGACCGCTCGTACCCTCAACCTCGACGACGCCCTCTATCACTACCTGCTCGACGTTTCCCTGCGCGAAACGCCGCTGCTGCGCCGTCTGCGTGACGAAACCCAGGCACTGCCCATGGCGCGCTGGCAGGTGGCGCCCGAACAGGGGCAGTTCCTCGCCTTGCTGGTCAAGCTTATCGGTGCCCGGCGTGTGCTGGAGGTGGGGACCTTCACCGGCTACAGCGCCTTGTCCATGGCCGCGGCCTTGCCGGACGATGGCCAGTTGATCTGCTGTGACATCCCGGGTGATTACAACGCCACTGCGCGCCGCTACTGGCGGGAAGCAGGTGTCGCCGGGCGAGTCGAGTTGCGTCTGGCGCCGGCCCTGGAGACCTTGGCCAAGATCGAGCAGGAGGAGGGCGAGGGTGGTTTCGACCTGGTCTTCATCGACGCCGACAAGGCCAATTACCCGGCTTATCTGGAAAGTGCCCTGCGCCTGCTGCGCGTGGGCGGGCTGGCGGTGTTCGATAACACGCTGTGGAGCGGTCGGGTGCTGGAGGAGAATCCCCAGAGCGAAGACACCCGAGCCATCCAGGCACTCAATCGTGCCTTGAAGGATGACCCGCGTGTCGACCTGTCGCTGCTGCCCCTGGGGGATGGCTTGACCCTGTGCCGCAAGCGCTGAACCTATTGCGCCTTGGCTGCTGACACGCGCCAGACCTTGTTGCCGACATCATCGGCCACCAGCAGATCCCCTTGCTTGTCGATCACTACGCCGACCGGCCGGCCCATGGCTTTCTCATCGGCGCTGAGGAAGCCGGTCAGGACGTCCACCGGTTGGCCCACCGGCTTGCCATTGGCGAAGGGCACGAAGATCACTTTGTAGCCGCTGTGGGGCTTGCGGTTCCACGAGCCATGCTGGCCGATGAACACGCCCTGGGTGAACGGCGCCGGCAGCTTGCTGCCTTCGGCGAATGCCAGGCCGAGGGAGGCGGTATGCGGGCCGACGGCATAATCCGGGGAGATGGCCTTGGCCACCAGGTCCGGGTTCTGCGGAGTGACTCGCACGTCCACATGCTGGCCGTAGTAGCTGAATGGCCAGCCGTAGAAGGCGCCGTCCTTGACCGAGGTGATGTAGTCCGGCACCAGATCGCTGCCGATCTCGTCGCGCTCGTTGACCGCGGTCCACAGCTGGCCACTTTGCGGTTCCCAGGCCATACCGTTGGGGTTGCGCAGGCCTGAGGCGAAAATCCGTTGCTTGCCGGTGGCGCGGTCGACTTCCCAGATGGCAGCGCGACCTTCCTCCTGGTCCATGCCGTTTTCGCCGACGTTGCTGTTGGAGCCGACCGTGACGTACAGCTTGCTGCCGTCCTTGCTGGCAATCACGTTTTTGGTCCAGTGGTGGTTCAGCTTGCCACCAGGCAGGTCGACCACCTTGGTCGGCTGGGCGTTGATCTTGGTGTCGCCGTCCTTATAGGGGAAGCGCAGCAGGCGATCGGTGTCGGCGACATACAGGTCATTGCCCACCAGGGTCATGCCGAACGGCGAGTTGAGGTTTTCCAGGAACACCGTGCGGGTTTCCGCCACGCCATCGTGATCCTTGTCCCGCAGCAGGGTGATGCGGTTCGGGCTGGGCACGCCAGCGCCGGCACGGCTCATGATCTTGCTGGCGATCCAGCCGCGGAAACCTTTGCTGTCATCGGGGGAGGGCGGGGCGTTGGTCTCTGCCACCAGTACGTCGCCATTGGGTAGCACGTACAGCCAGCGCGGATGCTCCAGGCCTTCGGCGAATGCGGCCACCTGGGTGCCGGCGGCGGCCACCGGTTTGGCGCCTTGCGGCCAGCCGATCGCGGGCGCGATGTTCACGGTCGGGAACAGGGTCTTGTTCGGTTCGGGCAATTTCGGCGAGGGGCCGGTGCCGTCGGAGACCTGGAGGGTGGAAGTTTCGCCACAGGCGGCGAGGCCTGCGGCGACGGCGACAAGGATGGCGTATCGAAGCTTGAGCATGCTGATTTCCCTATGAATGCACGAAGTCGGTGTAGTCATAGAGAAGCACAGATGGACGATGGTTCCACCTGCTCAGCGTGCTTCCTTGAACAGCACGGCAACGCCGGGGTGATAGTTGCCGGCTTCGTTGCGCAATTTGCGGTACGCGTAGGGGAAGTACCAGGCGACGGCGCAGCAGTGTTCCTTTTGCAGGTCGTCGACCATGTCCTGCAGTTCTTCCGGGGTGGCGCTGTGCTGGGTTTTCTGCGGCGTGACGAACAGGCAGCCGAGTTTCAGGTCGCTGGGGTAGCTGGCTTTTTTCGCGTCGCTGGCGGCATCCAGCAACGGTTGGGTCAGGTGCAGGCTATTGACCCGGGGCCAGCGCTGGGTGGTCTGGATATAGACACGCTCCTCCTGCGTGGCGATGTACAGGTCGGTGCGGCCGCTGCGGTCGCCGTCCTCGAGCTGTTTTTTGCTCGGTGTGTGTTCCAGGGTGACCATCTCCGCCATCCAGGCCGCCGCCGAGAGCAATCCCAGGTTGGCTTTTTCGTCGAACCAGTAAGGGCTTTCGTTATCGCCGCGCACGGCGTTGTAGCGGTCGATGCAATCGAACCAGCGTTCCAGGGCAGGGCGCAGGAATTCCAGTTTCGGATTGCTGATGATCATGCCTTGCATCGGACTTTTCCTATTATTGTTGAGATATTGGAGTTTTTTAACGCGATTATGGCTATTTGATATCACTGCGTTGAGTGTGGCACAAGATTGGCGTCATTTTTCCGATATGGCAGCCATTCGTCGATCTGCCGGGCCCCGGCTTTAATTGACGCTCCACCCCCAACCCTCTAACCTTCGCGACTTGTTTCAGGTGCTCTGTGGCCGCAGGTCGACAGAGTGAAACAGGGAAGCCGGTGAGTACGCGTGCCGAAGGCGCACGCACGACGATTCCGGCGCTGCCCCCGCAACGGTAAATGAGTCAAGACTGCGCCTGATGCCACTGTGTCGACTGTCGACATGGGAAGGCGCGCAGTTGGGCATCCCAGCCACTCACAAGCCCGGAGACCGGCCTGATCCATCCAACGGCATCACGGTGGGCGATGCCAGGCTTGCGCCGTCTATTCCTATTCCTGCCCCCCGTTATCCAGCCCCAACGGAGAGCTGCCCCATGACTGAATCCCCTGATCGTGACGAACGCCATCTGGCGCGCATGTTGCGCAAAAAAGCCGTGATCGATGAACGCATCGCCAACTCGCCGAACGAATGCGGCTTGCTGCTGGTGCTGACCGGCAACGGCAAAGGCAAAAGCAGCTCGGCCTTCGGCATGCTCGCGCGGGCCATGGGCCACGGCATGCAGTGCGGCGTGGTGCAGTTCATCAAGGGCCGCAACAGCACCGGCGAGGAATTGTTCTTCCGACGTTTCCCGGAGCAGGTGCGTTTCCATGTCATGGGCGAAGGTTTCACCTGGGAAACTCAGGACCGCCAGCGCGACATCGCCGCTGCCGAAGCCGCCTGGGCGGTTTCCCGCGAGCTGCTGAGCGACCCGAACATCGGCCTGGTGGTGCTCGACGAATTAAACATCGCCCTCAAGCACGGCTATCTGGACCTGGACCAGGTGCTCAGCGACCTGCAGGCCCGGCCGCCAATGCAGCATGTGGTGGTCACCGGGCGTGGCGCCAAGCCGGAGATGATCGAACTGGCCGACACCGTCACTGAAATGGGCATGGTCAAGCATGCCTTCCAGGCCGGGATCAAAGCGCAAAAAGGCGTCGAACTGTGAGTGATGCCCGTCATTGCCCGGCGGTATTGATTGCCGCGCCGGCTTCCGGTCAGGGCAAGACCACCGTGACCGCCGCGCTCGCCCGACTGCATCGCAATCAGGGGCGCAAGGTGCGCGTGTTCAAATGCGGCCCGGATTTTCTCGACCCGATGATTCTCGAGCGCGCCAGCGGTGCGCCGGTGTATCAGCTGGACATGTGGATGGTCGGCGAACAGGAAAGCCGCCGCCTGTTGTGGGAGGCCGCCGGCGAGGCGGACCTGATCCTGATCGAGGGCGTGATGGGGCTGTTCGACGGCACGCCGTCCAGCGCCGACCTGGCGCGGCATTTCGGGGTGCCAGTGCTCGCGGTAATCGATGGCACCGCCATGGCCCAGACCTTCGGGGCCCTGGCGTTGGGGCTGGCGCGCTATCAGCCGGACCTGCCGTTCGCCGGGGTGCTGGCCAACCGCGTCGGTACCTTGCGCCATGCGCAGTTGCTCGAAGGCAGCCTGACCGAAGGCCTGCGCTGGTACGGCGCGCTGTCCCGGGAAACCGGCATCGAACTGCCCAGCCGCCATCTGGGGCTGGTGCAGGCCAGCGAACTCAACGATCTGGATCTGCGTCTCGACGCGGCGGCAGCCGCCTTGGCTGACAGCTGCGAAGTGGCCTTGCCGCCCGCCGTGGCGTTTGCCGCTCCCCAGACGGTTGCCGTCGAGCCGCTGTTGGCCGGGGTGCGCATTGCCGTGGCCCGCGACGAAGCCTTTGCCTTTACCTATGGCGCGAGCCTGGATCTGCTGCGGGCCATGGGCGCCGAGCTGGACTTTTTCTCGCCGCTCCATGACGCGGCACTGCCCGAGGCGGACAGCCTGTACCTGCCGGGCGGTTACCCGGAGTTGCATCACCGGGCGCTGGCGGCGAACGGCTCGATGCTCAGTGCGATCCGCGCGCATCACGCCGCCGGCAAACCCTTGCTCGCCGAGTGCGGCGGCATGTTGTATCTGCTGGACTCCCTGACCGATGTCGACGGCGAGCGCGCCGAACTGCTGGGCCTGTTGCCCGGCGATGCGGTGATGCAAAAGCGCCTGGCGGCCCTGGCCTTGCAGGCGGTGGAACTGCCGGAAGGTTCGCTGCGCGGGCATACCTACCATCATTCGTTGACCAGCACCGAGCTTGCGCCGATCGCCCGCGGCCTGAGCCCGAATGGCGGGCGCGGCGCGGAAGCGGTTTACCGCGAAGGGCGGATGACCGCCTCCTATGTGCATTTCTATTTTCCGTCCAACCCCGAAGCGGTGGCGGCCCTGCTGGCGCCGGCAGGAGCGAGCGTGCTCGCGCGGTGCCCATGACCGACAACGCCTTTTCCGCAGCCGAACGCGACGCGGTCTATCGCGCGATCGCCGAACGTCGTGACATGCGCCACTTCGTCGGGGGCACGGTCGAACCACAGGTCCTGCGTCGCCTGCTGGAGGCGGCGCACCAGGCGCCCAGCGTCGGCCTGATGCAGCCTTGGCGTTTCATCCGTATCAGCGACCGACCGTTGCGTGAGCAGATCCAGCAACTGGTGGAAGAGGAACGGGTGCGCACCGCCGAGGCTCTGGGCGAACGCTCCGATGAGTTCATGAAACTCAAGGTCGAAGGCATCAACGACTGCGCCGAGGTCCTGGTGGCGGCGCTGATGGACGACCGTGAGCGGCATATTTTTGGCCGGCGTACCTTGCCGGAGATGGACCTGGCTTCGCTCTCCTGCGCGATTCAGAACCTCTGGCTGGCGGCCCGGGCCGAAGGGCTGGGCATGGGCTGGGTGTCGCTGTTCGAGCCCGTTGCCCTGGCCGAGCTGCTTGGCTTGCCGGCCGGAGCCAAGCCGCTGGCGGTGTTGTGCCTGGGTCCGGTCGGCGAGTTTTACCCGGCGCCGATGCTGGTGCTCGAAGGCTGGGCGCGGGAGCGTTCGCTGAGTGAATTGCTGTATGAAAATTACTGGGGAGTGAGTCAATGAGTGTGGCGTTGCTGAGTGTCGCCGGGGTAGCGCTGGACGCGTTGCTGGGCGAACCCAAACGCTGGCATCCGCTGGTGGCGTTCGGTCGTTTTGCCGATCGCATCGAGCAACGTTTCAACTCCGGCGGTCGCGGCTGGCGCAGTCATGGCGTCACTGCCTGGGTCATCGCAGTGCTGCCGCTGACCCTGCTGGCGACGTTGTTTTCCTGGCTGCCCTATATCGGCTGGTTGTTCGAGATCCTGGCGCTGTACTGCGCCCTCGGCCTGCGCAGCCTTGGCGAGCATGTCGAGCCGGTGGCCCAGGCCTTGCGCAGCGACGACCTGGATCAGGCGCGGCAGCGGGTCGGTTATCTGGTCAGTCGCCAGACCAGCGAGCTGGATGCCACCGAAGTCGCCCGCGCCGCCACCGAGTCGGTGCTGGAGAACGGCAGCGACGCGGTGTTCGCCGCCCTGTTCTGGTTTGCCGTGGCCGGCGCGCCAGGCGTGGTGCTCTACCGCCTGAGCAACACCCTGGATGCGATGTGGGGCTATCGTAATGAGCGTTTCGAGCGTTTCGGCTGGGCGGCGGCGAAGATCGACGACCTGCTCAACTATATTCCGGCCCGCCTGGTGGCCCTGACTTACGCGTTGCTGGGCAAGACCCGCCTGGCGCTGAAATGCTGGCGCCGCCAGGGGCCGACCTGGGACAGTCCGAACGCCGGGCCGGTGATGGCGGCCGGGGCCGGAGCCCTGGGTGTCGAGCTGGGCGGCGCGGCGATCTATCACGGCGAGCTGCACCAGCGGCCGCAGCTGGGCGAGGGGACGGCGGCCGACGCTTCGTCCATCGATCGCGGCTGGCAACTGGTACAGCGCGGGGTCTGGTTATGGCTGCTGATTCTCTGCGTGGGAGCTGAATTCTATGCTTGAGCACGGTGGTCGCCTGCGCAAGGCGGCCGAGCAATACGGCATCGCCGAGGCCGACTGGCTGGACCTGTCCAGCGGCCTGGCGCCCTGGCCGTGGCCGATTCCCGAGATCGGCATACGGGCCTGGGCGCGCCTGCCGGAAACCGACGATGGCCTGGAGCAGGCTGCCCGCGACTACTACGGCGCCGCCCATGTGTTGCCGGTACCTGGCTCCCAGGCGGCGATTCAGCTGCTTCCGCGTTTGCGCCGCGCCGGCAAGGTCGGCGTGCTGTCGCCCTGTTATGCCGAACACGCCGAAGCCTGGCGCCGCAGCGGCTACATCGTGCGTGAAGTGCTGGAACAGGAAGTGGACTTTTTCCTCGATAGCCTGGACGTGCTGGTGGTGGTCAACCCGAACAACCCCACGGGCCTGAGCCTGACCCCGGAGCGCCTCCTGGACTGGCATGCGCGCTTGGCGCAGCGCGGTGGCTGGCTGGTGGTCGACGAAGCCTTCATGGACAACACGCCCCAGCTGAGCCTGGCGGCCCAGGCCGATCAGGTGGGGTTGATCGTCCTGCGCTCCTTCGGCAAGTTTTTCGGCCTGGCCGGTGTGCGCCTGGGCTTCGTCCTGGCCGAGCGCAAGTTGCTCAAGCTGCTGGCCGAACAGGTCGGCCCCTGGGCCGTCAGCGGACCGACCCGGGTGCTGGGCCAGGTGTGCCTGCGCGACAGCCAAGGCCATGCGCGGCAACGGCTGCGCAGCGAAGTGGCGAGCCTGCGTTTGGCGCACTTGCTCGAGCGCCACGGCCTGAAACCCCAGGGTGGCTGTGCGCTGTTCCAGTGGCTGATCACCGATCGCGCCGAGCTGTTGCATGAGTTCATGGCGCGCCGGGGCATCCTGCTGCGGTTGTTCACCCATAACAGCAGCCTGCGCTTCGGCCTGCCGGCCGATGAAGCCGACTGGTCGCGTCTCGAACAGGCCTTCGTCGCCTACGCCAAGGAACATCCATGACCACCCTGATGGTGCAGGGCACCACTTCCGATGCCGGTAAAAGCACCCTGGTGACGGCCCTCTGCCGCTGGCTGACGCGCCAGGGTGTCGGCGTCGTGCCTTTCAAGCCGCAGAACATGGCCCTCAACAGCGCGGTGACCGCCGACGGCGGCGAGATCGGCCGCGCCCAGGCGGTGCAGGCCCAGGCCGCGCACCTGGCGCCACACACCGACATGAACCCGGTGCTGCTCAAGCCCAACAGCGACACCGGGGCCCAGGTGATCATTCACGGTCGCGCGGTGACCACCATGAACGCGGTGGCCTATCACGACTACAAGGCCATCGCCATGCAGGCGGTGCTGGCCTCTCACCAACGCCTGAGCGCGGCCTATCCGGTGGTGATGGTGGAGGGCGCGGGCTCGCCGGCGGAGATCAACCTGCGGGCCGGCGACATCGCCAACATGGGCTTTGCCGAAGCGGTGGACTGCCCGGTGCTGCTGATCGCCGACATCAACCGCGGCGGGGTTTTCGCCCATCTGGTGGGCACCCTGGAGCTGTTGTCGCCGAGCGAGCAGGCGCGGGTCAAAGGTTTCATCATCAACCGTTTTCGCGGCGATATCGCCCTGTTGCAACCGGGCCTCGACTGGCTCGAAGCGCGTACCGGCAAACCGGTGATCGGCGTGCTGCCCTACGTGCTGGACCTGCATCTGGAAGCCGAGGACGGCATCGACCAACGTCAGGCCGACAAGGCCGAGCAGGTGCTGAAAGTGCTGGTGCCGGTGTTGCCGCGCATCAGCAATCACACCGACTTCGACCCGCTGCGCCTGCACCCCCAGGTGGACCTGCAATTTATCGGTCCGGGCCAAGCGATTCCGCCGGCCGACCTGATCATCCTGCCCGGCTCGAAAAGCGTGCGCAGCGACCTGGCGTATCTGCGTGCCCAGGGCTGGGACAGGGCCATCGCCCGGCACCTGCGCTATGGCGGCAAGGTGCTGGGCATCTGCGGTGGTTTGCAGATGCTCGGCGAGCAGTTGCACGATCCCCTGGGGCTGGAAGGCGCGCCAGGTTCCAGCGCCGGGCTGGGGCTGCTGGCGTTCGAGACGGTGCTGGAAGAAGAGAAGCAACTGCGCAACGTGCGTGGACGCCTGGCGCTAGAGGAGGCCGAGGTCAGCGGTTACGAGATCCATGCCGGGGTCACCACGGGGCCTGCGCTGGAACTGCCGGCCGTGACTCTGGATGACGGTCGTTGCGACGGTGCGCGCAGTGACGATGGGCAGATTCTCGGTACCTACCTGCACGGCCTGTTCGAGGCGCCGGCGGCCTGCAGCGCATTGCTGCGCTGGGCGGGGTTGCGCGAGGTGCAGGCGGTCGACTACCACGCCCTGCGCGAGCGCGACATCGAGCGCCTGGCCGATCTGGTGGAACAGCATCTGGACACCGAGCACCTGCGCCAGCTTTGCGGGCTTTAGAGCGTCGGCGCCGGTATTGCGGCGCCGCTGTGGCTGTACCTCAATTCAAGGGTTTCCAAGCATGTTGCAACTGATCCTCGGCGGTGCCCGCTCCGGCAAGAGTCGCCTGGCTGAAAAGCTCGCCGGCGAGAGCGGCCTGGCCGTGACCTATATCGCCACCAGCCAGGCGCTGGACGGCGAAATGAACCAGCGCATCGAGCATCACCGCGAACGGCGTCCGGCCGAATGGGCATTGATCGAGGAACCCCTGGAGCTGGCGCGAGTGCTGCGTGAAGCGGCGAGCGCCGAACGCTGCCTGCTGGTGGATTGCCTGACCTTGTGGCTGACCAACCTGTTGCTGCTGGAGGATGCCGAGCGGCTCGCCAGTGAGCGCGAAGCGCTGTTGCAGTGCCTGGCGTCGCTGCCGGGCGAAATCATTTTTGTCAGCAACGAGACCGGAATGGGTGTCGTGCCGCTGGGCGAATTGACTCGCCGTTATGTCGATGAAGCCGGTTGGCTGCATCAAGCCCTGGCCGAGCGTTGTCAGCGGGTAGTGCTGACGGTGGCCGGCCTGCCCCTGACTCTGAAAGGAACTGCGTTATGAATGACTTCTGGTGGCTGCGGCCGTGCAAGGCGCTCGACACTCAAGCCCTGGAGGCGGCGCAGTCGCGTCAGCAGCAGTTGACCAAGCCCACGGGTTCGCTGGGGCAGCTGGAGCGGGTAGCGGTACAGCTGGCCGGCTTGCAGGGGCGGGTAAAGCCTGGCCTGGAGCAGCTGTGGATCGCGATTTTCGCCGGCGACCACGGGGTGGTGGCCGAGGGCGTTTCGGCTTATCCGCAGGAAGTCACCGGGCAGATGCTGCACAACTTCGTCACCGGCGGCGCGGCCATCAGCGTGTTGGCGCGACAGCTGCGGGCACACCTGGAAGTGGTCGACCTCGGCACGGTGACGCCCGGGCTGAACCTGCCTGGCGTGCGTCATTTGAATCTCGGGGCGGGTACCCGCAACTTCGTCGAGGGGCCGGCCATGACCCAGACCCAGGGCGAGCAGGCCCTACAGGCCGGACGTGACAGTGTGCTGCGGGCTGTCGAGCAGGGCAGCGAGCTGTTTATCGGTGGCGAGATGGGCATTGGCAACACCACCGCGGCCAGTGCCGTGGCCTGTGCCTTGCTGGACATTCCGGTAGCGCTCCTGGCGGGTCCGGGCACCGGCCTGAATGCGGCGGGTGTCAGCCACAAGGCGCGAGTGATCGAGCGTGCCTTGAGCCTGCATGCGGCCCAGCGTGGCGATGCCGTGCAGACCTTGTTCAACCTTGGCGGTTTCGAAATTGCTGCGCTGGTGGGGGCGTACCTGGCCTGTGCCCAGGAAGGCGTGGCGGTGCTGGTCGACGGCTTCATTTGCAGCGTGGCGGCGCTGGTGGCGGTGCGGCTCAACCCCGGGTGCCGGCAGTGGTTGCTGTTCGGCCACCGTGGGGCCGAGCCGGGGCATCGGCATATCCTGCAAACCCTCGAGGCCGAGCCTTTGCTGGACCTCGGCCTGCGCCTGGGCGAGGGTAGCGGCGCGGCGCTGGCGGTGCCATTGCTGCGCCTGGCCTGCGACCTGCACGGGCAGATGGCGACTTTCGCCGAAGCGGCCGTGGCGGATCGCCCTGCATGACCTTGCGCCTGGACCTGCTGCGCCATGGTGAAACCGAGCTCGGTGGCGGCCTGCGCGGCAGCCTCGACGATGCCCTGACCGACGCCGGATGGCAGCAGATGCGTGCCGCCGTTGCCGGCCAGGGACCCTGGGATCGGCTGGTGAGTTCGCCCTTGCAACGCTGTGCGCGTTTCGCCGAGGAACTGGGTGCGCGCCTGGCGCTGCCGGTGAGCCTGGACCCGGATCTGCAGGAACTGCATTTCGGCGCCTGGGAGGGGCAGAGCGCGGCGGCGCTGATGGCGACCGATGCTGAGGCGCTGGGGCGGTTCTGGGCTGATCCCTATGCCTTTACTCCGCCGCAGGGCGAGCCGGTGCTGGCGTTTTCCGAGCGGGTGCTGGGGGCGGTCGAACGTCTGCACCAGCGTCATGCCGGCGAGCGGGTGCTGCTGGTCAGCCATGGCGGAGTCATGCGCTTGTTATTGGCCCAGGCCCGGGGGTTGCCGCGCGAGCAGTTACTGAGCGTCGAGGTCGCTCACGGTGCCTTGTTCGCCCTGACTGTCGAGGCCGGCCTGGTGTTGAGCGAAGGAGTCTGAGCGTGCTGCCATTCTGGATCGCCCTGCAATTTCTCAGCAGTTTTCCGGTGCGTTTGCCGGGCATGCCATCGCCCGAGGAAATGGGCCGGTCGTTGCTGTTCTATCCGCTGATTGGCCTGCTGTTCGGGCTGCTGCTCTGGGGCATGAACCAGTTGTTGATGGGCGCGCCGCTGTTGCTGCATGGGGCGTTGTTGCTGACGGTCTGGGTGCTGCTCAGTGGTGCCTTGCATCTCGACGGGCTGGCCGACAGTGCAGACGCCTGGCTGGGTGGCTTCGGCGATCGCGAGCGTACGTTGACGATCATGAAGGACCCGCGCAGCGGGCCGATCGCCGTGGTCACCCTGGGGCTGGTGTTGCTGCTCAAGTTCGCCGCGCTGGTGGCGCTGATCGAGCAGCAGGCCGGTGTCGCCTTGCTGCTGGCGCCGCTGATCGGTCGCGGCGCCTTGCTCGGGCTGTTCCTCTGTACGCCTTATGTACGCCCTGGTGGCCTTGGGCAGGCGCTGGCGAATCATCTGCCGCGTCCGGCCGGCAAGTGGGTGCTGGCGCTTGCTGCGCTGGCGTGTGTAGTGCTCGGTGGTTATGGCGCGGTGTGGGCGTTGCTGCTGGCGGGCGTGGTGTTTGTCGGCTTGCGCCAGCTGATGCTGCGTCGTCTGGGCGGCACCACCGGGGATACGGCGGGGGCTCTGCTGGAACTGCTGGAGGTGGCGGTCCTGGTGGGGTTGGCGCTGTTCTAGAAAGGCGGGGCGCGGGTTTTATCCGCGCCCTGGGCTTTGCAAATTTCTTGCATTCCATTAATCGCGGGTATATACACGCACCATGCTTCCTTCTCAATGTCTGTGCACCAACCTGCGTCGCGCCGCCCGTGGCGTCAGCAGGTTCTACGACGGCGCTCTCGACGGCTTCGGGATCAACGTTGCCCAGTATTCCTTGCTGAGCAACCTGCAGCGTCTGGACCAACCGAGCATTTCCAGCCTGGCCGAAGCGATGGGGCTGGATCGCAGCACCCTGGGCCGTAACCTGCGGGTGCTGGAAGGCGAGGGGCTGGTCCGGTTGTCCGAAGGCGAGGATCAACGCAATCGCATCGTCCAGCTGACCGAGGAAGGCCAGCAGCGATTGCTGGCGGCCTTGCCGGCCTGGGAGGCGGCGCAACAGCGTTTGATCGACCGTCTGGGTGCAGAGAAACGCGAAACCTTGCTGGCCTTGCTGAACGAACTGGCGTGAACGCCTTTTGTTCGATGATAAGCGGGTATATACCCGTAAATGGAGAATAACGATGACTTCGATGTGGCGTACCAGCGGTTGGGTTCTTCTCGGGAGCGCGCTGATCCTGGCCTTGTCCCTGGGGGTAAGACACGGTTTCGGTCTGTTTTTGCCGCCCATGAGCGCCGAGTTCGGCTGGGGGCGCGAGGTGTTTGCCTTTGCCATTGCCTTGCAGAACCTGATCTGGGGCCTGGCCCAGCCCTTCACCGGCGCCCTGGCCGACCGCTTCGGCGCGGCCAAGGTGGTGATGATCGGCGGCGTGCTGTACGCCGTGGGCCTGTTGTTCATGGGATTGGCCGACTCACCGCTGTCGCTGTCGTTGAGCGCCGGATTGCTGATCGGTATCGGCCTTTCGGGGACCTCGTTCTCGGTGATTCTCGGCGTGGTGGGGCGTGCACTGCCGGCGGAAAAACGCAGCATGGGCATGGGCATCGCCAGTGCGGCCGGTTCGTTCGGTCAGTTCGCCATGCTGCCGGGCACCCTGGGCTTGATCGGCTGGCTCGGCTGGTCGTCAGCGCTGCTGGTGTTGGGGTTGCTGGTGGCGTTGATCGTGCCGCTGGTGAGCATGCTCAAGGACAAGCCGCTGCCAAGCCTGGGCCATGAGCAGAGCCTTTCCGAGGCCTTGCGTGAAGCCTGTTCCCATTCCGGGTTCTGGCTGCTGGCGTTCGGCTTTTTCGTCTGTGGTTTCCAGGTGGTATTCATCGGCGTGCATTTGCCGGCTTACCTGGTGGACCAGCATTTGCCGGCCACAGTGGGCACCACGGTGCTGGCGCTGATCGGCCTGTTCAATATCTTCGGGACCTACACCGCTGGCTGGCTGGGCGGACGCATGTCCAAGCCACGCTTGCTGACCGGCCTGTACCTGTTGCGCGCGGTGGTCATCGGCCTGTTCCTCTGGCTGCCGGTGACGCAACTCAGCGCATATCTGTTCGGCATGGCCATGGGCTTCCTGTGGCTGTCGACGGTGCCCCTGACCAATGGCACGGTGGCCACCTTGTTCGGGGTGCGCAACCTGTCCATGCTGGGCGGCATCGTGTTTCTGTTTCACCAGTTGGGCTCGTTCCTCGGCGGCTGGCTCGGCGGGGTGGTCTACGATCGAACCGGGAGTTATGACTTGATCTGGCAGGTGGCGATTCTCCTCAGTCTGCTGGCCGCGGCCTTGAACTGGCCGGTGCGCGAGCGTCCGGTCGCGCGTTTGCAGGCAAGCGTGGCATGAGCCGGGCAGGCCTGCGCTGGGTCGGCCTGGCGGTTGTCGTCGTGCTGTTGGCGTTGGCCTGGTGGGGCTGGCACCAGGGTGGGCTGGCGCTGATGCAGTTGGGCATGGGCGTCTGCTAGGAGGCACTTGCTAGGGCGTCCGCCGGGCGAGTAGCTTCACCCTTTGACGGTACTTTCAAGGAGTTGAATATGTTGGCGCGTTGGCTGGCTGTTCCAGCTGTACTCATGGTGTTTGCCGGTTCGGCGTGGGCGGGCGAATGCCCGTCGCTGTTGCAGGGCTCGCTGCCCAAGCTGCGCGCCAAGGAATCCATCGACCTGTGCCAGCGCTTTGCCGGCAAGCCGCTGGTGGTGGTCAATACCGCGAGCTTTTGCGGCTTTGCCCCGCAGTTCAAGGGGCTCGAAGCGCTGTACCAGCGTTACAAGGATCAGGGGCTGGAGCTGGTAGGCGTGCCCTCCAATGACTTCAAGCAGGAGTCCAAGGATGGCGCGGAAACGGCCAAGGTCTGTTATGTGAACTACGGCGTCACCTTCACCATGACCGAACCGCAGCAGGTCCGAGGCCCGGACGCGGTGCATTTGTTCAAGGTCCTGGCCGAGCAGAGCAGTGCGCCGAAGTGGAATTTCTACAAGTATGTGGTCGATCGCCAGGGCAAGGTGATCGCCAATTTCTCCAGCCTGACCAAGCCGGACAGTCCGGAACTGATCGAGGCGGTGGAACAGGCGCTGGCGTCCAAGCCTTGAGTGTTATCCGCGGTCAATAAAAAAGCCCCGGCATCCTTGGATGCGGGGGCTTTTTCGTTCAGGCCGTCAGGCTTCAGAAGCGGTAGGTTGCACCCACGCCAAAGCCGTTCGCGCTGTTCTCGTACTCGGAGCTGTAAGACTGGCCGAGCGTATTGTGGTTGTTGACCTTGACTTTCTCTTCCTTGAGGTAGGAGTAAGCCACATCGATGGTCAGGTCTTCGGTTGGGCTCCAGCCGGCGCCAAGGCTGAAGATGGTCCGGTCGCCGGTAGGAATGCGTGGCGAACGGTTGGTGTTGTTGGCTGGCGACTGGTCGAAGCTCAGGCCGGTACGCAGTACCCACTGCTTGTTCAACTGGTAGGAAGTACCGATGGCGTAGGCCCAGGTGTCGTGCCAGTTCTGCTCTTCCTTGATGCTGCTGAGCGCACCCGGGGCCAGAAGACCGCCGGCGCTGGCAGTTACACCTTCGTTTTGCACGGTGATGTCTTTCAGGCGGCTCCAGCGGGTCCAGGTCGCACCGGCATAGAGTTTCCAGGCATCGTTGAGGTCCTGGGTCACCGACAGGTCGGCCGATTCAGGGGTGGTGATGTCCAGCGAGGCATCGTAGCGAGCGCCACGCAGCAGAGCGCCTGGAGTACCGGCGCCTGGGCTGACTTCGGTGTGGCCTTCCAGCTTGTACTTGACCTTCGAGTGGTAGGTCAGGCCCACGCGGGTGGTGTCGGTCGCCTGGACCAGCAGCCCAATGTTGTAGCCGTAGCCAATGTCGTCACCCTTGATTTGCACACGGCCGTCGTTAGGCGAAAGAGGGGTGGTCAGTGCCGATTCCAGGGTGCCGGAGATACGGTTGATGGTCGGACCGAAACCGATCGACACCTTGTCGTTGAAGGCGTAGCTGACGGTTGGCTGGAAGGTGATGACTTTAACTTCGCTCTTGCTGCCGAAGTTACGGCCCTGGAAGCCGTTTTCGTAGTCGGTGATCAGGCCGAATGGGGCATAGACACCCAGACCGAAGGCCCACTGATCGTCGATAGGCTTGACGTAGTAGCCCATCGGCACGGCAGTGAAAGGCACCATGTCGCCTTTGTTGGTGCCGCTACGGCTGCCGCTGGCATCGTTGATGTCGGTGGATGCATCAATGGCCGCGACGCCACCAGTGATTTGCTGGCGTTTCAGGCGCGACATACCGGCAGGGTTGCCAAAAACTGTGCTTGCATCGTCCGCAGCAGAGGATCGACCGGCGAAACCAGTACCCATGCCGCTGATGCTTTGTTCGTTCAGGGCAAAACCACTTGCGAAAAGTTGGGTGGATGCCATGGCAACGGCAAGGCTAAGACTGGTTTTGAGTATTACTTTTTTCATTATTAGAACTCCTGGTGATCACCGGAGCGAAAATTACCAACATTTCCTCCTCAGCGCTATAGCCTGTATGGCTTGAGATAGAGCGGTTTTGTAGGACAATCAGACCAAAATTGCCGTTGTTTGCACGAACTTGCAAAAAGTCCGATCAGCAGGCGACCTGATTCAGTGGTGCAACACAGGTTTGCCAGGCATCGGCAAAGTCCCGCAAGCGTCCTTGTGGCTGGAAGATCTGCTTCCAGATGCGAGCCATGCCGAGCAGGTCGCCGGCTTCGGGGAGCGGGGTGTTCTGCTCTTCTACCAGCAGCCAGGCGATGGCGGTGGCGTAACGCAGGTTGACGGTCAATTCCAAGTGCGGGCCGCTGAGGAATGCGTGCTGGCTGGCCAGGCCGCGAACCAGGCTGGCGCGTTCCGGATCCAGCGCCAGATAGTGGTCCCAGAGTGCCTGGTGGCGGGGTTCGGCGATGCGGTAGAGGCCGTGGCCCCTGCGGTCGTGCAGGGCGGAGCCGAGGGCGGATTGGCTGGCGGCGATGCCTAGCAGCAGTGATTCTGCGGTGCGACTGTGGTTGCCCAGATAGATCAGGGTCGGGCGGATCACGTAGCGGCACAGTTCGCTGGCGGCAATACCCATAAAGCCCTCGAAGCGTGAAAGTGGCCGGCGAGACCTGATGGGGGAGCTTGGCAGCGGTGGATCGGTCAGACTCGCCGGAAGCGGATCATGCCGCTTGAGTTGAAGTGTAGTGTCATATCGTTGCTGTAAAGGACTGTTTTTAAAATATTTCCAGCTTCGAGTTATAACCGTTATATCGGATGATGCTTTAGCCGACGGCGGAAAAACCGAAATAACAGGCAATAAAAAAGCCCCGCTGTTCAGGCGGGGCTTCGGGTTTTCAGCGCTCTGGCGTCTCAGGCAGTCAGGGCCTGACGGGTGCGCTCGATCACCGCTTGCAGCGGCTCGGCGCTGGAATACTGGTCGGGGTACAGGCGTTCGCTGTGACGAGCGATACCGTGTTCGTTGACCAGGGTGAAGCTGAAGCAGCCTTTGCGAGCGGCCATGATCAGGCAGTTCATTGGAGCAAAAGCGTTGGTGAGGGTGCGAATGGCATCCTGAGTCTGGATTTGAGTAGACATAGTTATTGGGTGTTCCTACAAATGACACGGTTAAGAACCGTGCAACGTTAAAACGTTCCAGTAACGCCGACCACCATTGGTCGAACGAAGAACCCGACTGGAACAAAGCAGCCAGTTGGAAGCGCTTTATCAAGTGCGCGCTAGGGCTGGCAGGTAGGTACTTAGGAGGGCAGGCAATCACAGCGGGGGTTAAGGTTCTGGGCCCCAGGTGAAGATCCTGATCAATTTGCAGGTTGGTTCGGTCAGAGTAAAAGGGCTTCGCGACATCCTTTGCAATGTGTTCAAAGGCGGTGTCGGCGAAAGCTTTACCTGGAAACCAGCGAGGTGGTCGATCCCGTGTAGTCGGTAGAAACTTCTCTTCAGGGAAGCTGAACCGGGGGACTTGTTCGACCAGAATTGACTTTCAGCTTGGTACTAACGCTGTGGATGATAACGGATTGATGTAGCTGGTGCAAGTGTGTTAGGCAAAATGGTTATGAGTATCGCAGGGCAGGCCGCGAATGAGCCGGGCCGGACTTTCACCGCAGTGGGGCAGAAAAGTTGTTACTGGAATCTTTGGTCTTCGATGTTGTTCTCCCGGGAACGGACGAAAAAGGTGCAGCGATATAACTGGATCGAGGGTACTTGTGCACAATAGTTGCGCGGGCTGTCACCGGCCTGTCACCTCACCTGCCGGGCCCTCCAATGCCTGCGATGAAAATTTAAGTCAATGAAAAACATCGGTTTTTTTTACTGGTGAAAAAATCGTCAGTTTGACTGCGGGCCCCGTCCCATGCGGCTTTCGGCGACTTGTAGGGCGGTTGTCCACTGAGTTATCCACAGCTTCTGTGGATTGTCCCAAGCGCTTGCTCTAGCACGGGCGTGCCGAGTTCTTTTCGACTTTACGCGTGCGAAAAAAGGAGTAGAGTGGCGCGCCTTCCGATCTGCCCTACAGTGCTTTATGAAGTTTCGCTCAGTGTCACCTTCTGTTACCTCTGCCTCTTCCAGTGTTACCGAGCCCAAGCGTTTTTCGTTACGCGTGGCCATGTGGCTGCTCGACAGCCCACGCCTGGGTGATAACCGGAACATCAAGCACTTTGCCGGGCGTTTGCTCAAGCAGCCTGCCCGGGAAGGGGTGGTGGCAGCACAGAGTCGTCTTGGCCAACTGATGTGCCGCGAATGCGGCAACGCCCGCGATCGGCGGATCGGCCACGATCTGCTGCGTCAGGCGGCACGGGCTGGCGATCGTCGCGCCCAGCAGGAGCTTGGCCAGATCGAAGACTGAGCTGTCCAAGCCTCGGTCCCTTGGTTAACCTTCAAGCTTTATTTCCCTGTCTGGAGTGGCTATGGCTATGGACTTGACCAGCGTACTGCTCGGTCTGGCAGGCGCGGCATTGCCCTTGGTGGCGCTCGCCTGGCAACTGCAACGCCGTCTGAGCTCCCGCCAAACCGAACTGTCCCTGCTGGAGGAGCGCCTGGCCACCGCACTGCTGGCGCAGGATGGCTTGAACGCCCAGCTGGATGCCTGCCGCGACGAGATCAGCGACCTGGGCCAGGCGAATGCCGTGAAGCAGGCCGATCTGGCGGCGGTGCGCCGGGAAGTCGAGTTGTTGCAGATCGAACGCGACAACGCCCGTGACGCGGCCCACGCCTGGAATCTTGAGCGGGCCAACAAGGAAGCCGAGTTGCGGCGCCTGGACGCCCAGGCCGCGTCATTGAATGCCGAGCTGCGCGAGCAGCAGGAAAGCCACCAGCAACGCCTGAGCGACCTGCAAGGCTCGCGGGACGAGCTGCGGGCACAGTTCGCCGAGCTGGCAGGCAAGATCTTCGATGAGCGCGAGCAGCGTTTTGCCGAGAACAGCCAGCAGCGTCTCGGACAATTGCTCGACCCGCTCAAGGAGCGCATCCAGTCCTTCGAGAAGCGGGTCGAAGAGAGTTATCAGGCCGAAGCGCGCGAGCGTTTTTCCCTCGGCAAGGAACTCGAACGCCTGCAACAGTTGAACCTGCGCTTGAGCGACGAGGCGACCAACCTGACGCGCGCGCTCAAGGGCCAGAAAACCCAGGGCAACTGGGGCGAGCTGATTCTCGAGCGGGTGCTGGAACATGCCGGCCTGGAGAAAGGCCGCGAGTACCAGACCCAGGTCAGCCTCAAAGGGCCCGACGGCGAGCGCTTCCAGCCCGACGTGCTGATCATGCTGCCCGGCGACAAGCAGGTAGTAGTGGACTCCAAGGTCAGCCTGACCGCCTACCAACAGTTTGTCGCGGCGGACGATGAGGTGATCGGCCAGGCGGCGCTGAAACAGCACGTGCTGTCCTTGCGCAATCACGTCAAAGGCCTGGCCGGCAAGGACTACAAGCGCCTTGAAGGCTTGCACAGCCTGGATTTCGTGCTGCTCTTCGTACCTATCGAGGCGGCCTTTTCCGCCGCCTTGCAGGCCGAGCCCAACCTGTTCCAGGAAGCCTTCGACCGCAACATCGTGATCGTCAGCCCGACCACGCTACTGGCCACGCTGCGAGTGATCGACAGCCTGTGGAAGCAGGAGCGGCAGAGCCAGAACGCCCGGGAAATCGCCGAACGCGCCGGTTGGCTGTACGACAAGTTCGTGTTGTTCATTCAGGATCTGGATGAGGTCGGCAATCGTCTGCAGCAGCTGGACAAGGCCTACAGCGCCGCGCGCAACAAGCTGACCGAGGGGCGCGGCAACCTGGTCAGCCGTAGCGAGCAACTGCGCTTGCTCGGCGCGCGCGCGAGCAAGAGCCTGCCGGCGGACCTGCTGGAACGGGCGATGACCGATGCCGACGGTGCCCTGCTCGAGCTGCCGGATTGAGCTGTAGCCGCTGCCGTAGGCTGCGATCGGCCCCGGAGGGGACGCGGCGCTTTCAATATCGCTGAAGGTCTTATCGCAGCCTGCGGCAGCGACTACAGGACTCTCAGAGCGGCAGATGCCGGCTCAACAGCGCCCGCAACGCCGCCGGCTTCACCGGCTTGGCCAGGTAGTCCAGCCCCGCGGCGTGTACCTCGGCGACCATCTCGGGGCGCCCGTCGGCGCTGATCACCACGCCAGGTACCGGATCCCCCAACTGGGTGCGCAGCCAGGCCATGACCTCGGTGCCGGTTTCGCCGTCGTCCAAGTGATAGTCCACCAGCGCCAGTTGCGGGCGCACGCCATCACTGAGCAGCGCGGCGCATTCTTCCCGGTTGCGCGCGGTCCAGACCTGGCAGCCCCAGCGGCTGAGCAGGCTGTTCATGCCGATCAGGATGCTGTCTTCATTGTCGACGCACAGCACCTGGGCGCCGGACAGCAGATGACCGTTGAGTTCGGCCACCTGTCTCGGTGCGCTGACGGCTGCCTTGGCCAGCGGCACGCTGACGCTGAAGACGCTGCCCTTGCCCGGCCAGGAGCGGACTTGCAAGCCGTGGCCGAGGACGCGGCACAAGCCATCGGCGATCGCCAGTCCGAGGCCCAGGCCTTTTTCGGCGCGGGTCTGGTGGCTGTCGAGGCGCTTGAACTCTTCGAAGATCACCTGCTGCTTGTCCAGCGGAATCCCCGGCCCGCGATCCCAGACCTCCAGGCACAGTTGGTTGCCGCGGCGGCGCACGCCCAAGAGCACAGGCCCCTTGGCGTAACGGAAGGCATTGGTCAGGAAGTTCTGCAGGACCCGGCGCAGAAGCTTGATGTCGCTGTCGACCCTGAGACGGCTGCCGCGCAGGCGGAACTTCAAGCCTTGCTCCTGGGCCAGGACCTTGAATTCGGCCCCCAGGGTATCGAACAGCTCGTTGAGCACGAACGGCTTGCGCTCCGGATTGATCTTGCCGTTTTCCAGGCGGGAGATATCCAGCAGGTCGCTGATCAGGTCTTCGGCGGAGCGCAGGGAGCTGTCCAGGTGCTGGACCAATTGCTGCGCTTCGGCGGACAGGCCGTCGTTCTGGTGGGAGAGGGCGGCGGAGAACAGCCGGGCTGCGTTCAGCGGTTGCATCAGGTCGTGACTGACCGCCGCCAGGAAACGCGTCTTGGACTGGTTGGCGGCCTCGGCGGTGCCCTTGGCTTCGGTCAGCGCAGCGTTCAACTGCGAAAGCTCCTGAGTCCGTTCGGCAACCCGTTGTTCCAGGCCTTCGTTGGCTTCGGTGAGGGCCTGTTCGGCTTCGCGGAACGGGGTGATGTCGGTGAAGCTCATGACAAAGCCGCCGCCCGGCATCGGGTTGCCGATCAACTCGATCACCCGGCCATTGGGGAACAGCCGCTCGGAAGTGTGGGCGCGGCCCTGGCGCATCCAGTGCAGGCGGCGGGCGACATGCACTTCCGCCTCGCCCGGCCCGCACAGGCCGCGCTCGGCGTTGTGGCGGATGATGTCGGCGATCGGCCGGCCGACGCTGATCAGCCCGTCCGGGTAGTTGAACAGCTCCAGGTACCGGCGGTTCCAGGCCACCAGCCTGAGGGACTGGTCGACCACGCTGATGCCCTGGCTGATGTTCTCGATCGCGCCTTGCAGCAGGGCGCGGTTGAATTGCAGCACTTCCGAGGCTTCGTCGGCGATGCGCACCACGTCTTCGAGCTGCATCTCCCGCCCTTCGATGGCGGCCTTGACCACTGCGCGGGTGGACGAGGCGCCGAGGACACCGGCCAGCAGGCGTTCGGTGTGGGCGATCCATTCGCCGTCGGCATTCTGGTTGGGGTTGAAACCTTTGCCCTGGCGGTAGGCAAAGCGGATGAAGCTCTGGCGGGCCCGTTCTTCCCCGACAAAACGCGCGGCGAGCTTGAGCAGGTCGTCGATCTGCACCGACAGCATCGAGCGGGAGCTGGGGCGGCCGCTGATTTCCTGGCCGATGAAACGCCCGGCCTGCCAGTGTTCCGAAACCCGGGTGCGTGACAGTACCGAGACCCAGGCGAACAGGGTGAAGTTACCGGCCAGCGACAGCACCACGCCCTGGGTCAAGGGCGTGATCGGCAGGTTCAGCGGGTTGCCGTGCAGCCAGGCCAGGCCCGGGAAGCTGCTCAGCGACCAGCCCAGGCTGTGGGCGGCGATCGGCAGGATCAGGGTGTAGAACCACAGGAAGGTGCCGGCCGCTAATCCGGCGAACACGCCGCGGCGGTTGGCCTGCTTCCAGTACAGCGCGCCGAGCATGGCCGGGGCCAGTTGGGTCACGGCGGCGAAGGCGATCTGGCCGATGGTCGCCAGGCTCGCGGTGGAGCCCAGCAGACGGTAGCTGACATAGGCCAGCAGCAGGATGACCACGATGCTGACCCGGCGCACCGAGAGCATCCAGTGGCGGAACACTTCGAAGGGTCGCTCGGCGCTCTGCCGGCGCAGCAACCAGGGCAGCAGCATATCGTTGGAGACCATGGTCGACAGCGCCACGCTGGCGACGATCACCATGCCGGTGGCGGCCGATGCGCCACCGATGAAGGCCAGCACCGCCAGGGCCGGATGGGCCTGGGCCAGGGGCAGGCTGATGACGAAGGAATCCGGCAGGACCGAGCTGGGCAGCAGCATCTGCCCGGCCAGGGCGATCGGCACCACGAACAGCGCGGCCAGGGCCAGGTAGGCGGGAAACACCCACTTGGCCAGGCGCAGGTCCTGGGGCTCGATGTTCTCCACCACGGTGACGTGGAACTGCCGCGGCAGGCAGATGATCGCCATCATGGCGACGCCGGTCTGCACCACCATCGACGGCCAGTTGATGGTTTCCTGCCAGTACTGCTCCAGGCGCGGGGCGAGCATGGCCTGGCTGAACAGGTCGTCGAAACCGTCGTACAGGCCATAGGTGACAAAGGCGCCGACCGCGAGAAAGGCCAGCAGCTTGACCAGGGATTCGAAGGCAATCGCCAGCACCATGCCGCGGTGGTGCTCGGTGGCGTCGAGGTTGCGGGTACCGAAGACAATGGTGAACAGCGCCAGGATCAACGACACGATCAGCGCCGTGTCCTGGGCGCGGGTGCCCATGGTGTCGGCGCCGGCGCCGATCAGCAGGTCCACGCCAAGCACGATGCCCTTGAGCTGCAGGGCGATGTAGGGCAGCACGCCAACCAGGCAGATCAGCGCCACCACCACCGCCAGCGACTGGGATTTGCCGTAGCGCGCGGCAATGAAGTCGGCGATGGAGGTGATGTTTTCCTGCTTGCTGATCATCACCATCTTTTGCAGGACCCAGGGCGCGAGCACCAGCAGCAGGATCGGCCCCAGGTAGATCGGCAAGAACGACCAGAGTTGCTCGGCGGCCTGGCCGACGGCGCCGAAGAAGGTCCAGCTGGTGCAATACACCGCCAGCGACAGGCTGTACACCCAGGCACGCACCCGCGGCGGCAAGGGCGCGCTGCGACGGTCACCGTAAAAGGCGATGGCGAACATGATGGCCATATAGGCCAGGGCGACAATGGCGATCAGCCCGCTGGACAACGACATGGAAACTCCGAACATAAAGGCGCGCCGGGCGCTTCAGCCCGGTCAGACAGTCTCGCACGATGTTCGGGGTTCGTCAGTGTCGACCAAGGTATTGGCGCGGCCAGGTGTCGCAGGGGGGAAGTGCGAGCAATCTCGCTTCTGCAAAGGGTGACGAACCCGGCAGGAGCGAGCTTGCCCGCGCTGGCGGTCTCAAGGCCGCAGCGCGATGTCGATCAGTTCATGCAACTCCTGCACGTCAAGCGGTTCCGCGGCGAACAGGATGCGGAACACCGTCGGCGCCACCGTCATGTTCAGTAGTCGATCGAGGCTGGGCAGAGCTGCTTCGCTGTGCCGGTGGCGATCGAGGATGATCTGCAATTGCCCGCTGAGAATGCTCACGCAATAGCCGGGCGTGGCGCTGCATTGCACATCGCGCATCATGTTGCGCCCGGGCTCGGAACTCATTTCGTCGAGGTACTGTTCGGCCCAGGCCAACAGGTCGCCGCGCAGGCTGCCGGTGGCGGCCGGTTCGCTGTCCGGGCGCATGCGCGCCAGGGCGACATCCGCCAGCAGCGTCGACAGGTCGCCCCAGCGGCGGTAGATGGTCGAGGGCGTCACGCCGGCGCGGGCGGCGATTTGCGGCACGGTCAGGGTCGAGCGCTCCTGTTCTTCGAGGAGTTCCCTGACTGCCGAGTGGATGGATTCCTGTACCCGGGCACTGCGCCCGCCCGGGCGTAAACCTTCTTTAATAGCCATGGATCGAACCTTAACACAAAGAATTTGCTTTAAGAGCGAGGCGGTAGCACACTCCGCAAAAGCAAAAAATTAGCTTTAATGGAGCGTGCCCATGTCCAGTCCTGTCGACTCTTCACTGTCAAATCGTTCCAGACTGCTGTTTCTGGCGATCACCTTACTCAGTTTTCTCGCCGCTTCCAGCGTGCCGACACCGATGTACCACCTGTATCAGGAGGTGCTGCAATTCTCCTCGGCGACCCTGACCCTGATCTTCGGCGTCTACGCCTTGAGCCTGTTGGCGGCGCTGCTGACCGTGGGTTCGCTTTCGGATTATCTGGGACGCAAGCCGGTGATCTTCGTGGCGCTGCTGCTGGACATACTGGCGATGCTGCTATTTATCCAGGCCGACAGCGTAGCCTGGCTGATTGCTGCCCGGGTGATGCAGGGATTCGCCACCGGCATGGCCACCAGCGTGCTGGGGGCGGCGCTGCTGGATACCGACCGGCAGCAGGGGCCGCTGGTCAACAGCGTGGCGCCCTTGCTGGGCATGGCGTGCGGGGCGATGGGCAGCGGTTTGCTGGTGGAATACGCACCGTTGCCGCTGCAACTGGCCTACTGGTTGCTGCTGGTGCTGTTTGTCGCCCAGGCGCTGTACGTCTGGCGCCTGCCGGAGACAGTCAGTGCCCAGCCCGGTGTCTGGGCCTCCCTGCGGCCGACCCTGCATGTACCGCCTCAGGCGCGGCGGGCGCTGTGGCTGGCGTTACCGGTGGACGTGGCGGTGTGGGCCGTGGGCGGGTTCTTTCTGTCGTTGGCGCCATCGCTGGTGCGTACCGCGACGGGCTCGACCTCGAACCTGATCGGTGGCGGCCTGGTGGCGGTGCTGACCCTGAGCGGTGCCCTGATGATTGTTTCCCTGCGCCATCGTCCGGCGGACAAGGTGCTGCGGCTGGGCGCGAGCCTGCTGGCCGTCGGCATCGGCCTGATCCTGATTGCCGTGCACACCGCCAGCCTGCCGCTGTTCTTCCTCGGCACCCTGGTCACTGGCGGTGGTTTTGGCTCCGGGTTCCTCGGCGCCCTGCGCAGTGTGATGCCCCTGGCCTTGCCCCATGAGCGGGCGGGGTTGATGTCGGCATTTTATGTCCTGAGTTATCTGGCGTTCTGCCTGCCGTCCCTGCTGGCGGGAAACCTGACCCGCAGTTTTGGCCTGATCGCGACCACCGATGGTTATGGCGCGGTATTGATCCTGCTGTCCCTGGCCGCCTTGCTGGGGCTGCTGCGCCAGCGCACCGCCAAGGCCTGCGTCGTGCCAGAAGGTTGAGCGCGTTGGTGGCTGATCCGCCGGCTTGGGTTAGCCTGCGCATCTGGCGCGTGCGAGGTGCATGCATCAGCCTTGGGAGCGACGGGCATTCATGAAGATCATTCGCAGTAAAACCTTCACTGGGGAGCGGGCCTGGGCGGCGCTGGATATTGCCAACATGAACGGCATCACCACGCGCCTGCATTGGACCGACCAGCCTTATAAGTGGCACATCAACGACGGGCAGGAAGTGTTTGTCGTGCTCGATGGCCAGGTGCGCATGCACTATCGGGAAAACGGCCTGGAGCACTCGGTGCTGCTGGAGGTGGGCGATATCTTCTACGCCGATGTCGGTACCGAGCATGTGGC
This sequence comes from Pseudomonas sp. B3G-3, assembly GCF_028640915.1. Lineage (NCBI taxonomy): Bacteria > Pseudomonadati > Pseudomonadota > Gammaproteobacteria > Pseudomonadales > Pseudomonadaceae > Pseudomonas > Pseudomonas sp. B3G-3. The sequence continues at coordinate 6,373 of NZ_JAQZAB010000130.1, read as the reverse complement.
TCATCCACAAGGTGCAGCGCGGGTATTGGTGGTGGAAACCGCGGGCAGTGTCTGACTCGTATATTTGTAAAATAGATAACAGATAGAGAAATTACCCGTTATATAGATATTCGATCCGGTTCTATCATGGGCTCCACCTCATCGGAGGACAGGAGATCGCACCATGACATGCCCCAACACCCTCAGAACCGGACGGCCCTTGAGCCAGCTGCAGCATCCTCGCGAAGCCATCCGCCAATTCACCCCCAACTGGTTCGCCGCGACCATGGGCACCGGCGTACTGGCCCTGGCGCTGGCCCAGTTGCCGCTGCGGATCCCGGGCCTGCACCTGCTGGCCGAGGGGCTGTGGCTGTTCACCATCGTACTGTTCGTGCTGTTCAGCGCGGCCTATGCGGCACGCTGGATAATGTTCTTCGACGAAGCCCGGCGGATTTTCGGGCACTCCACGGTCTCGATGTTCTTCGGCACCATTCCCATGGGCCTGGCCACCATCATCAACGGTTTCCTGCTGTTCGGCGTGCCACGCTGGGGCGACGGTGTGGTGCAACTGGCCGAGCTGCTGTGGTGGCTGGACGTAGCGCTGTCGCTGGCTTGCGGGGTGCTGATTCCCTACATGATGTTCACCCGCCAGGAGCACCGTATCGACCAGATGACCGCGGTCTGGCTGTTGCCGGTGGTCGCGGCCGAAGTCGCCGCCGCCAGCGGCGGGCTGCTGGCGCCGCACCTGCTGGACGCGCATTCGCAACTGGTGATGCTGGTGACCAGCTATGTGCTCTGGGCCTTCTCGCTGCCGGTGGCGTTCAGCATCCTGACCATTCTCCTGCTGCGCATGGCCCTGCATAAGTTGCCGCACGAAAGCATGGCCGCCTCGAGCTGGCTGGCCCTGGGGCCGATCGGCACGGGGGCCCTGGGCATGTTGCTGCTGGGCGCGGACGCTCCGGCGATCTTTGCTGCCAACGGCATGGCCGGAATGGGCGAAATCGCCGAGGGCCTGGGGCTGGTGGCCGGTATCACCCTGTGGGGGTTCGGCCTGTGGTGGATGCTGACGGCGCTGCTGATCACCTTGCGTTACCTGCGCGACGGCATTCCGTTCAACCTCGGCTGGTGGGGGTTCACCTTCCCGCTGGGGGTCTATGCCCTGACCACCCTGAAACTGGCCGCTACCCTGAACCTGACGTTTTTTGCGGTGTTCGGCAGCCTGTTGGTCCTGGCGCTGGCACTGATGTGGCTGCTGGTGGGCAAGCGCACGCTGCAGGGCGCTTATCGGGGTGAGCTGTTCGTTTCGCCTTGCATCGCAGGATTAGCGAAATAATCCGCGAACTTTAGGTAAGGTTGTGGCCTGGATCGAAGATCGATAATCCAATAACAGCATCCAAGCCACTCAGGGACATGGAAGATGAGTCACCCCTCACAGTTCACCTTGCTTCGTACGCGGCGTTTCCTGCCGTTCTTCATTACCCAATCCCTCGGTGCGTTCAACGACAACATCTTCAAGCAGTCGCTGATCCTCGCCATTCTCTACAAGCTGGCCATCGAGGGCGACCGCTCGATCTGGGTCAACCTCTGCGCCTTGCTGTTTATCCTGCCGTTCTTCCTGTTCTCGGCGCTGGCCGGGCAATTCGGCGAGAAGTTCGCCAAGGACGCGTTGATCCGCCTGATCAAGCTCGGAGAGATCGTGATCATGGCAGTGGGGGCGGTGGGTTTTGTCTTCGATCACCTGTCGCTGATGCTGCTGGCATTGTTCGCCATGGGCACCCACTCGGCGCTGTTCGGTCCGGTGAAATATTCGATCCTGCCCCAGGCGCTGCGGGAGGAAGAATTGGTCGGCGGCAACGGCCTGGTGGAAATGGGCACCTTCCTGGCGATTCTCGCCGGGACCATTGGCGCGGGGATCATGATGTCCTCCGCCCATTACGCCCCCATCGTCTCGACGGCGATCATTGCAGTCGCCGTACTCGGTTATCTCGCCAGCCGGGGCATTCCCCGGGCCGCGGCGGCCACTCCGGACCTGCGCCTGGACTGGAACATCTTCAGCCAGTCCTGGGCCACCCTGCGCCTGGGCCTGGGGCAGACTGCGGCGGTGTCGCGCTCGATCGTCGGCAACTCGTGGTTCTGGTTTGTCGGGGCGATCTACCTGACGCAGATTCCGGCCTACGCCAAGGAGTGGATGCACGGGGACGAAACGGTGGTCACGCTGATCCTCACCGTGTTCTCGGTGGGGATCGCTGTCGGTTCCATGCTGTGCGAGAAGCTCTCGGGTCGTAAGGTCGAGATCGGCCTGGTGCCCTTTGGCTCGTTCGGCCTGACGGTGTTCGGCCTGCTGCTGTGGTGGCATTCCGGCGGGATTCCGGTCAGCGAGGCGGGTTACGGCTGGATCGAAGTGCTCGGTTATAGCCACGCCTGGTGGGTGCTGATCGATATTCTCGGCCTGGGCATCTTCGGCGGTTTCTACATCGTGCCGCTGTACGCCCTGATTCAGTCGCGGACCCCGGAGCACGAGCGGGCGCGGGTGATTGCCGCGAACAACATTCTCAACGCGCTGTTCATGGTGGTGTCGGCGATCGTCTCGATCGTCTTGCTGAGCCTGGCCAAGCTGTCGATCCCGCAGTTGTTCCTGGTGGTGTCGCTGCTGAACATCGCGGTCAACGCCTATATCTTCAAGATCGTCCCCGAGTTCAGCATGCGTTTCATGATCTGGCTGCTCAGCCATTCCATGTACCGGGTCGAGCATCGCAACCTGGAGGCGATCCCGGACGAAGGCGCGGCGTTGCTGGTGTGCAATCACGTGTCCTTCGTCGATGCCTTGCTGATCGGCGGCGCGGTGCGGCGGCCGATTCGTTTCGTGATGTATTACAAGATCTACAACCTGCCGGTGCTCAACTTCATCTTCCGTACCGCCGGGACCATTCCGATTGCCGGGCGCAACGAGGACATCCAGATCTACGAAAGGGCGTTCACCCAAATTGCCCGTTACCTCAAGGATGGCGAGCTGGTGTGCATCTTCCCGGAAGGCAAGCTGACCGCCGATGGCGAGATCAATGAGTTCAAGGGTGGGCTGACGCGGATTCTCGAAGAGACACCGGTGCCGGTGATTCCGCTGGCGTTGCGGGGGCTGTGGGGCAGCTTTTTCAGCCGTGATCCTAGCAAGGGGCTGTTCCGCCGCCTGTGGTCGCGAGTGACCCTGGTGGCGGGTTCGGCCGTGACAGCCGACAGTGCCGAACCGGCCCGTTTGCAAACCCTGGTGGGCGAGCTGCGCGGTAACGTGCGCTAGGTTTCCAGCGCCTATAAAAACGCCCACAGAGTGGTGGGCGTTTTTGTTGGGGCGCTTGCTGGTATCAGGCCGTGCTGACCTTCAAGCCGATCAGCCCGGTAATGATCAGCGCCACGCTGGCCAGGCGGAACAGCGCCATGGACTCACCGAACAGAATGATCCCGGCGATCACCGTGCCGACTGCGCCGACCCCGGTCCAGATGGCATAGGCGGTGCCCAGCGGCAGCTCCTTCATGGCCAGCCCCAGCAGGCCGAGGCTGACCGCCATGGCGGCGATGGTCAGGGCAGTGGGGAGAGGGCGACTGAAACCGTCGGTGTACTTGAGGCCGACGGCCCAGCCCACTTCGAACAGGCCGGCGAAAAACAGAATGATCCAGGACATGATGACCTCCATCGATTGACGGGGTCGTCCCCAGATTAATGACTCGATCGAGCCGCGGGGTCGTCCCCGCGTTGCGCAGTATAGTGCCCATCATTAATCCGGGGATCAAGTTTCTCCTCAGTCGCTCGCCTGCTGGGCGGCCAGTGTGCGGTCGTCCTTTTCGCTCATGCGGCGGAACCAGGTGGAAAGCAGCGCTCCGGAAATGTTGTGCCAGACGCTGAACAGGGCGCTCGGCACCGCCGCCAGCGGCGAAAAATGCGCGCTGGCCAGGGCGGCGCCAAGGCCGGAGTTCTGCATGCCGACTTCCAGGGCCAGGGATTTGCGTTGCGCCAACGGCAGCTTGAACAGGCGGCCGGTGAAGTAGCCCAGCAGGTAACCGAAGCTGTTATGCAGCATCACTACGGCCATGATCAGCAGGCCGGACTCGGCGATTTTCGCCTGGCTGGCGGCCACCACCGCGGTGACGATGATCACGATGCTGACCACCGACACCAGCGGCAATACTTCCACCGCATGCCGCACCCGGTCGCCGAGCACGCGCTGGGCAATCACCCCGAGCACGATCGGCAGCAGCACCACCTGCAGGATCGACCAGAACAGCTCCATGAACGAAACCGGCAGCCAGGCCGAGGCCAGCAGCCAGATCAGGGCCGGCGTCAGCAGCGGCGCCAGCAGGGTGGTGACAGCGGCGATCGCCACTGACAGCGCCAGGTCGCCGCGGGCCAGCCAAGTCATGACGTTGGACGAAGTACCGCTCGGGCAGCAGCCGACCAGGATCACGCCGACGGCGATCTCCGGCGGCAGGTGGAAGACCTGGCACAGCAACCAGGCCATGCCCGGCATGATCACGAAATGCGCGACCACGCCCAGGGCCACGCGCCATGGATGGCGGGCGACTTCGGCGAAGTCTTCGAGCTTCAGGGTCAGGCCCATGCCGAACATCACCAGGCCCAGCAGCGGCACGATGGCGCCCTTGAGGCCGATGAACCAGCCCGGCTGCAAGAACGCCACCACCGCGAAAATCAGTACCCAGTAGGCAAAGGTATTGCCGACAAAACGACTTAATGCTGCCAGTGCACGCATGGCCTGTTCCTTCTTATATGAAAACGCCACCGAAAGCGGTGGCGTCTGTGAGGCTCCTGCAGGAGTCAGCGGCGGATCGGGCAATGCCGGTCGCCAGCCCGCTGGCTGCTGAAAGGGGTTGTCAGATGCCTTGTGGAATCTCTTCGCCACCCAGGGCTTCGAACAGCGCCGGGAGGAAATCGCCGAAGGTCAGCATCATCAGGGTGAAGCTGGCGTCCAGTTGGCCGAGGGCTTCGTCGCCGCCGTCCTGTTCCGCCTGGTCCTGCAGCAGGTCTTCGAACTTCAGGCGCTTGACCGTCATCTTGTCGTCGAGCATGAAGGACAGCTTGTCCTGCCAGGCCAGGGACAATTGGGTGACCACCTTGCCAGTGCTCAGGTGCAGCTGGATTTCTTCGCTGGTCAGGTCCTGGCGCTTGCAACGGACGATGCCGCCGTCTTCGTGGGTGTCGCGCAGTTCGCACTCATCGAGGACGAAGAAGTCGTCGGCGGCTTGTTGGGTTTTCACCCAGTCGGTCATGATCGCAGTCGGCGCGGTCTTCACGGTCAGCGGGCGCACTGGCAGGGTGCCGAGCACTTCGCGCAGGGTGGAGAGCAGGTCTTCGGCGCGTTTCGGGCTGGCCGAGTTGACCAGGATCAGGCCCTGCTTCGGCGCGATGGCGGCGAAAGTCGAGGAGCGACGGATAAAGGCGCGTGGCAGGAAGGCCTGGATGATTTCATCCTTGATCTGGTCGCGTTCCTTTTTATAGACCTTGCGCATTTGCTCGGCTTCGATCTCTTCGACCTTTTCCTTGACCGCGTCGCGCACCACGCTGCCAGGCAGAATACGTTCTTCCTTGCGCGCGGCGACCAGCAGGAAGTCCTGGCTGACGTGTACCAGCGGTGCATCTTCGCCTTTGCCGAACGGCGCGACGAAACCGTAAGTGGTCAACTCCTGGCTTGCACATGGACGCGCCAGTTTGGTGGCCAGTGCGGTTTCCAGCGCCTCAGCATCAAAGGGCAGATCTTGGGTCAGGCGATAGATAAGCAGGTTCTTGAACCACATGGGGTGAATCTCTCCTTTATACAAAGGGGGGCATTATTCTCCGCGCAGCTCCATAGGCCAACCCTCCGCTAAGCCTTTGGAAGGCCTGAAAAAATTATTTTAAAAAGTGCTTGCCAGAGTAGGGGACGCTCCGTAGAATGCGCGCCACACCGAACGTGAAGGGTGATTAGCTCAGCCGGGAGAGCATCTGCCTTACAAGCAGAGGGTCGGCGGTTCGATCCCGTCATCACCCACCATTCGCTTTCAGTGTTACGCGCAGCGGTAGTTCAGTCGGTTAGAATACCGGCCTGTCACGCCGGGGGTCGCGGGTTCGAGTCCCGTCCGCTGCGCCATATTCGATGATCTGGAACACTGAACGCCAGGTCATCACAGAAAGCCCGCTAACGCGGGCTTTTTTGTGCCTGTGTTTCATGCGCGGCGTCCGATACATTGAAATTCAGCTTTTTTTGATAATTTTGTTATTTAAATCAGCACGTTATGAATTTCTGTGTAATAATGCGCCCCGCAACGAAGGTAAAGGGTGATTAGCTCAGCTGGGAGAGCATCTGCCTTACAAGCAGAGGGTCGGCGGTTCGATCCCGTCATCACCCACCAC
>NZ_JAQZAB010000129.1:0-22779 GCF_028640915.1 Pseudomonas sp. B3G-3 | reverse complement strand
CAGCGGCTACACAGCCACCGCGATCCCCTGTAGCCGCTGCCGAAGGCTGCGATCGGCTGCGCAGCAGCCGCCCAACCAGCGCACGCGGTGGACCTGATGCAACGCGGTTACCGGTTTTGCGACGGCTGCGCCGCCGATCGCAGCCTCGCAAGCTCGGCAGCGGCTACAAGACACCGCGATCCCCTGTAGCCGCTGCCGAAGGCTGCGATCGGCTGCGCAGCAGCCGCAAGGCCTGCCGACGCGTTTATCCAGGCAGCTCGCGGGTTCAGCTTCCGGCAGCGCCGTCAGAGGATCGAGAAGTTGTAGCTGACGATCAGCCGCGTCTCGTCCACGTCCCGGGCGAACTTCTCGTAGTTGCTGCGGTAGGTGGCGTTACGCAGGCGCAGGCTGACGTCCTTGAAGGTGCCGCTCTGCACCACGTACTTGAGTTCGCTGTCGCGTTCCCATTCGCGGCCTTCCTGGTCGCTGCCCGGGACCTTGATATGGTCGCCGCTGACATAGCGGGTCAGGAAGCTCAGGCCGTTGATGCCGATGGCCTTGAAGTCGTAGTCATAGCGCAGTTGCCAGGAACGCTCCTGGGCGGCGGCGAAGTCGTTGACCTGCACGTAGTTGACCAGGTACGGGTTGCTGCCATCGAGGTACGGCATCGAGTTGTCGCCGTTCATGCGCTGCCAGCCGGCGCTGAAGGTGTGGCCGTCGATGGCGTAGCCGAGCATGCCGCTCAGGGCGCGGTTGTCGATGGAACCGGCGCGCTCGGCGCCACTGTCGGTACTCTTGAGCAGGCGCAGGTCGGCCTTCAATACGCCCGGGCCCAGCGGCTGGTTGGCCAGCAGGCCGATGAAGTGCTGGCGGTAGATGTCTGCAAGCTCCCCGTAGTGGTACTGGCCGGTCAGGCGATCGTTGAACTTGTAGTCGATGCCGTACATGTCGAAATGGTCGGCGGTGACGTTGCAGGCGTAACGCTTGTTCTTGCAGTGCACGCGGATGTCCTGGGCGTCCGTGGAATCCCGGGCGGTATAGCGGTCCAGGCGCGCGGCCATGAACGTCAGGTCCTTGATCTCCTTGGACGTGAGCATCGCGCCGTTGAACATGGTCGGCAGCAGGCGCCCGTCGTTGTACTTGAGCAGCGGCAGGTCCGGCAGCAGCGCGCCGTACTTGAGCACGCTCTGCGACACGCGCACCTTGGCGGTCAGGCCGAGCTTGGCGTACTGGTCCTTGGAGCCCCGCGGGTCCTGGCCGCTGGACGGCAGCAGGCCGCTGTTGCTGCGGTCGGGGCTGGAATCGAGCTTGAAGCCGAGCATGCCCAGCGCGTCGATACCAAAACCGACGGTGCCTTCGGTGTAGCCCGATTGCAGGTTGAGAATGAAGCCCTGGGCCGCCTCTTCGCGCTTGGAAGCGCCCTGATCGTTGCTGGTATGACCGTCGCGGAAGTCACGGTTGAAGTAGAGGGTGCGCGACTCGAGCTTGGCGCTGCTGTCTTCGAAGAAGCCCGCGGCCTCGGCCTGGGCGGTAAAACCCGCGCACAGGCAAAGGGCGCCGAGGCCCACCGTTGGATAACGCAGCGGTCGGAATGAGTGCAGCAAAGGGAAAGGGGGACGCATGAAAAGCTCCAGCAGTGCATCGGTAACGCGGATGAAAGAAAGGCAATAGCAATCCATCTGGCGAATCATTTCTGGCCAGGTGAATTGATCAAATCAATGTTGACCCGCAATGATGGCAGATGGCCTTGACGGGCTACACTCGACTTTAGTCTGAAGCTGCTACAGCCTTTGGCACTTCCCGCGCTCTTCCAGCGCACTGCCCCGCCTGCGATAAAGCGATCATTTCCAACACTTTTTTCCGTCGTGGAGGCCCTTGACCGAGGCGCCATTCATTGGGCGATTCCAGAAGTTTTGGATCCAAGCAAGCGTCCGCCGACGATAAAAACGCTGTTTTTTTCACTCAAAAAACTACCGTTCGTCGGCTTTATTTGCCCTTACGAGTTTTGTATCAAGGAATTGACACAATGCTTTCACCACCCTTTCAGACTAACTATCTATTTGATTTTAAAAACAATTAATTAATTTATAAAAAATCCAAAACGCCATCGTCATTTATACAACACGGCAAAACGCCAATTAACCGTCTCCGTGCTGTGGTAGTGTCAAAAAAAGAACGCGAAAAGGACTTGCACCTATTCAGTTCTTTAAGAAGTGGGCAGAAAAAACTCACTCATTACCCATCACGGATGAGGTTCCTCCCTTGGATGTCAGCGTTTTTGGTACCGGCTACGTCGGCCTGGTACAAGCAGTCGCCCTGGCCGACGTCGGCCACAACGTGGTCTGTGTCGACATCGACGGCCAGAAAGTCGCCCAATTGCAGCGCGCCATCGCGCCCATTCACGAGCCGGGGCTGACGACGCTGATCGAAGACAATCTGAAAGCCGGCCGCCTGTCCTTCACCACCCAGGCCCAGGACGCGGTGAACCATGGCGAGCTGATGTTCATCGCGGTCGGCACCCCGTCCAACGAAGACGGCTCCGCCGATCTCGACCATGTGATTGCCGTCGCCCGCGACATCGCCCGCCTGATGCACAGCGACAAGACCCTGGTGATCAAATCCACGGTGCCGGTGGGCACCGCCGACCTGGTGCTGGAAACCGTCATCGAGCAGCTCACCGACCTGGGCAAGTCCGAGCTCAAGGTGCATGTGGTGTCCAACCCCGAGTTCCTCAAGGAAGGCAGCGCGGTGGCCGACTGCATGCGTCCGGACCGGATCATCGTCGGCTGCGCCCATGACAAGCCGCGCCAGCAGTTGAGCGAGCTGTACGCGCCGTTCAATCACAACCGCGACCGCCTGATGTTCATGGACAACCGCAGCGCCGAGCTGGTGAAGTACGCCGCCAACGCCATGCTCGCCACGCGCATCAGCTTCATGAACGAAATGGCCAACCTGGCCGAGCGCCTGGACGTCGACATCAGCGCCGTGCGCAAGGGCATCGGCGCCGACCCGCGGATCGGCTACCACTTCATCTACCCGGGCGCCGGTTTTGGCGGCTCGTGTTTCCCCAAGGACCTCAAGGCGCTGATCCACACCGCCGAGAGCCATGGCCTGGAACCGCACATGCTCAGGACCGTGCGCGACGTCAACGAGCAGCAGCGCCACGTGCTGTTCCGCAAGCTCAAGATGCATCTGGGCGACGACCTGCGCGGCAAGGTCATCGCCATTTGGGGGCTGGCCTTCAAGCCCAATACCGACGACATGCGCGAAGCCACCAGCCGCTACCTGATGGAAGCGCTGTGGGAGGCCGGCGCCACGGTGCATGCCTACGACCCGGAAGCCATGACCGAATGCCGGCGCCTGTACGGCTACCGCCCCGACCTGCAGCTGTGCGCGACCCGCGACGACACCCTGCAATGCGCCGATGCGCTGGTGATCTGCACCGAGTGGAAGGCTTTTCGCGTGGTCGATTTCAACCAGTTGCGCGAGCGCCTCAAGGCGCGGCTGATCGTCGACGGGCGCAACCTCTACAACCCGCAACAGGCGGCGGATGCCGGCCTGCATTACCTGAGCATCGGACTACCCTATCGTCTACCGGGGGCGCTCTACGCATGAATATCCTGATCACCGGGGCCGCCGGTTTCATCGGCGCCCATACCGCACTGCGTTTGCTCAAGGATGGGCATCAGGTCACCGGGCTGGATAATTTCAACGACTACTACGACCCGCAACTCAAGCGCGACCGGGTGCGCTGGGTCGAGCAACAGGTGGGCGCCTTCCCGCTGTACTGCCTGGACTTGAGCGATGCCGATGCCCTCGACCGGCTGTTCGCCCAGGTCCGCCCGCAGGTGGTGATCAACCTGGCGGCCCAGGCCGGGGTGCGTTACTCCCTGGAGAACCCCAAGGCCTACCTGGACAGCAACCTCGGCGGCTTTCTCAACCTGCTGGAAATGTGCCGGCGCTACCCGGTCGAGCACCTGATCTACGCCTCGTCCAGCTCGGTGTACGGCGCCAACCATCACACGCCATACAAGGTCAGCGACAACGTCGACCATCCGCTGTCGCTGTACGCCGCGAGCAAGAAGGCCAACGAGCTGATGGCCCACAGCTACAGCCACCTGTTCGACGTGCCGGCCACCGGCCTGCGCTTCTTTACCGTGTACGGCCCCTGGGGCCGCCCGGACATGTCGCCGATCCTGTTCGCCCAGGCCATCAGCGAAGGCCGGCCGCTGAAGCTGTTCAACTACGGCATGCACCAGCGCGACTTCACCTACATCGACGACATAGTCGAATCCCTGGTACGGCTGCTGGCCAAACCGCCGGTGCGCGACCCGCTGTGGGACCGCGAACAGCCCGACCCGGCCACCAGCATGGCGCCCTGGCGCCTGTTCAATATCGGCGGGCAGCGCCCGGTGGAACTCAAGGACTACGTCGCCACCCTGGAGCAACTGCTCGGGCGCAAGGCGCTGGTCGAGTACCTGCCGCTGCAGCCCGGCGATGTGCTGAACACCTGCGCCGATGCCAGCGCCCTGGAGAACGTCACCGGTTTCGGCCCGCAGGTGCCCCTGGCCGAAGGCCTGGGACGCTTCGTCGACTGGTTCCAGAGCTACTACCGGCCGCCACGGGACTGACGAACCGCACCGAGCTGCACCGGCGAACCCGCTCGCCGCTTTCTACCCACTGCCTATGGAAATACCCCGATGGACATGGAGAGACCATTCTCATCGCCCGCGCCTTCTGTTCCCGATAAGCCGACACCGGCTGCCGGCCCCGTCCATATCGACCGGCGCAACGACCCGTTCCGGCGCAAGGTCGAGGCCGCCGTCGAGCTGCAACGCCGTGGCTGGCTGACCGGTCGCCGCGGCGGCTGCCCCTGGACCCTGTCCCTGAGCAAGCGCCTGACCTCGACCCTGCTGGCCGCGCTGATTCTGCTGCTGATCGCGCCGCTGCTGCTGGCGATCGCCCTGCTGATCAAGCTGACCAGCCCCGGCCCGGTGTTTTTCGTGCAGCTGCGCACCGGCTTTCGCGGCCGGCGTTTCGGCATGTACAAGTTCCGCACCATGGTGGTCAACGCCGAGTCCCTGAAAGACTCGGTGCGCCACCTGAACAAGCACGGCCCGGACTCGGTGGACTTCAAGATCGACCGCGACCCGCGGATCACCGGGATCGGCGGTTTCCTGCGGCGCACCAGCCTCGACGAGCTGCCGAACCTGATCAATGTGCTGCTCGGCCAGATGCGCATCGTCGGCCCGCGGCCGACCTCGTTCCACGCCCAGACCTACAAGGAACATCACCTCGGCCGCCTGAGCATCTACCCCGGCATCACCGGCCTGTGGCAGGTGTCCGGGCGCAGCGATGTGGATTTCGACGGCCGGGTGACCCTGGACATGACCTACATCTTTCAGCAGAGCCCCTGGCTGGACCTGAAGATCCTGCTCAAAACCCCTCTCAAAGTCCTCAACGGCCACGGAGCAAGTTGAAATGGCGGCTGCAACCTTTGCCAGTCTGGACATCCAGACCCCCACCGAAAGCAACCTGGCCGTGACCGTACTCGACCAGCAACTGCGGGTGATCCTGCTTACCGCACCGAACCGCAACAGCGGCGTGACCACCAGCAGCCTGGCCCTGGCCAACGAGCTGGCGCGCACCAGCCGCGGACGGGTGCTGCTGCTGGACACCAGCCTCGCCGACGACAGCCTGACCCAGCGCCTGGGCCTGGAACAGAACCCGGGCTTCCTCGACCTGGTGCTGGCCGAACAGCCGCCGAGCCTGGCGTCCTGCATCGAGCATCCCGGCGCCCCGGGCTTCGACTTCCTGCCCCTGGGGCGTCGCCAGCAGTACGGCGAACGCCTGACCAGCCAGCCGCTGCGGGAACTGTTCGCCGCGCTCAACGAGGTGTACCGCTTCGTGATCGTCGACGGCGACCCGGTGTACAGCAACGGCGACCTCCTCACCCTGAGTACCCAGGTCGATGGCGTGGTGCTGGTGGTGCGCAGCGAGGAAACCCGCTGGGAAGTGGCCCAGGCCGCGGCGCAACGGCTGGTCCAGGCCGAGGCGAAACTGATCGGCAGCGTGTTCAACGCGCGCAAGTACTACATGCCCAAATGGGTCTACGACCGTCTCTGACCGGCACAAGGAAAGTCTGCACATGAAACCTCAAGCGCTCCCCCTTTGCCTGTTGCTGGCCGCCCTCGCCGGCTGTTCCAGCCCCGACGTCGAGCAAATGCCGGTGCAGGTCCTCAGCGCCGACGCCGGCCAGGGCCAGATGACCGAAGTGCTGCCGGTGGAGCAGGTCCTGCGTCCCCAGGACGTGCTCGACGTGATCTTCCACATCGGCAGCACCAGCCAGACCCGCTATCGGGTGCAGCCGGGCGACCAGGTCGACGTCTCGTTCCTCAGCGCCGCCGAGCTGGGCGGCAACAAGCTGGTATTGCCCGACGGCAGCATCGAGATGCCTTACGTGGGCAATGTGCAGGTTGCCGGGCTGACCGCCGAAGAGGCGCGCCGGACCCTGGAAAGCGCCTATGCGCGGGTGCTGAAGAAACCCCAGGTGACCTTTTCGATTTCCCACGCCATGGCTCAGCTGGACAACCTGCGCACCAGCCTGACCAACCCGGCCACGGGCCTGAGCCGCGAGATCACCGTCGGCTCGGACGGGCGCGCCAGCTTCCCGTTGCTCGGCGCCATGTCCTTGCAGGGCATGACCCTCAGCCAGCTGCAGAAGACCATCAACCAGCGCTACGCCAAGGAAGTCGGCCAGGTCAGCGCCGACGTGCTGCTCAAGTCGACGGCGGCCAACGAAGTGTTCGTGCTCGGTGAAGTCGGCCAGCCCGGTGCCTACCCGATCCGCCGCCCGGTGTCGGTGCTCGAGGCCCTGACCCTGGCCAAGGGCGCCGGCCCCACCGCGCGCCTGGACTCGGTGGTGATCATGCGCCGCACCGGCAACCAGGTGCAGGCCCGCACCTACGACGTCGCCGCCGCCCTGGATCGCAACGCCGCGCAGTTCGCCTACCTGCAGCCGGACGACCTGCTCTATGTGCCCAAGACCCGCCTGGCCAAGGCCGGCGCGTTCAGCAAGCAACTGGCGGACATCATCATGTTCCAGGGCGTCGGCTTCAGCTTCGGCTACCGCGTCGACAACAAAGAATCGGACAACAATTGAGCCTTCCCGCGATGAACAGAATCGAAAACTACCTGCACGAGTTCCTCCTCGTGTTCTTCGTCAATCGCCGGCTGATCAAACGTGTGTTCCTCGGCTTCGCCGTGATCGCCCTGCTGTTGCCGCTGGTGCTGCGCCAGAGCTACGAGATCACCGCCGAAGTCATAGTGCAGTCGAAGAAGCTGTCGCAGAGCGACGCCAATACCGTGCTCACCCCGGACAGCGACAAGTTCATCCCGCCGTCCCTGGCGGACATGGAAACCGAGAGCAATATCCTGCGCTCGCCGACGCTGATCCGCGAAACCATCGGCCAGTTGCGCGAGGCCGGCGAGTTCGGCGACGGCGAGGGCCTGCTCGCCCGGCTGCTCTTCAATCCGCTGCGCGATCATGTGACCACCCCGCTGCGCTCAGCCCTGGGCCTGAAGATCGAACCGGTGCGCGACACCGCCCTCGACGCCATGACCAACCAGGCGGTCAAGGACCTGAAGATCGCCACCCTGCCCGGCTCCAACGTGATCTCGGTGGTCTACGCCAGCGCCGACCCGACCCAGGGCACGCGTTTCGTCGAGCGCCTGCTGGCCAACTACCTGAAGAACCGCCAGGACCTGCAATCCAACGAGCTGCCGCAGGCCTTCTTCGAGCAGAAGAAAGTCCAGTACCAGGAGCGCCTGGACGACCTCGAAGGCTTGCGCCAGGCCCTGCTGGAGGCGGCCCATGCCTCCGATCCCAAGGAAGAGATCACCTTCCGCCTGAACGCGATCAACACCGAGGAGCAGTCGCTCAACGGCTACCGCGACCAGGCCCTGGAGAACCAGCGCCGCCTGGACTACCTGCAAAACAACCTGAAGGCCGCGCGCAAGGGCAGCCTGACCGACTACACCTTCCCCTTCGCCTTCGCCAACACCGTGGACAACGTGGCCTACGAGGACCGCGAGATCAAACAGCTGGGCGAGCAGTTGACCAACCTGGTGAGCCAATACGGCACCACCTCCGACACCTACCGCGCCGACAGCGTGCCGATGCAGCAACAGCGCGAGCAGATCGTCCGCGCCCGCGCGCAGTTCCTCAAGGTAGTGGAAAACCGCGTGCGCGAGCGCACCAGCGACCTGCAGATCACCAACTCGGTGATCGCCCAGAAGACCGCGCGGATCAACGAATACAAGACCCGCGTGCGCGACCTGCAGGAAGTACTGAGCAAGCTGCGCCAGCTCGACACCGAGATCGACGCCCTGCACAAGGCCTTCTTCACCTACACCCAGCGCTACGAAGAAAGCCGCGGCGAGCGCCTGATCAATGGCGAGCTGTCCAACGCCCGGGTGCTCAGCCAGCCTTATGAACCCAGCGAGGCAGCGTTCCCCAAACCGATGCTGATCATCCCCCTGGGCCTGCTTACCGGCCTGCTGCTGGCGATTGCCCTGGGCTACGTCTACGAGTTCTTCGATCACCGCTTCAAGCATCCGGCCCAGGTCGGCGACCACCTGAACCTGCCGGTGCTGATGGTGCTCGACGCGGTGCAGGCGCCGGTGGTCAATCCCTACCCGCGTTGGACCTGGCAGTGGCTCTGGCACTGGGCCAAGCAGTGAACCGCACGGAACGCGAGAGGCTCATGGCCGACCTGCCGATTGTCCATGTGATCCACAGCGGCGGCTTCTATGGCGCCGAACGCATGCTGCTGGATCATTGCCGGGGCATGCCCGGGCAGCATCGGGTGCTGTTCATCGACGCGCCGCCGGCCCTGCTCGAGCGTTTTCGCGCGGGCGGCGTCGAGTGCCACAGCTGCAGCGGGCTGCGGGCGATGCTCAGCCACCTGGGCCAACAGCCGGTGCTGCTCAATGCCCACAACTTCAAGGCCCAGCTGTTTGCCCTGCTGTGCGCCTGGCGCCTGGGCCTGCCGCTGGTATGGACCCAGCACGGGTTCACTCCGCGCAGCGCCAAACAGAAGTTCTACACCTGGCTCAGCCTGCGCCTGTGCCGCCGGCGCACGGTGCGCCGGGTGGCCTGCGTGGCGCAGAGCATCGCCCGCCTGCATCGCCAGGCCGGGGTCGAGGCGGAGAAACTGCAGGTGATCCCCAACGGTCTGCCCGAGCAGTGTATCCCCGACCAGAACCTGCGCGACCGCAATGCGCCGCTGGTGGGCTTCGTCGGCCGCCTGAGCCAGGAAAAAGGCCCGGACCTGTTTCTCGACGCGCTGATCCCGCTGTGCCAGCAACGCCCGGCGCTGAAGGTGGTGCTGCTCGGCGACGGGCCCTTGAGCGAGATGCTGCGCCAGCGCATCCAGGACGCCGGCCTGGCGTTGCAGATCCTGATGCCGGGCTACCAGAACAACATGAGCAAATGGATGCACCGCCTCAGCGTGCTGGTGCTCAGCTCGCGCACCGAAGGCACGCCGATGATCCTGCTCGAAGCCATGCAGGCCGGCACGCCGATCGCCGCCTTTGCTGTCGGCGGCATTCCCGATGTAATCGAACACAGCGTCAGCGGCCTGCTCGCCCGGCCGCTGGACAGCATTGAGCTGGCCGGGCATATCGCCGAACTGCTGGACGACCCCGACCTGGGCGAACGCCTGAGCCTGGCGGCGCGCCAGCGGCAACGCCGCGACTATCACCTGCCGCTCTTGGCCCTGCGCTGGCAGGCCCTGTACCGCGCGACCAGCGAGGCCTGGAACCGATGATCGCCTCCCTTTCCCTGGGCGCCCTGCTGGGGCTGGCCTGCCTGCTGCTGCTCGCCAGCCCCTGGCCCTACCTGGCGCCGCTGGTGGTGGTCGGGATGTTCGGCCTGGCGCTGCTGTACCGCCGCACCGGCTGGGGCCTGCTGGGCATCTGCGCGCTGGTGCCGTTCGAAGGCCTGTTCAAGGACAGCTCTTTTTCCGCAGCCAAGCTGCTGGGGGCTTCGCTGATCCTGATCCTGCTGTTCAAGCTGCTGATGCGCCAGATCGGCGAGACGCGGCTGCGCAGCAACCTGTGGCGGGCGCTGCTGCCGTTCCTGCTGTGCCTGCTGCTGAGCCTGATGTACAGCGAGAACCTCGGCGTGTCCCTGGGCAGCCTGCGGGAACTGGCGGTGGGCCTGGTGCTGTTTTTCGTGACCCTGCTGATCGGCCGCGAGGTCAACCTGCTGATGCTCTGCCGCCTGCTGGCGCTGAGTGTGGCCGCCACCTGCGTGATCGCCCTGTTCTCGGCCAAGTACCAGGTCGGCGGCCGGGCCATCGGCCTGCTGCAGGACGCCAACTACTTCGCCCTGCTGATCGCCATGGCGGTGCCGCCGGCGATCCTCCTGGCCCTGCGCGAGCGGCATTGGCCGCTGCGGCTGTTCTGGGCCGGGGTGACCCTGACGCTGATGGCCGGCATGACCAAGACCGACTCGCGCTCCGGGCTGCTGGTCGTGCTGTTCACCATCGCCATCGGCGCCTGGCACTACCGCCATCGGCTGCAACGGCTGCGGCCCAAGCACCTGGGGTTCGTCATGTTCGCCGTGGCAATCGTCGTGCCCCTGGGGATCGCCGCGCTGCCGGCGGACTACGTGGCGCGAATCCAGTCCCTGAGCCTGCTCAAGTCCGGCTCTCACTCCGCTGACACTTCCCTGGGCCGGCGCACTTCGTACCTGGTGGTCGGCGGGCAGATGATCCGCGAGAACCCGCTGCTCGGCTCGGGCCTGGGCACCTTCCCGATCCATTACGCGCAGACCGGTTTTGCCAGCGGCTTCTCGGAGAACATGAACGAGCCGGACCTCTACCGGCGCGCCCACAACACCTACCTGGAGCTGTTCAGCGAACTGGGGATTCCCGGCGGCCTGAGCTTTGTCGCCCTGCTGCTGATGGGCCTGCGCAACTTCGAGCGGGCGCGGGTCGCATGGCTGAGCAAGGGCCGGCAGGACCAGGCCGACATCGCCACCCACCTGGGCCTGAGCCTGCTGGCCCTGGCGGTGTTCCTGCTGTTCCTCAGCGCACCGAACCACAAATACCTGTGGATCTTCCTGGCCCTGTCCAGCGTCCTGCGCCGCCAGGCCGAAGCCCCGGAGTGCCGCCCATGACGATGTACTCACCCCCTGTAGCCGCTGGCGCAGCCTGCGATCGGCTGCGCAGCAGCCGCAAGGCCTGCCAACGCGTTTCTCCAGACATATCGCGGACCCAGGCTTTGCGCTTGCTGCGCAACCGATCGCAGCCTCGCAGGCTCGGCAGCGGCTACACAGCCACCGCGAACCCTGTAGCCGCTGGCGCAGCCTGCGATCGAGTGCGCAGCGCTCGCCAAACCAGCCTGCGCGTTTCTCCAGGCAGGTCGCGGACTCAGGCTTTGCGCTTGCTACGCAACCGATCGCAGCCTCGCGGGCTCGGCAGCGGCTACACGGCCACCGCAAACCCTGTAGCCGCTGGCGCAGCCTGCGATCGGCTACGCAGTAGCCGTAAGGCCTGCCAACGCGTTTATCCAGGCAGACCGCGGACTCAGGCTTTGCGGTCGCTGCGCAACCGATCGCAGCCTCGCGAGCTCGGCAGCGGCTACACGGCCACCGCAAACCCTGTAGCCGCTGCCGAAGGCTGCGATCGGCTGCGCAGCAGCCGCAAGGGCGACCGATGCGTTTCTCCAGGCAAATCGAGGGCTCAGGTTTTGCGATTGCTGCGCACTCGATCGCAGCCTCGCAGGCCCGGCAGCGGCTACACAGGCCATGCGCTGCGGCAGCGGCTACCGGTCAGGAACAAGGAACGCCGAGCATGAAACGAATCAGCGTGATCGTGCCGATGTACAACGAGGCGCGGCATATCGTGCGTACCCTGGACAGCGTCAGCAGCGCCGCCGCGGTGGCGGGGCTCGAATGCGAGCTGATCGTGGTCGACAACGGCTCGCGCGACAACGGTCCGCGACTGGCCATGGACCAGGGCGCGCGGGTGCTGCATTACCCAGGGCTGTCCATCGGCGCCCTGCGCAATCGTGGCGCGGCCTGCGCGACCGGTGACTGGCTGGCCTTCCTCGATGCCGACATCGAGGTGCCGCTGAACTGGCTGTTGCTGTGGAAATCCGCCGAGGCCAGCCAGCGCGCCGATGTCTTCGCCCTGGACTGCGACGCGCCGCGCAGCGCGCCCTGGTTCGCCCGTGCCTGGCAGCGCCGCAGCCTGTCCGGCAACCAGCAGGAACGCCTGCTGCAATGGCTGCCCACCCCCAACCTGTGCATGGCCCGGGTCTGGTTCAACCGCATCGGCGGTTTCGACGAGGATCTGCGCACTGGCGAGGACAAGGATTTCGGCCTGCGCCTGAACCGCGCCGGCGCCCGTCAGCTGAGCCTGGCCACACCCGTGGTGCAGCACTGGGGTTTCGAGGGCAGCTGGCGCGAATGGAGCGGCAAGGAGTTCTGGCGCCAGAGCAGCCATGTGCAGCTGTTGCGCAATGGCGGGCTGAGCCCGCGGCTGTTGCGTTTCCCCCTGCTGTGCCTGGCCACCGCCCTGCTCAGCCTGCTGGCCGTGCTCTGCCTGCTCGGCGGGCAATGGCCGGCGGCGCTGCTGGCCCTGCTCGGCAGCGCCCTGGCGCCCCTGGGCCTGGCCCTACGCCAGAGCTACCGGCACCGCGACCCACTGTTTTTCCTGCAACTCTGGCTGCTGCACTGGCTGCGCCTGCACCTGGGCGCCGCTGCCCTGCTGCAGGGCCTTTTCAACCGTACTGCCGTGAGGCCCGATCGTGGCTAAGACACTCTTCTGGTTATGCCTGCTGTTGCCGGTCTACGCCTGGATCGGTTACCCGCTGATCCTGGCGCTGATCAGCCTGTTTATCCGCAAGCCCCGGGTCGAGCCGGGGCCGCCCTTGTCGGTCAGCGTAATCATCGCCGCACACAACGAAAGCCGGCACATCGAGCACAAGCTGCGCACCCTGCTGGCCCAGGACTACCCGACCACCGACCTGCAGATCATCCTCGCCAGCGACGGCTCGACCGACGCCACCGTGGCCACCGCGCTGGCGATCCACGACCAGCGGGTGCTGGTGCTCGACCTGCCGCGAGTAGGCAAGGCCGGAGCGCTGAACGCCGCGGTGGAACTGGCGCGCAACGAGATCCTGGTGTTCACCGACGCCGACAACCAATGGTCCGGCGACACCCTCGGCAAGCTGCTCGCCCCCTTCGCCGACCCGGAAGTCGGGGCCTGCGGCGGGCATATGATCATCCCCACCCCCGGCCACGCCCTGAGCCTGGGTGACAGCCTTTACCGCCACTACGAAGCCTGGCTGCGCGAGGCGGAAAACCGTACCGGCTGCATGGTCTCGGCGGACGGCGCGCTGCTGGCCCTGCGCCGCGAACTGTTCGAGCGGGTGCCGGCCGAGGTCAACGACGACTTCTTTATCAGCACCTGCGCCCCAGTGGCCGGCAAACGCATCGTCTACGTCGAGGAGGCCCAGGTGCTGGACCAGGGCGTGGATGAAGTCGGCAAGCAATACCGCCGACGCCTGCGGGTCACGGTCGGCGGCCTGCAAAGCCTGGCCCAGCGCCGTGGCCTGATGAATCCCTGGCGCCACGGCTTCTACGCGATCGCGCTGATCAGCCACAAACTGATCCGCCGCCTGGCGCCGGTGCTGTTGATCCCGCTGCTGCTCAGCAACCTGTGGCTGTGGAACGCCGGGGCCTTCTACAGCCTGTGCCTGATCGCCCAGCTGTGCGGTTATGGCGCCGGTATTCTTGGCCTGCTCGATCAGCGCGGGCGCTTGCCCAAACCCTTTCGCCTGGCCGGTTTCGTCCTGGTGACCCTGGCCGGCATGAGCATGGGCCTCTGGCAATTTCTCCGCGGGCAGCGCTACAGCCTGTGGAACCCGCAGCAGAACCGCTGACATGACACTCAGACAACACTTCAAGCGCCTGGCCGGCAGCGCCTACCTCAATAGCTTCGGGCGCACGCGCCTGAGCGAAGCCGGCGTGGTACTGATGCTGCACCGGGTGCTGGCGGACGAACACGCGGCCAACCTGCCCCATCGCGGGCCGCTGTGTGTCGGCCGCAACAGTTTCGAGCACCTGCTGCGCTGGCTGCGCCGGCATTTCGACTGCGTGCCGCTGGAACACCTGCTGCTGTACCCCGGCGGCGATCGCCCGCGGGTGGCCCTGACCTTCGACGACGGCTGGCGCGACAACGCCGAGCAGGCCTATCCACTGCTGGAACGTCATGAAGTACCGGCGAGCATCTTTCTCTCCACCGACTTTATCGGCACCGGCAAGGCGTTCTGGTGGGAAGCCATCGGCGAGACCCTGTGGCGTCAACCCGAGAGCATCGCCGGCCGGCAATTGCAGGAGCAACTGCGGGTACTGGGCGTGGTGCTGCCGGCCAGCCTCAGGCAACCCGGCGCCGACGAGGCCCGCAGCTGTGGCCTCGGGCTGTTGCTGCAACGCCTGAAAACCCTGGCCCCGGACAGCCTGCAATTGCTGGCCGACAGTTGCCCGCGGGACGCCGCGCCCCACAGCCTGGACTGGAGCCAGGTCAAGCGCCTGGAACGTTCCGGGTTGGTGCGCTTCGGCCCCCATGGGGCCAGCCACGGCATCCTCACCCAATTCGACAACGCGGCCCTGAAGGACGACCTAGCACGCTCCCATGCTTGCGTGCAGCACCATTGTGCCGCGCCGCTGCCGATCTATTGCTACCCCAATGGCGACCATGACCCGAGCGTGCGCCAGGCCGTCGCCGACCTCGGCTACTGCTATGCCCTGGGCACCGCCCCGGGGCTGATCGAACCCTCGCGCAACGAACCCCTGGCCCTGCCGCGCATCGACGTCAGCCAGGCCAGCGCCCGCTGCCCGTCGCTGCTGGCCTGGCGCCTGCTGAAAGGGGCGCGGGCATGAAGCGCAACGGCTATGTCTGGCACCTGCTGCTGAGCATGGGCACGCGGCTGGCGATGATCGCCATTCGCCTGTTGCGCAACGTGCTGCTGGCGCGCCTGCTGGGCCCGGCGGATCGCGGCCTGTTCGCCCTGCTCAGCGCCCTGCCCGACCTGATCGCCGCCCTCACCAGCGGCGGCCTGAACACCGCGGTGGGTTATGAAGCGGCGCGCCAGCGACCGATGGGCCTGCTGCTGACGCAGATCCTGGTCTACGGCTGCCTGCTGGCCGGGACCCTGACCGTGATCGGCCTGCTGCTGATGAACAGCCTGGGCCAGGACTGGTCGATCACCACCCAGCTCGGCCCCTTCGCCTGGCTGTTGCTGCTGGCGGTGCCGCTGACCGTGCTCAAGAGCGGCCTGCTGACCCTGCACAACGCTGACGGTCGGGTCGGCGCGTTCAATGGCCTGCGCCTGCTGGAATCCCTGGTGCCGCTGCTATTGTTTGTCGTGCTCTGGTGGCTGTGGCGCGACCAGGCCCTGTCGGCGGCGCTGGCCGGCTGGCTCGGCGGCACGCTGTTGGTGGTGCTGGCGGGCTGGTACTGGCTGGGGCGTTATCACCGGTTGCGGCTGCGCTGGCAGCCGGGCGAGCAAGGCAAGCTGCTGCGCTACAGCGCCCAGAGCCACCCCGGCGTGCTCTCGCAGCAATTGATGCTGCGCTGCGACTACCTGTTTATCGGCGCCCTGCTCGACCCGGTCGCGCTGGGCCTGTACGCCATGGCCAGCGCCGCCGCGGAACTGCTGCTGATCATTCCCGAGGCGGTGACCACGCCGCTGATGAAGCGCCTGCTGCAACAGGGCGAAGGCATCGAACGCCTGACCCCGCTGGCCCTGCGCATCACTGCCACGGTGATGCTTGGCGCCTGCCTGGGCATGGCGCTGGTCGGCCACTGGCTGATCATCAGCCTGTTCGGCGAGGCCTACGGCCCGGCCTATCCGGCCCTGCTGGCGTTGCTGCCGGGGCTGTTCGGCCTGTGCTACGCGAGCATCCTGCGCCTGGACCTGCTGGGCAAGCAGCGCCCCGGCGCGCTGTCGTGGCTGCTGGGCGGCGGCGCGCTGCTCAACCTGCTGCTCAACGCCGTGCTGATCCCGACCCTGGGCATAGTCGGCGCCGGCCTGGCCTCGTCCCTGGCCTATCTGGCGGTGAGCCTGGCGATGCTGGTGATGTACTGCCGCCTGAGCGGCGTGGCCTGGTACCGCACCCTACTCCTGCTGCCCGAAGACCTGATGCAGCTGCGCGCGCTGTTGCGCCCTCGGGAGGCGGCATGTTGAAAGCCGGCCTCTATACGCTCCTGGCCCTGCTGAGCCTGGCCCCGGGCGCCCAGGCCGGATCCATGCAGTGGTCGAGCATCCGCGACGGCAGCCTGTACCTGCGCGCCGACCAGCCGGACCGGCTGAAGATCGGCTGGAGCCCGGCCTGGCAGAGCGACGCCAACCGCGAGCAGCTGTACCTGCTGCAGCCAGGCGGCCAGTTGTTCAAGCAACTGGAGATCCGCGCCGACCAGGCCTATGGCGAACAGGACATCGAGCTGCCAGCGGCCACGGGCGACTACCGCCTGCAGATTCCCGGCTACAGCTTTCGCGGGTTCAGGGTCAGCCACCGCGGCAGCACGGCGGCGCAGTTCGAGCCGACCAAGCTGCATTTCAGCGCCGAAGTCCACAGCGGCGCCGAGCTGTTCTTCCGGGTCGCGGCCGGTGAGCAGGCGATCCTGGCCGGCAAGTATTACGGCGGCGTCAGCGTCTTGCAGGCCAGCCGCCTGAGCGATGGCGCCAAGGTCCGCCTGGAGCTGAAAGAACACCCGGCCTACGGGCAATTCGACCAGGTGGCGCTGCCGTCGGCCGAACAGGACCAAGTCTGGCGCCTGGCCCTGGGCGGCTCCGGCAAGGCGGCGTTCTGGCTGGACGGCACGGCCAATCTGTTTGCCCAGGAGGTCCAGCAACTGCACCCGCTGGACCAGCCCCGGGGCGAGGCCCACCTGCAGTTGAAAGCCCAGATCCTCGGGACCACGCCGCGCCTGGGCATCGCCCTGCCCTATGCCCAGCCGCCGCAGTCCACCTTCGGCCTGTTGCAGGCGATTGGCGCCCGCGCGGCCAACTTCTATAGCTTCGTCGATGTGATCGAGCAGGAGCCCGAGCGGGAAATCGGCTTTCGCCGGCTGTACCGCGAGCGCTTCGGGATCGACCGCGACATCACCCTGCTGGCCGGCACCGGGCGCCGCGCCGTGCTCGCGGCGGACGCCCAGAGTTTCGCCGGCCTCGACGCCTGGCTGGCCGACAGCGTGCGCCTGGCCGGCAACGGCCTGCATTACCTGGCTTTCGCCGACGAGCCCAACCTCAACTACCCGGACTACAGCAGCTACGCCCTGTACTTCGAGCAGATGCTGGCCCGGGCCAAGGCCAATCCCGAGGCCCGCGCCGCTGGTGTGCGGATCGCCATGCCGGCCAGTTCGCGGCTGCTCGACGGGCCGTTCCGGGTCGGCGCCGGGCAACGCCGCGGCATCGACTGGGCGCGCAAGCTGCTGGAGCGGCACGGTCAGGACATCGACGCCCTGGCCTGGCACGAATGGATGGTCCGCGACCTGCTCGCCACCCGCCGCTACCGCGACAGCGTGCGCGCCGCCGCCGAGCTGGTGGGCCTGGATGCCGCGGGCCGGCCGCGCAAGGCCCTGCTGCTGAGCCAGACCAATATCTCCAGCGGCCGCGATCTGAGCCCCTATCAGCAGGACACCCATTACGCCGGCCTGTGGTGGGCCTCGGTGGTGATCAACGCCTCGGCGGACGGCCTGCTGGACATGCTCAACTGGTTCCAGGCCGCCGACGAGCCGGACTACCCCAAGGGCATGCTCGCGCAACGCAGCGCCAACCAGTTCAGCCTCAAGCCGGTGGCCGTGGCCCAGCAGTTCATTGCCCGGCACTGGCTGGCCCATGTGCAAGCCCTGGACAACCCGGCCTTCGAGGTCGATGCCCTGGCCATGAGCGAGGCCGGCCGCCACAGCCTGCTGGGGGTGAACAAGGCGTCGCGGGTGCAGGCGGTGAGCCTCGACGGCCCCGGCGACCTGTGCCAGGCCGCGCCGCTCAAGCTGAGCCTGCTCGGCCCCGACGACCAGCCTCGCGACGCGGCCGTTGAATGCCGCGATGGCCGGGTGCACTTCGAGCTGCCCGGCGAAACCCTGTTTGCCCTGACCTGGAAAGCCTTATGAGCCGATTGAGCGCATTGCTGGAAAAAATCCGCCGCAAGGGCCTGCGTGACAGCCTGCGGGTCCTGCGCGAGCGCTACTTCTATTACCACTGGGAACTGCTCAGCGTCGAACGCTCCCTGGCGCTGCCGGTGCCCTGCCCGGTCACCACGCGGCGCTGGCCCCAGGTGCCAATCGACCGCGCGCTGCTGCCGGCCTTCGAGAAATACTTTTCCGCACAGTTGCCGGCGATCCGCGGCCTGCTGGACAAGGGCTGTCGCGGCAACGCCCACCTCGACGCCGACGGCAACGTGATGCTGATGATCTGGATCAACGAGCGCGACTACTACGACGATCAGCTGTACCGCTGCTGGATCCGCATCCCGCCGGGCTGCATCTATCAGTTCGCCGGCGAGTGCGCCCTGCCTTACCGCGGTACCGGGGTGGTGGTGCTGGCGCAGAAACTGATCTGGGAGCACTACCGCGAGCGCGGCTTCAAGACCACCCGGGCGGTGGTCAACGTGCGCAACGAGGCGGCGCTGAAGATGCACATGCGCATGGGTTTCACTGAGGTCGGCGAATCGATCCACGTCTATTGCCTGTTACGTTGCCTGCATTTCCATCGGCGCGTGCCCTATCACCAGCCCCGCCTGCTGCACCTGCGCAAGTCGCGGCCGACAGCACAAGCCGGCACCTCGACCGACGCCGGTAGGGAGCCGCTGTGACGATCCGCTTCGCCTGGCGCTCCAGCCTGCTGGACGATGACTTTCCCGCTGCCGCCTTCGAGCAACTGCGCAACGCGGTCGAACTGGCCACGCCCTTCAATCGCCTGGCCTGGCTGCGCGGCGCCGAGCAAGCGCTGGGCGCCGGGCAACGCCTGCGGGTGCTGCTGGGCTGGCACGGGGAACGGCTGGTGCTGTGCCTGCCGTTGCTGCATGGCCGCGAGCGCAAGGCCGGCCTGCCGTTGCAGGTGGTGCGCCACCTGGGCTTCCCCCTCAGCGACCGCCTGGCGCTGCTGGTGGCCGAGGACGCGCTGCCGGCCATGCCCCGGGCACTGGAGGAAATCCGCCGCGAGTTGCCCCATGCCCTGCTGCAATTGAGCGAACTGCTGGCGGCCGAACCCACCCTGGCGAGCTGGCGCGAGCACAGCTGGTACAGCGCCTGCGCGATCAGTTGCCGGGCGCCGGAACACCTGATCGTCGAAGCCGACCGCCAGGAAGCCCGGGACAAGAACCTGCGCTACGAGCTGCGCCGGGCGAAAAAACGCTGCGCCGAAATCGACGCCCGGGTGATCCGCGTCAGCCCCGATGGCGAGGGCATCGACGCGCTGCTGGACTTTATCGGCGCCGTGGAACAGGCCAGCTGGAAAGGCGCGGATGGCCTGGGGATCTTCTCCGGCACCCAGCGCCAGCAGTGGATGCGCAGCGCCCTGCGTGGGCTGGCCGCCGACGGCTGCGTGCGCGTGGTGCTGCTCGAACACCAGGGCCGCTGCATCAGCTATCGCCTGGGGCTGCTGGAGCGCGGGCGGCTGTACGACTACAACATCGCCTTCCTGCCGGACTACGCCAGCCTGGGCAGCGGCCGGCTGCTGCTCGACGAGTGGATCCGCTGGGGCCTCGACGAAGGCTGGCAGTGGGTCGATGCCTCGCGGGTCAGCCTCAGCCGCTCCAGCCATCAACTGCACGAACGCATGAGCGGCCAGGTCGAGCACCAGCGCTGGAGCTTCTATTCGCGCCGCCCCGGCGGCCTGCTGCTGGGCCTCGCCGATCGCCTCTGGCAAGCCCTTAAACCCCATGTCAAAAACTGGCGCGAACGCCGTGCCGCCCGCCAACAACAAGAGAGCCGACCTTGAGCGCTACTTTGAACAGCCGTTTGAACAGCACAGAGACTGCGGCGAAGCTGCCGGCGGTGATCGTCAATGCCGACGACTTCGGCCTCGACCCCGAGTACAACCAGCTGACCCTGCGCGCCTTCGAGCGTGGGGTCATCAGCTCCGCGACCCTGATGGCCAATATGCCGGCCTTCGAGGACGCCTGCCGGCTGGCCCGCGAGAACAGTCTGCAAGGACGCATCGGCCTGCACTTCAACCTGACCTACGGCGAGCCCTTGAGCGTGCCTATCCGCAGCCAGCGACGGTTCTGCAACAGCAGCGGCGAGTTCGACCTCAGGCTGCCGCGCTCGGTGCTGCGCCTGCCGGCCAACTGCGTGGCCGCAATCCGCGACGAACTCGAAGCGCAATGGCAGCGCTGCGTCGACCACGGCCTGCGCCCGAGCCATATCGACTCCCATCAGCACGTGCACAACCTGTGGCCGATCGCCCCGATCGTCGCCCGCTTCGCCGCGCAACAGGGCGTGCCGGTGCGCCTGGCGCGTAATGTCGGGGGCAATATCGGCCTGGCCAAGCGTCTGTTCAAGAACGCCCTGAACCGGCGCATCGTCCGCTTGAGCGGCGCCACAGTGGCCTTCGTCTGCACCCCGCGGGACCTGCTGCAAGGCTTCCAGCCAGCCGGTGCGCTGGAAGTGGTGGCCCATCCGACCCAGTTGGCCGACGGCGATTTCGGTGACGACTACCTGCCCGAGGGGCAGTCCCTGGACCGGCTGCTACGGGAAACCCTGAGGGGCTATCGGCATATCGCCTACAGCCAACTCCGCTGATCCCCGTAGGGCGTTATCCGGATGGGTTGTCAGGCTTGAGTGATAGCTGGCAGGGACATTTCTGAATGTTCCAGGGGGGCGGATGGCGGCGGCCGACCCTGCTTGAATCGACTGGCTTATTCCTGCACCATCCGCCCCCTGCTTATTCAACGGATGGATTTCACGGCATGCTGGATGCTAACGCTACCCATATTTCCCTGACGATCGAAGGCGCCTCGGTCGACCTTCAGGTCCTCAGTTTCGTTGGCCGCGAAGCCCTCAATCAGCCCTTCTGCTTCGATATCGAACTGGTCAGCGCACGTCCCGACCTCAAGCTCGAGGAGCTGCTGCACAAGCCGGCCTGCCTGACCTTTGGCGGCTTAGGCAAAGGCAGTGGCAAAGGCCTGATCCATGGCCTGGTGTACCGCATCGCCCAGGGTGATTCCGGGCGCAAGCTGACCCGCTACAGCATCAGCCTGACCCCGCAGCTCAACTACCTGCGCCACAGCTTCAACCAGAAGATCTACCAGCACCTGAGCGTGCCGAAGATCATCGCCCAGGTCCTCGAGGCCCGCGGCATCCTGGCCGACGCCTACAGTTTCCAGCTCGGCGCCACCTACCCGGAGCGGGTCTACTGCACCCAGTACGACGAATCCGACCTGCACTTCATCCAGCGCCTGTGCGAAGAAGAAGGCATTCACTTCCACTTCCAGCACAGTGCCGGCGGCCACAAGCTGGTGTTCGGCGACGACCAGACGGTGTTCCGCAAGCTGGCGGCGGTGAACTACCAGCAGGACTCGGGCATGGCCGCCGAGCAGCCGGTGATCAAGCGCTTCAACCTGCGCCTGGAAACCCGCACCAGCCGCGTCAGCCGCCGCGACTACGACTTCGAGAAACCACGGCTGCTGCCCGAAGGCGCGGCCAAGTCCGGGGTCATGCCGGACCTGGAAGACTACGACTACCCCGGCCTGTTCACCCAGCAGGCCCGCGGCAAGCAACTGGCGACCCGCGCCCTGGAACGCCACCGCAGCGACTACCAGCTGGCCGAAGGCAAAGGCGACGAGCCGAGCCTGGTCAGTGGCCACTTCCTGACCCTGGCCGAACACCCGCGCAGCGAATGGAACGACCTGTGGCTGCTGCTGGAAGTCATCCACGAAGGCAAGCAGCCGCAGGTGTTGGGCGAGAACATCACCAGCGACGTCACCAGCCACAAGGACGACTTCCACCAGGGCTACCGCAACCGCTTCCTCGCCACGCCCTGGGACGCCCACTACCGCCCGCCGCTGGAACACCCGAAACCCAAGTCCCTGGGCAGCCAGACCGCCGTGGTCACCGGGCCCAAGGGCGAAGAAATCCATTGCGACCAGTACGGGCGGATCAAGGTGCAGTTCCACTGGGACCGCGACGGCCTGGCCGACGACAACACCTCCTGCTGGGTCCGCGTCGCCAGCGGCTGGGCCGGCAAGGCCTACGGCGGCATCGCCATCCCGCGGATCGGCATGGAAGTGCTGGTGACCTTCCTCGAAGGCGATCCCGACCAACCGCTGGTCACCGGCTGCCTGTACCACAAGGAAAACGTGG
The DNA here is from genome assembly GCF_028640915.1 of Pseudomonas sp. B3G-3. Classification (NCBI taxonomy): domain Bacteria; kingdom Pseudomonadati; phylum Pseudomonadota; class Gammaproteobacteria; order Pseudomonadales; family Pseudomonadaceae; genus Pseudomonas; species Pseudomonas sp. B3G-3. The sequence continues at coordinate 418 of NZ_JAQZAB010000129.1, read as the reverse complement.
TCCCCTACGACCTGCCGGCGAACAAGACCCGCAGCACCTTCAAGACCCTCAGCTCGCCGGGCGGCAAGGGCTATAACGAACTGCGCATCGAAGACAAGAAAGGCGCCGAGCAGATCTACCTGCACGCCCAGCGCGACTGGGACGAAAACGTCGAGCACGACCAGCGGATCCGCGTCGGCAACGAACGCCACGACACGGTCGAAGCCAACACCCTGACCGAACTCAAGGCCGAAGAACACCGCATCACCCACCTCGACCGCAAGAGCGAAATCCGCGCCAACGACCACCTCACCGTGGCCGTCACCCAGCACGCCAACATCGGCACCGCGCAATTCGTCGAGGCCGGCCAGGAGATTCACTACAAGACCGGCAACATCGTAGTCCTGGAAGCCGGCGCCGAACTCACCGCCAAGGCCGG
>NZ_JAQZAB010000128.1:3837-12570 GCF_028640915.1 Pseudomonas sp. B3G-3 | reverse complement strand
CAGCAGGCGCTGAGCCTGCGCCAGGTGCTGTCGAACGTGTCCGGCATCACCTTCAACGCCGGCGAAGGCGGTGGCGGCTCGGGGGACAGCATCAACATCCGCGGCTTCTCGGCCAACAGCAACATGCAGATCGACGGCCTGCGCGACAGCGCGCAGACCAACCGTTCCGACACCTTCAACGTCGAGCAGGTGGAGGTGATCAAGGGCCCCAACTCGGTGTTCGGCGGCGCCGGCACCACCGGTGGCAGCATCAACGTGGTCAGCAAGCAACCGAAGAACCAGGCGTTCACCCGCCTCGGCGGTAGCCTCGGCACCGATAACTACTACCGCCTGACGCTGGACAGCAACCAGCCCCTTGAAGGCGTCGGCCAGGACAGCGCGGTGCGGATCAACCTGATGGGCCATCAGAACGATGTGCCCGGCCGCGACAAGATCGACCGCGAGCGCTGGGGCATCGCGCCGTCGTTGCGCCTGGGGTTCAGCGACGCCACCCGGCTGACCCTCAGCGCCTTCCACCAGACCGACGACAACCTGCCCGACTACGGCGTACCGGCGCTGGACGGCAAGAAGCTGGCCGGGGTCAAGCGCGATGCCTATTTCGGCTGGAAGAACCTCGACAAGGAGCAGATCGAACAGAACGCCTTCACCGCCGATTTCGAGCACGACTTCAGCGACCACCTGCGCCTGCAGAACCTCACGCGCTACAGCCGCACCGCGCGCGACACCATCGTCTCGGCGTCCCATGTCAACACCAGCGGCGTGCCGGCGGGCCGCTACCGTCCGGCCGGGCCCCAGGCCTACGGGCGCGACGCCACCACCGAGATGTGGATCAACCAGAGCAACCTGATCGGCGACTTCGAGTTCGCCGGCATGCGCCACGACCTGGTGGCGGGCGTGGAACTGTCCCGGGAAACCCTCGACCTGAAGACCTACAACCACGGCCTGAACACCGCCTTGTATCCACGCGACGGCTATGCCCTGGGCAGCCCGCCCGGGCGCTGGAACGGCCCGGTCAACAAGACCACCAGCGGTTATACCGAGACCACCCTCAAGGGCCAGGCGTACTACCTGTTCGATACCATCGCCCTGAGCGAGCGCTGGGACCTCAACCTCGGCCTGCGCTACGACAAGATCAAGGGCGATGTCGACAAATACTCGGCCAGCCATGTGAAAAGCGAGAGCCTGGTCTCGGACACGAACAAGGCCAGCGCCCGCACCGGCCTGGTGTTCAAACCGACCGAAAACGGGCGCATCTATGCCGCCTGGGGCAACTCCTTCAACCCGTCCGCCGAGAACCTGGCCTCGACCGGCGGTGGCTTGAGCAAGGGCAACCAGGACCTGGCGCCGGAGAAGAACGAAACCTGGGAACTGGGCACCAAGTGGGAATTGCTGGACAAGCGCCTGGAACTGGACGGGGCGCTGTTTCGCGTAGAGAAGAGCAACGCCCGGGAAACCATGGCCGACGGTTCGACCCAACTGGCTGGCAAGCAACGAGTGCAGGGTGTGGAAATCGGCGTCACCGGGCATGTCAACGAGCATTGGGATGTGTTCGCCAACTACACCTTCCTCCACAGCGAAATCCTCAACGCGGCAAACACCGCCTCGGGCATCGCGCGCAAGGGCCAGGCCCTGGGCAACACGCCACCGCGTTCGCTCAATCTGTGGACCACCTATGAACTGCCAGCCGGCTGGACCCTGGGTTACGGCACTCGTTATGTCAGCGAGCGCAACGTCAGCTCCAGCACCCGCGCCAAGCTTGACGCTTACTGGGTACACAACGCCATGCTCGCCTACAAGGTCAACCACAACCTCGACCTGCAGCTGAACGTCAACAACCTGTTCGACAAGGACTACGTGGAACGGGTGCGCCAGCAGAACGGCTCGACGGCGCGCTCCTCGGCCATCGAATACGGCGACGCCCGCGCGGCGATCATGTCGGCCACCTATAGCTTCTGACCCCTCCCCTCAGCGCGAAGCCCCGGTCGACCGGGGCTTCGCCGCTGTCATCGGCACCTTCTCGCCGTTCTCCGGCCCAGGCCGCCACGGCAAAAAAACCAATACGCAATCTCCCAGGTTTTACCCGGCGCGAACGGGCTAATCCTTGGCCCATGGCGGCTTGCGCCGGGTGGAGGATTTCGTCGCAGTGCAAAAAAGTATCGATTCGAGTGTCAGGGATGATTTGTCAGCGCGGGCGTTGAGGGCTGTAATCAGCCGCACATTCTTCCCTGCATCCGGAAGACACAACAACAATAACCGTCCTTCTGCCGCCCACCGGGCCCGGAAGAGGAGTGCACGATGAAACCCTGCATTACCGCCCTGCTCGTCACCACCTGCATGCCCCTGAGCGGCGTCAGCCTCGGCGCCCAGACCCTGACCATCGCCACCGTCAACAACAGCGACATGATCCGCATGCAGAAACTCTCGAAAGCCTTCGAGAGCGAGCACCCGGAGATCAAGCTGAACTGGGTGGTGCTCGAAGAGAACGTGCTGCGCCAGCGCCTGACCACCGACATCGCCACCCAGGGCGGACAGTTCGACGTGCTGACCATCGGCATGTACGAAGCCGCCCTCTGGGGCGCCAAGGGCTGGCTGCAACCGATGCAGGACCTGCCCGCCGCCTATGACCTGCAGGACATCTTCCCCGCGGTGCGCGAAGGCCTGTCGGCCAAGGGTACGCTGTACGCCCTGCCGTTCTACGCCGAAAGCTCGATGACCTACTACCGCACCGACCTGTTCAAGGACGCCGGCCTGGTCATGCCCGAACACCCGACCTGGGAGCAGATCGGCGAATTCGCCGGCAAGCTCAACAAGCCCGAGCAGGAGCAGTACGGCCTCTGCCTGCGCGGCAAGGCCGGCTGGGGCGAGAACATGGCCCTGATCACCACCCTGGCCAACGGTTTCGGCGCGCGCTGGTTCAATGAGCAGTGGCAGCCGGAATTCACCGGGACCGAATGGAAGAACGCCCTGACCTTCTACGTCGACACCATGAAAAAGGCCGGCCCGCCCGGCGCCTCCAGCAACGGTTTCAACGAGAACCTGGCGCTGTTCAACAGCGGCAAGTGCGCGATCTGGGTCGATGCCAGCGTCGCCGGCTCCTTCGTCACCGACAAGTCGCAGAGCAAGGTCAGCGAACACGTCGGCTTTACCTACGCCCCGCAACAGGTGACCGACAAGGGCAGCGCCTGGATGTACTCCTGGGCGCTGGCGATCCCCACCAGTTCCAAGGCCAAGGATGCCGCGCAGACCTTCGCCACCTGGGCCACGTCCAAGGAATACGGAGCCCTGGTCGCCGAGAAAGACGGCATCGCCAACGTGCCGCCGGGCACCCGCGCTTCGACCTACAGCGAGGCCTATCTGCAGGCCGCGCCGTTCGCCAGGGTGACCCTGGAATCGCTGAAAGTCGCCGACCCGACCAGGCCGACCCTCAAGCCGGTGCCCTACATCGGTATCCAGTTGGTGACCATTCCCGAGTTCCAGGCCATCGGCACCCAGGTCGGCAAGCTGTTCTCCGCCGCGCTGATCGGCCAGACCACGGTCGACCAGGCCCTGGCCGCCGCCCAGCAGACCACCGAACGCGAAATGAAACGCGCCGGCTATCCCAAGTAATCCCCCAAAACCTGTAGGAGCGAGCTTGCTCGCGAAAAACGTCAAGACAGCGCATTCACCCAGGTTGGGCGCGTTATCGTTGACGACCATCGCGAGCAAGCTCGCTCCTACAGGGAACCGCGTTACGCGTACCTGAACGGTTGTGATCGCCATGAATACCTCGACTGCCAAAGCTCATTTGCCAATGCCCCAGGTCGCGCGCAAGCGCCGCCTGCTCAACCCCGGCTGGTTCCTGGTCAGCCCCTCGGTGGCGCTGTTGCTGCTGTGGATGATCGTGCCGCTGGGCATGACCCTGTACTTCTCGCTGATCCGCTACAACCTGCTGTACCCCGGGGAAAACCAGTTCGTCGGGCTGGAAAATTTCAGCTACTTCCTCAGCGATTCGGGCTTTTTGCCCGGGGCCGGCAACACCCTGCTGCTGGTGGGCAGCGTGCTGCTGATCAGCGTGGTGTTCGGGGTGCTGATCAGCGCCCTGCTGGAAGCCAGCGAGTTCCTCGGCCGCGGCATCGTCCGGGTGTTGCTGATCTCGCCGTTCTTCATCATGCCCACGGTGGGCGCGCTGATCTGGAAGAACCTGATCTTCCACCCGGTGTCGGGGATTCTCGCCGCCGTGTGGAAGCTGTTCGGCGCCCAGCCGGTGGACTGGCTGGCTCACTACCCGCTGCTGTCGATCATCATCATTGTCTCCTGGCAGTGGCTGCCGTTCGCCATCCTGATCCTGATGACCGCCATGCAGTCGCTGGACCAGGAGCAGAAGGAAGCCGCACGCCTGGATGGCGCCGGGGCCATCGCGATCTTCTGGCACCTGACCCTGCCGCACCTGGCGCGGCCCATCGCGGTGGTGGTGATGATCGAGACCATCTTCCTGCTCTCGGTGTTCGCCGAAATCTTCACCACCACCAACGGCGGCCCGGGCTACGCCTCGACCAACCTCGCCTACCTGATCTACAACCAGGCGCTGGTGCAGTTCGACGTGGGCATGGCCTCGGCCGGCGGCCTGATCGCCGTGGTCATCGCCAATATCGCCGCGATCATCCTGGTGCGGATGCTCGGCAAAAACCTGACTGACAAGCCCTGAGGTGCGCGCCATGACCCTGCAACAATCCCGCCGCCTGCAAAGCCTGCTGCTCGGCACCCTGGCCTGGGCCATCGCCATCCTGATCTTCTTCCCGATCTTCTGGATGCTGCTGACCAGCTTCAAGACCGAAATCGATGCCTTCGCCACGCCGCCGCAGTTCATTTTCACGCCGACGCTGGAGAATTACCTGCACATCAACGAGCGCAGCAACTACCTGGCCTTCGCCTGGAACTCGGTGGTGATCTCCTTCAGCGCCACCGCCCTGTGCCTGCTGATCGCGGTGCCGGCGGCCTACTCCATGGCCTTCTACGAGACCCGCAACACCAAGCGCACCCTGCTGTGGATGCTGTCGACCAAGATGCTGCCGCCGGTGGGCGTGCTGATGCCGATCTACCTGCTGGCCAAGAGCTTTGGCCTGCTGGACACGCGCATCGCGCTGATCCTGATCTACACCCTGATCAACCTGCCGATCGTGGTCTGGATGATTTACACCTACTTCAAGGACATCCCCCGGGACATCCTCGAGGCCGCACGGCTGGACGGTGCGACGCTGGGCCAGGAAATGCTCCGGGTGCTGCTGCCGATCGCCAAGGGCGGGCTGGCCTCCACCGTGCTGCTGTCGCTGATCCTGTGCTGGAACGAGGCGTTCTGGTCGCTGAACCTGACCTCGTCCAACGCCGCGCCGCTGACCGCGCTGATCGCCTCCTACTCCAGCCCCGAAGGGCTGTTCTGGGCCAAGCTCTCGGCGGTCTCGACCCTGGCCTGCGCGCCGATCCTGATCTTCGGCTGGATCAGCCAGAAACAGCTGGTGCGCGGCCTGTCCTTCGGCGCCGTGAAATAACCCGAACGCCACCCTTGATCAACGCTGATCCAAACCCTGTAGCCGCTGCCGAAGGCTGCGATCGAGCCGCAGGCTCGCCAGCGACCGCACAGGCGCCGAGGCCCCTGCGGTGCCTATCGCAGCCTGCGGCAGCGGCTACACCGAAATTCTGAAATCCGGAGAGATTCCATGGCCAACCTGAAAATCAAGAATCTGCAAAAAGGCTTCGAAGGTTTTTCCATCATCAAGGGCATCGACCTGGAGGTGCGCGACAAGGAGTTCGTGGTCTTCGTCGGCCCCTCGGGCTGTGGCAAGTCCACCCTGCTGCGGCTGATCGCCGGCCTGGAGGAAGTCAGCGGCGGCAGCATCGAACTGGATGGTCGCGACATCACCGAAGTCAGCCCGGCCAAGCGCGACCTGGCCATGGTGTTCCAGACCTACGCCCTGTACCCGCACATGAGCGTGCGCAAGAACATGTCCTTCGCCCTGGACCTGGCCGGCGTGCCGAAAACCGAGGTGCAACAGAAGGTCAACGAAGCGGCGCGCATCCTCGAGCTGGGGCCGATGCTGGAGCGCAAGCCCAAGCAACTGTCCGGCGGCCAGCGCCAGCGCGTAGCGATTGGCCGGGCCATCGTGCGCAACCCGAAGATCTTCCTGTTCGACGAACCGCTGTCCAACCTCGATGCGGCGCTGCGGGTGCAGATGCGCCTCGAGCTGGCGCGCCTGCACAAAGAGCTGCAGGCGACCATGATCTACGTGACCCACGACCAGGTCGAAGCCATGACCCTGGCCGACAAGGTGGTGGTGCTCAACGGCGGCCGCGTGGAACAGGTGGGCTCGCCGCTGGAGCTGTACCACAGCCCGGCCAACCTGTTTGTCGCCGGCTTCCTCGGCACGCCGAAGATGGGCTTCCTCAAGGGCCGGCTGAGCCGGGTCGATGGCCAGGGCTGCGAGGTGCTGCTGGAGGCCGGCACCCGCATCCAGCTGCCACAGCGCGGCGCCCACCTGAGCGTCGGCAGCCCGGTGACCCTGGGCATCCGTCCCGAGCACCTGGAACTGGCCCGCCCCGGCGACTGCACCCTGCAGGTCACCGCCGACGTCAGCGAGCGCCTGGGCAGCGACACCTTCTGCCACGTCGTCACCGCGTCCGGCGAAGCGCTGACCCTGCGTATCCGCGGCGACCTGGCCAGCGCCTATGGCCAGCAACTGAACCTGCACCTGGATGCCGAACACTGCCACCTCTTCGATGCCGACGGCGTGGCCGTGGCCAGGCCGCTGCGCGCCGCCGCCTGAACGAGAACCGAACGATGAAACTGAACCGACACAACCTCCACCGCCTGGCCCCTGAAGTGCGGCTGCCCGCCTACGACCTGGCCGAGACCCGGCAAGGCATGGTGCATATCGGCGTCGGTGGTTTCCACCGGGCGCACCAGGCCTATTACACCGATGCCCTGATGAACACCGGCGAAGGCCTGGACTGGAGCATCTGCGGGGTCGGCCTGCGCGCCGAGGACCGCCGCGCCCGCGACGACCTGGCCGGCCAGGACTACCTGTTCACCCTGTTCGAGCTGGGCGACAGCGACGCCGCCGAAGTGCGGGTGATCGGCGCCATTAGCGACATGCTGCTGGCCGAGGACGGTGCCCAGGCGCTGATCGACAAACTGGCCGACCCGCAGATCCGTATCGTCTCGCTGACCATCACCGAAGGTGGCTACTGCATCGACGACAGCAGCGGCGAGTTCATGGCCCACCTGCCGCAGATCCAGCATGACCTGGCCCACCCGCAGCAGCCGAAGACCGTGTTCGGTTTTCTCTGCGCGGCCCTGGCCCAGCGCCGGGCAGTCGGGGTCCCGGCCTTTACCCTGATGTCCTGCGATAACCTGCCGCACAACGGCGCGGTGACCCGCAAGGCGCTGCTGGCCTTCGCCCGCCAGCGCGACGCCGACCTGCACGACTGGATCGCCGCCAACGTCAGCTTTCCCAACGCCATGGTCGACCGCATCACGCCCATGACCAGTACCGCCCACCGCCTGCAACTGCACGACCAGCACGGCATCGACGACGCCTGGCCGGTGGTCTGCGAGCCCTTTGCGCAATGGGTGCTGGAAGACACGTTCGTCAGCGGCCGGCCGGCCTGGGAAAAGGTCGGCGTGCAATTCACCGACGACGTCACGCCCTATGAGGAGATGAAGATCAAGCTGCTCAACGGCAGCCACCTGGCCCTGACCTACCTGGGGTTCCTCAAGGGTTATCGCTTTGTCCACGAGACCATGGCCGACCCGCTGTTCGTCGCCTATATGCGCGCCTACATGGACCTGGACGTGACCCCGCAACTGGCGCCGGTGCCGGGCATCGACCTGGACGACTACAAGGACACCCTGGTGGCGCGCTTCTCCAACCGGGCGATTGCCGACCAGCTGGAGCGGGTCTGCTCCGACGGCTCGTCGAAGCTGCCCAAGTTCACCGTGCCGACCCTCAATCGCCTGATCGCCGACGGCCGCGACACCGAGCGCGCCGCCCTGGTGGTCGCCGCCTGGGCCCTGTACCTCAAGGGCGTGGACGAAAACGGCGACACCTACGCCATTCCCGACCCACGGGCCGCGTTCTGCCAGGCGCTGGTGGCGGATGACGCACTGATCGGCCAGCGGCTGTTGGCGGTCGAGGAAATCTTCGGCACGGCGATCCCCGCCAGCGCGGCATTCACCGCCGCCTTCGAGCGCTGCTACAGCAGCCTGCGCGACAACGGCGTGACCCGCACCCTGGAGCGGGTATTGGCCCGGGGCCGCTGATGCTTGCCTGTCGCCGATGCGTTTATCCAGACAGATCGCGGACCCAGGCTTTGCGATTGCTGCGCAATCGATTGCAGCCTCGCGAGCTCGGCAGCGGCTACACAGCCACCGCAAACCCTGTAGCCGCTGCCGAAGGCTGCGATCGACTGCGTAGCCGACGCAAATCCTGCCGACGCGTTTCTCCAGACAGATCGCGGACTCAGATTTTGCGATTGCTACGCAATCGATCGCAGCCTCGCGAGCTCGGCAGCGGCTACACGGCCACCGCAAACCCTGTAGCCGCTGCCGAAGGCTGCGATCGGCGGCGCAGCAGCCGCAAATCCTGCCAACGCGTTTCTCCAGACAGATCGCGGACCCAGGTTTTGCGATTGCGTTGCAATCGATCGCAGCCTCGCGAGCTCGGCAGCGGCTACACGGCCACCGCGAACCCTGTAGCCGCT
>NZ_JAQZAB010000128.1:0-3787 GCF_028640915.1 Pseudomonas sp. B3G-3 | reverse complement strand
CCCTGTAGCCGCTGCCGAAGGCTGCGATCGGCTGCGCAGCGGCCGCAAGGCCTGCCGATGCGTTTCTCCAGACAGATCGCGGATTCAGGTTTTGCGATTGCTACGCAACCGATCGCAGCCTCGCAGGCTCGGCAGCGGCTACACGGCCACCGCGAACCCTGTAGCCGCTGCCGAAGGCTGCGATCGGCGGCGTAGCCGACGCAAATCCTGCCAACGCGTTTCTCCAGGCAAATCGAGGGCTCAGGTTTTGCGATTGCTCCGCAATCGATCGCAGCCTCGCAGGCTCGGCAGCGGCTACATAGCCACCGCAAACCCTGTAGCCGCTGCCGAAGGCTGCGATCGGCTGCGTAGCGGCCGCAAGGCCTGCCGATGCGTTTCTCCAGGCAGATCGCGGATTCAGGTTTTGCGATTGCTCCGCAATCGATCGCAGCCTCGCAGGCTCGGCAGCGGCTACAGTGGGTTTGATTTGAATTTTGTGCAGGTTCATCCATGACGACGCAACAGCTTTTCCTCGGCATCGACTGCGGCACCCAGGGCACCAAGGCCGTCGTCCTCGACGCCGCCAGCGGTGACGTACTGGGCCTGGGCGCGGCGCCCCACAGCCTGATCAGCGGTGCCAACGGCCGCCGCGAACAGGACGTCGGGCAATGGCGCGAGGCGTTCGCCCTGGCCACCCGCCGGGCCTTATTGGCCGCGGGTATCAGCGGCCAAGACATCCTCGGCATCGGCGTGTCCGGCCAGCAGCACGGCCTGGTCCTGCTCGACCCACAGGGCCAGGTGCTGCGCCCGGCCAAGCTCTGGTGCGACACCGAATCCACCCCGCAGAACCAGCGCCTGCTGGATCATCTGGGCGGCGAACAGGGCTCCCTGGAGCGCCTCGGCGTGGCGATTGCCCCCGGCTACACGGTGTCGAAACTGCTGTGGACCCGGGAGCAGCATCCGCAGATATTCCAGCGCATCGCCCATGTGCTGCTGCCCCACGACTACCTGAACTACTGGCTGACCGGCCGCTGCTGCAGCGAATACGGCGATGCCTCGGGCACCGGCTATTTCAATGTGCGGACCCGGCAATGGGACCTCGCGCTGCTCAGGCACATCGACCCCGACGGCCGCCTGGAAGCCGCCTTGCCGGAACTGCTCGAAGCCCACCAGCCAGTGGGCACCCTGCTGCCGGAGATCGCCCGGCAACTGGGTCTCAACCCGCGGGCGCTGGTGTCCAGCGGTGGCGGCGACAACATGCTGGGGGCCATCGGCACCGGCAATATCCAGCCCGGGGCGATCACCATGAGCCTGGGTTCCTCCGGCACCCTGTACGCCTACGCCGAGCAACCCCGGGTCAGCGCGGACGCCGCGGTGGCGACCTTCTGTTCCTCCAGCGGCGGCTGGCTGCCGCTGATCTGCACCATGAACCTGACCAATGCCACGAGCGCGGTGCGCGAACTGTTCGAGCTGGATATCGACGCCTTCAACCAACGGGTGGCGCAGGCGCCGATCGGCGCCGAGGGCGTGTGCATGCTGCCGTTCCTCAACGGCGAGCGGGTCCCCGCCCTGCCCCATGCCAGCGGCAGCCTGCTGGGCCTGACCGCCAACAACCTGACCCGGGCCAACCTGTGCCGCGCGGTGGTCGAAGGCACCACCTTCGGCCTGCGCTACGGCCTGGACCTGCTGCGCCATAACGGTCTGCAAAGCCAGAGCATCCGCCTGATCGGCGGCGGTTCGAAAAGCCCGCTGTGGCGGCAGATGGTCGCCGATATCATGCACACCCCGGTGGTCTGCACCGAGCAGAGCGAAGCCGCGGCCCTGGGCGCGGCGATCCAGGCGGCATGGTGCGAGTCGCACCACAGCGGCCAGGCGCAGAGCCTGGCGCAGCTGTGCCAGCGCTGCGTGAGGCTCGATGCAAGCAGCGAAACCTTACCGATAGCGGCCAATGTCGCGGCCTACCAGCAGGCCTACGAAGGCTACCAACAGCATGTGGCAACCCTTTTGAAGAGCGAATGACTATGTACCTGGTCTGTGGTGAAGCACTGTTCGATTTTTTCAGCCAAGACGATGCCAGCGGTCGGGCATCGCGGGTCAACTTCCAGGCAATCGCTGGCGGTTCGCCCTTCAATGTCGCGATGGGTTTGCGCCGCCTGGGGGTGGACGCGGCGCTGTTCGCCGGGCTGTCCACCGACTACCTCGGCCGGCGCCTGTTGCAGGTGCTGCGCGACGAAGGCGTGGGCGAAGACTACCTGCTGCATGTCCAGGCGCCGACCACCCTGGCGATGGTCGCGGTGGGCGCCGATGGCTCGCCGCAATACAGCTTCCGTGGCGAAGGCTGCGCCGACCGCCAGTTGCAACTGGCCGACCTGCCGCCGCTCGACAGCCGGGTGCGCGGCCTGCACATCGGTTCGTTTTCCCTGGTGGTACAGCCGATCGCCGACACCCTGCTGGCGCTGGTGCGCCGCGAGCGCGGCCAGCGCCTGATCAGCCTCGACCCCAACGTGCGCCTCAACCCGGCCCCGGACATCCAGCTGTGGCGCCAGCGCATCGACACCCTGGTCCGGCTGGCCGACCTGATCAAGGTCAGCGACGAGGACCTGCACCTGCTCTACCCCGACCAGGACCCGCAGCACGTGATCGAAGGCTGGCTGCAGCATCACTGCCAGCTGGTGTTCCTGACCCGCGGCGCAGAGGGCGCGACGGTGTTCAGTCGGGCACATGGCCGCTGGTCGGCGCCGGCCATGCCGATTAAGATGGCCGACACCGTGGGCGCCGGCGACACCTTCCAGGCCGCTCTGATTGCCTGGCTGACCGAACGACAGCTGGATTCGTTGGAGGGTGTGGCGGGCTTGAGCCGGGACCAGATCGACCAGATGCTCAGGTTCGCCATCCGCGCCGCGGCGCTGACCTGTGGCAAGACCGGACCGGACCTGCCCTATCGCCACCAACTGAACTGATCGCAGGAGCGCCACGCGGCGCTCCCATCGACCCGAATAGAGCCTTGCCTTTGACCCGCTTCGCCTATGCCGCCGCAGTATTCCCCCTCATCCTGACCGGTTGCGCGACCTCGCCGCCGGCCAACCCCAACGACATCTGCGAGATCTTTCGCGAGAAAAGCGACTGGTACAAGGCGGCCAAGGCCACTGAAGAGAAATGGGGGGTGCCGATCCAGGTGCCGCTGTCGATCATCTACCAGGAATCGAGCTTCAAGCAGGACGCCTTGCCGCCACGCAAATACCTGTTGTGGGTGATTCCCTGGGGCCGGGTGACCTCGGCGGCCGGCTACCCGCAGGCCAAGGACGAAGTCTGGGGCGACTACCAGCGCAAGGGCGACAACTACTGGGCCAGCCGGACCAACTTCGCCGACGCCACCGACTTTATCGGCTGGTACATGGACCAGACCACGCGGGTCAATGGCGTGACCAAGCAGGACGCCTACCGCCAGTACCTGAACTACCACGAAGGCTGGGGCGGCTACCGCCGCCAGACCTATACGACCAAGCCCTGGCTGCAGACCGTGGCGATGAAGGTGCAAAGCCGTTCCAGCCTGTACGGCCAGCAATACGCCGGTTGCCGGGAAGAGCTGAACCGCGGCTTCTGGAGCCGCTTCTGGAATTGGTTGTAAGCGCCTGACGCGGATCTCCCCCCCTCCTTCGCGCTCCGTAGCCGCTGCCGAGCACCGCGAGGCTGCGACCGGCTGCAACGCAGCCGCTAAACCAGTGCACGCGGTGTACCTGATGCAACGCGGTTACCGGTTTTGCGACGGCTGCGCCGTCGATCGCAGCCTCGCAGGCTCGGCAGCGGC